>JAILFJ010000003.1 GCA_024697625.1 Oscillospiraceae bacterium
GCTGTGGCGACTATCAGCCTTATCTGGATGAATTCTGCTTCCGCTATAACCGACGCTTCCAACCAGCGCAGCTCTTCTCTCGGCTTTCAAGGGCTGTTGCTATATCTTGTCCCTTGCTGAGTTAAGCCGATACCCATATTCAGCAATTTCGGTATTCCTGCAGCGCTCAGGCGACCCGGATCTCTACCGTTCCGTTCAGATCGGTGCGGTAGATGCGCATGTTCTCGCTCCGAAGCCGCTCCAGAACCTCCCAGGTCGGATGCCCGTACGAATTGTTCCTTCCGACGCTAATGACGGCATCCTCCGCGCGCAGGGCTTCCAGAAGCACCGGCTCGGTGGAGGTCCTCGAGCCGTGGTGCCCGACAACCAGCAGTTCCGCGTCCGGCAGCTCATGCTGTGCGGTCAGGGCCAGCTCCGATTCGCCGGGCGCATCCCCGGTAAACAGCATATCGTACTCCCCGGCTGTGGCCAGGCTGATGATGCAGCGCTCGTTTTCATTTCCGGTCTCCGGCGGAGCAAAGAGGCTGAGCCGGATTCTGTCAGACTGGCGGAGTTCATCCTCCCTCAGCTCATGGATCACGGTTCCGTGCCTCTCCGCCGCTTCCAGAATCTGCTGCAGCAGTTCCTCGTCACAGTCGGCGTCCGGCGAGAGAACGATCTCCTTCACCGGGATAAGCTCCAGCAGCATGGGCACTCCGTTCGCGTGGTCGGTATGCAGATGGGACAGGACCAGCAGATCGACCGCGCTTCTCCCCGCCCCCTCCAGCCAGGTTGCTGCGGTCTCTCCCGCATCCGAGAGCGTACCGGTTCCGCCGCAGTCAAACATCACCGTCTCGTCTCCGGACAGCATGCAGACACACTCTCCCTGTCCGACGTCCAGCACCGCGATCACCGCTTCTCCGCTCCGGTAGCGCAGACCGGATGAAAAGATCGCCGCAGCCAGCGCCAGGGCCCCCAGGCCGATCGGCAGCAGCACCCGCATCCGGCTTCCCGCCCGCCTGTTCTGCCAGCCCAGAAAGCCGAGGGCATAGCAGAGCGCAAGCCACAGCAGCATCTGAGGCGTTCTCATCCCCAGAAGGCTGTGGGGCAGGCTGCTGATCAGCGAGGTCAGGCCGATCAGATACTTTGCCAGCACCGTCGTCACGAGACACGGAATTCCTGCCGCAGACAGGGACAGAAGCGACGTCAGCCAGGTGAGCCAGCCGCCGCAGAAGCAGAGAGGAACTGCCCAGAGCCCCAGAAGACTGGTAAGCGGTGACCAGAGCGCCAGGGTCCCGAAGTGGAGCACCGACACAGGGGTCGAGGCCGCAAGCACGGCGAGGGATGCCGCAACGGCAGAGACCGGAACGCGCAGGAGTCGCCTCATGTGCATGCGGAAGGCGGACTCTCTCCGGCTGTCTTCGTCCTCCGGTATGCCGAGGGCGCGCAGCATCGCGTCCCGCAGAGGCTCCGCCATCAGAAGCATCCCCGCCATGGCGGAGAAGGAGAGCTGCAGGCTGATGCTGGCGCAGCTGCAGGGATTCATGCAAAGGATCAGCGCCAGGGCGAAAGCCAGCGCCGTCGGGGCGTCGTTCTCTCTCCGGAAGATTGGGGCCATCAGCAGAATGCTCTGCATCAGTCCCGCGCGGACTGCCGAAGGAGAGGCCCCTGTCAGAAAGACAAAAACCCAGATCAGCAGGATACCGATCACGGACGGCAGGGGTCTCGCACCGAAGAGGAGCTGCAGGAGCCCCGCCAGAAACGCGATATGCATCCCCGAGACAGCCACGATATGCATGAAGCCCGCGCCGCGCATGGAGGCGTAGAGCGGCAGGTCTGAGTAGAAATCTGATTTGTCTCCCAGCATCAGCGAGCGCATGAAGATCCCCGTGCGTCCGGGAAAAAGCGCCCCGACCGTATCCGAGATCTTCCGGCAGCATCTGGCCGCAGCCGTCCTCAGGCTGTCGCTCCGTCTCTCGCCGCTGTGCTCCGCCTCCCGCAGCGTTCCCGTCAGCCAGACGTTCTTTGAGACGTAGCTGTCGTTCCGTTCGCCGTAACGTAGGTCCGCCCGGCGGAATCTGGCTGTGGCCCGGATCAGGTCTCCCGGCTCATACTCCCCCGTCCTCTTCTGATAGTCGTAGAGCATGATCCCGAGTCTGGGGCTCTCCGTACACTCTGCATGGAGGCGGATATAGTTTGCCGATTCTGCAGGATACTCCAGCACTCTGAGCTCCACGCTCTGTTCTGTCTCATCCCAGTCCGATGCGATGCGGAAGGTCGTCTCCCGCTGCAGCAGACAGAGGCAGAAGCCTGCCCACAGGCCGAGGGCACAGAGAAAGAATCGGTAAGCCGCTCTTTTCTTCTTCCGAAAGGCAAACGCACAGAGCGCAGCAAGGGCACAGACGCCGACAAGCCACGGCAAAGCCGTGGCCGGGAAAAGATAGTAGTTCAGAAATACGGAGGCTGCAAGAGCAACCGAGACAGTACACAGTTTTCTCATAGGATCCGGTACTCTCTTCCGAAGTGGTATTTCGGGTGATCTGTTCTGGTTCTGTTCACGGTCTGTCGGAGAGTCTCAGCCCGTCTGTGGCTGTCCGCTCAGTTCCGAAACCAGTTCGCTCAGCTCCTCCGCTGACAGAATGCGGCTGACCATGCGGCGGAGGTCGCTCTGGCTGATGTCCCCCGGGAGATTCAGGGATTCCGCCAGGCGGCGGCGAAGCAGAGCCGAGCCGGGACAGCCTGTGAGGCCGAGAGCCAGAAAGTCCGCAGCGGTAAACTCCTCCACGGGCTCCTCCTCTGTCGCTCCGGCAAGACGCAGAGCGTCCAGGAGAACCTCCGGGCGCATCCCCTCCACGCCCAGGAGTCCCTGACGGGAGGGGTGGTCCTTGCGTCTCTCTTTCCCCGGAACTGCCGGGATAAAGGCCTGGCGGACACAGTCAGAGGGCAGGAGGCTCTTCAGCCGGTTCCGGATGACAAAACCGGCGCCGTCCGAATCGGTCAGGATAATCAGCCCACGCCGCGCAGCCAGGGTACGCAGAGCACAGAGCCGCGAGGGACTGTTGAAGATTGCGAAGCCGCCTGTCTCGAAGATCATCGCATCCACAACCTGTGAGAGCGTGTTCCGGTCATAACGCCCCTCCACGACGATGACCTCCCGGATCCGCGGTTTTGCCGGCCGGGAGCAGGCGGAGGAGGTTTCCGTCCGGGAGGGCAGGTCCTGACGGCAGCGGTCCCGGTCAGTCATCGGCAGCCTCCAGTGCGATGCGCATGAGGGTCTCCTTCAGGAGCTGCTTCTCGTCGGAGGCGCCGGATTTCAGCCGGTAATCCGCCTCTGCGCAGAGCGAGACCGCATGGCGGAGCTGCTCTATGCGGAAGCCCCGTGCGGAGCTGATCAGACGGCGGGCCATGAAGTCATACTTCAGACCGGTGAGCTCCATAAGGGTGTTCGGATCCGGGACCTCCTTTGCCAGGAAGAGGCGGCGGAACTGGTTGGAGAGCATCGAGAGGATTGCAGGGACGCTGCTGTCCCTCTGCTCCAGCAGGTCGGCCAGAAGCCCCGCAGCCTCGCTGAACCTGCGTTCTGCGATGGCGTCGGTCAGGTCGAAGATCCCCGCCTCGGCGATCCGGTTCGCTACCGCGTTGACGTCGGCTGCTGTTACCTTCTCGCCTTTCGCATAGGCGGCTATTTTGTCGATCTCGGGGATCAGGGCTTTCATCTGATCGCCGCTGAGATAGATGAGGCGCTGTGCGGCCTCCATCTCCAGCCCCTTGCCGTAGAAGGCAAAGCGGCGGGCGATCCATCGCAGCAGCATGTTCTGGTCCTGCACGGTGAAGCGGATCTCGCGGCCGGTCTGGCGCAGAAACTTTACAAACTTCAGGCGGCCGTCCGGCTCGGTGTTCTGGCCGAGAAGAAAGACGACCGTACACCAGTCCGGGATATCCGAGAGAATCGGAATCAGTTCCTCGCTGCTTTTCGAGAAGTCCGGATCGCGAAGCTCGACCAGGGTGCGCTCGCTGAAGAAGGGGGCGGTGTCGATGGCGTCGCGGACCGCATCCGGCTCCGGCTGAGCCTCCTTGAAGACGCGGTGCTGAAAGCCCTCGTCGCCGTCGGGGAAGCAGAGCTCCCGAATCGCGGTGAGAAAGCTGTCGCGGAGGTATTCCTCTTCGCCCCAGAGCAGGTAAAGACGCGCCGGGCCTTCCTGCTTGAGGCGGTTCAGCTCGGCGCTGTAATTGAGACCCGGTTCTTTTTTGCGTTTCTTCATGACTCAGTGAGACAGGGCGTGTCCGGCGCCTGCGGCAGCTCTCTTCCGAATGTCGGTTCCACTTGCCCGCAATTCATCCGAAAGCCGCCTCTCACGCTCAGACGATCTTCTCGCCCAGGGTGCAGCCGCCGATCAGGTGGAAGTGCAGATGCATGACAGTCTGGCCGGCTGCGGCCCCGCAGTTGTTGATGACGCGGTATCCCTCGGTCAGACCTTCGGCTGCGGCGATCTTCGGGATGGCGGTGAAGCAGGCCGCGGCAGCGTCCGCGTTGGATTCGGTGATGTCGTTGGCAGAGGCGATATGGTTTTTGGGGACGACGAGGATGTGGGTCGGAGCCTGAGGATTGATATCCCGGAAGGCGAAGACTTTGTCGTCCTCATAGACTTTGGCAGAGGGGATCTCGCCGGCGATGATCTTGCAGAACAGGCAGTCGGTCATAAGAGTTGCTCCTTTTCTGTATAGTTTGGGATCTGCTTATGTATGTGGCTGCCCCGCAGCAGGATATGCTGCGGGGGTATGACTTACGGGCTGTCAGAGGCCGAGGCTTTCTTTCACGGCGGGGATCAGTGCCGCAAGGGCATCGTTCAGCTTTGCGGGGCTGCCGCCGCCCATGGCGGAGTCGGGCTTGCCGCCGCCCTTGCCGTCAGCTGCGGCCGAAACCTTTCGGATCAGGTCTCCCGCCTTCACACCTGCCTTGACGGCGTCTTTGCCGCAGACGCAGAGGAAACTCAGCTTCTCACCGTTGACCGCGGCGAGGAGGGCCACGACGGCGGGCTCGCGGTCGCGGAGGGCGTCTCCCTGTTTGCGGAGAGCATTGGCATCGCCCTCAACCTGGGCAGAAAAGACTTTGAGTCCGGAGACAGAGACCGCCTTCGAGAGGAGGTCTCCCGCACCCTTGGCGGACTCCTGGTCTTTGAGCTGCTGGAGCTCGCGGCGCAGCTTCTGAAGCTCGGCAGTCTGAGCATCGATCTTCTTCGGAAGCTCGGCCGGGACGCTCTTGAAGCGCGCTGCGGATTCGCGGAGGATCTGCTCCTGCTCCTGCCGCCAGCGCAGGGCTCGGAGACCTGTCAGGGCCTCCACCCTGCGGACACCGGAGGCCACGGAGCTCTCTGACAGGAGGACAAAGCTTCCGATCCGGGCGGTGTTGGACACGTGCGTGCCGCCGCAGAGCTCGATGCTCCAGCCGCCCATGTCCACGACCCGGACCCGGTCGGCATACTTCTCACCGAAGAGAGCAACCGCACCGGTCTGCTTTGCGTCTTCCAGGTTCATTTCCTTTGTGACGACGGGGTAGTCCGCCAGAATCGCCCGGTTTACGGCGTCGCAGACTGCGCTGAGCTCGTCAGGCGTGGGGGCGGAAAAATGGGTAAAGTCAAAGCGCAGGAGATCGGTATCCACCAGCGAGCCTGCCTGATGCACATGGTCACCCAGCACCTCCCGCAGGGCGCGGTGCAGCAGATGCGTCGCGCTGTGGGCCCGGCAGAGGGCATTGCGGCGCTCGGCGTCGCGTGTCACGGTGACGCTGTCGCCCACGGTGGCAAGGCCGCGGATGATCCGGCCGCTGTGCATGAACTTGCCGCCCTTGTTCTTCTGGACGGAGCGGACTTCAAAGGCAAAGGCCTCGTTTTCGATCCGGCCGGTGTCGGAGAGCTGACCGCCCATCTCGGCGTAGAGAACGCTCTGATCCAGAACCAGGATCGCCTCCGCACCCTCGGCAGCGACGTCCTGGAGCTCGCCCTCCACGGCGATGGCCAGGAGCTGTGCCGGGCACTCGGCCTTGTCGTAACCGACGAACTCGGTCTCCGGAATTTCCTTTCCGAAGCTGAGGCCGGACCAGCCCAGGTCTCCGAGGGCTTTCCGCGCCTCGCGGGCACGCTCGCGCTGTTCCTGCATCAGGGTCCGGAAGGCCTCCTCATCGACGGTCATGCCCTCGTCGGCACTCATCTCGACCGTCAGGTCCAGGGGGAAGCCGTAGGTGTCGTAGAGGCGGAAGGCGTCTGCGCCCGAGAAGACAGCCTCGCCCTTCTGCCGGTGGCTGTCGAGGAGCTCGGCGAAGATCCGCAGCCCCGCGTCGATGGTCCGTCCGAACTTCTCCTCCTCGCTGCGGACCACGGCGGTGATGTAGCTCTGCTTCTCCAGCAGTTCGGGATACTGGCCGCCGCTGACCTGGGCAACCTCGGGGACGATGCGGTACAGGAAGGCGTCGTTCACACCCAGCAGCCTGCCGTGGCGGGCGGCGCGGCGGAGCAGACGCCGCAGGACGTAGCCCCTGCCCTCGTTGGACGGCAGAACCCCGTCGCAGATCATGAACACCGCCGAGCGGATATGGTCGGTGATGACGCGCAGCGACACGTCCTTCTTGTGGCTCTCGCCGTAAAATGCGCCGGTCAGCTCACTCACCTTGTGGGTCACGTGCATGACGGTATCCACGTCAAAGAGCGAGTCGACTCCCTGGCACACCACAGCAAGGCGCTCAAGGCCCATTCCGGTGTCGATGTTCTTCTGTCTGAGCTCGGTGTAGTTCCCGTGGCCGTCGTTGTCGAACTGGCTGAAGACATTGTTCCAGACCTCGATATAGCGGTCACAGTCGCAGCCCACCGTGCAGGTCGGCCTGCCGCAGCCGTACTTCTCACCCCGGTCGTAGTAGATCTCGGAGCAGGGGCCGCAGGGGCCGGCACCGTGTTCCCAGAAGTTGTCCTCCTTGCCAAAGCGGAAGATGCGCTCCGGCGCAATTCCGATCTCGTTCTGCCAGATCCCGAAGGACTCGTCGTCGTCAACGTAGACGGAGGGATAGAGCCGGTCGGGGTCCAGGCCGACCCATTCAGGGGAGGTCAGGAACTCCCAGCTCCAGGCAATGGCCTCGTGCTTGAAGTAATCGCCGAAGGAAAAGTTGCCCAGCATCTCGAAGAAGGTGCCGTGGCGGGCGGTCTTGCCGATGTTCTCAATGTCGCCTGTCCGGATGCACTTCTGGCAGGTGCAGACCCGGTGCCGCGGGGGCTCCTGTTCGCCCTTGAAGTACGGCTTCATGGGCGCCATGCCGGAATTGATGAGCAGAAGACTTTTGTCATTCTGCGGGATCAAGGAGAAGCTCGGCAGGCGCAGGTGGCCCTTGGTCTCAAAGAAGCTGAGAAACATCTCGCGTAATTCGTTCAGTCCGTAATTCTTCATTTCTTTTCCTCCGTCAGAAGTGCCGGCGGCAGCCCGGCGGTATGGATAGCCGGGACCGCGACGCGCGGGTCTCAGTAGCTCTGGGTAGCGACAAAGGCGTCAAACTCCGCCGAATTCGTAAAGAAGCGGTGCCGTCCGGTCGCAGTGTCCAGGGCATAGTAATAGTAATTTGTCATGTTGGGGAAGAAGGCCGCCTCCAGGCTCTTCTGCCCGGGGTTACAGATCGGGCTGGGCGGAAGGCCGGGGCTGAGGCGGGTGTTATAGGGGCTCTGCTCGACCAGCATGGCGGCGTTGGGCGCGCCCGTATGGCCGGGATGCACGTAGAGGATGGTCGAGTCGATGCCGAGGTTCATACCCGCAGTGATGCGGTTATAGATGACCGAAGCGATCGCGGCGCGCTCTGAGTCGTCGGCCGCCTCTTTCTCGATCATGGAGGCCACGGTCACCACGTCGCGCAGGCTGTAGGGAGAGGCCGCCAGAGCCGCGAGCATCTCGTCGGTCAGGACCGTCCCGAACTGGTCCAGCAGCTTCGAGATGGCAGTGGAGGCCGTTGTCCCGACGTAGAAGTTATAGGTCTCCGGGAACAGGAAGCCCTCCAGCCGGTGTTCATCCTCTGTCGGCAGCCCGCTCAGGAAGCTGTGGCGGAAGTCATAGTGCGCCGCAGCTTCGACCAGGTCGTCATAGCTGCAGACACCCGAGCGGTCCAGAAGCCGGAACATCTCCTCTGCAGTCAGGCCTTCGGGGAAGGTGACGTTGACCGTCACCGCGCCGCCGCCGTTGGGGCGCATGTTCTGGATGAGGGCACGGTAGTCGTAGGTGGACAGGAGCTCGTACTCGCCGGGCTTGACCTTCTCGTCCGCATGCGAGATGCCGCAGTAGAGTTCAAAGAGCCAGCTGTATTCGATCAGCCCCGCCTGCTTCAGGGTCTTGCTGAGATATCCCACATCCGCGTGTGTCACGGTGCGGTGTCCGGTGACCGTTCCGTCGTCGTCCTTAATGTCTGTGAACTCGACCGTGAAAATGTCGTCTGGGAGGACGACGCGGGAGGTGAAGGATTCCTTGTTCAGTGCCAGTGCGTCACTGGCTGCCATCCAGGCAAGAATGGCAAGAATGATGCTGACGCAGAGGATGAACGTGGCATACATCAGTGCCCCCAGACAGCCTGTAGGCCGGTCGTCCCGGGGCTGAATGAGCCGATAGGATTCCCGCGCGGGTTCGATGTGTACGTCGGTCTGGGTACCGGGGCGGACAGCGGGCTGCGTCCCGGTGCCGGGGCGCATGCTGCCGGTGCTGCCGCTCCGGGCGGCTCCGGGCTGTGTGCCCGTCTGGGATTCGACCCGGCCGAGCTTTCCGGATGCCTGGGCATCCTCATGCAGCCTGAAGATGCGGTCGATATTTTCGCTCTCCTTCGACAAATCGTCACCTCCGGAACCGAACTCGTCACGCTGGGTTCGCCCGCATCAGGCCTCACACGGCGATGCGGGAAAAGACCTCTCCGATTTTTTCATGGATCACCAGATCCGCATAGGAGTCATAGGGCGTCGCACCGAGATTCACCAGCGCCAGGCGGTGCCCTCTGTAGTAACGGATCAGGCCTGCCGCCGGATACACATTCAGGCTGGTACCGCCGACAATCAGAACCTCCGCCCTGCTGATGCAGTGCACGGCCTCTTCCATGATGTCCTGATCCAGCGGCTCTTCGTACAGGACGATATCCGGACGGATCACGCCGCCGCAGCCGCAGCGGGGCACTCCGGTGCCGTGGTTGATCAGATCCGCGGGGTAGGGCTTTCGGCAGCGCGAGCAGTAGGCGCGCAGAATGCTGCCGTGCAGCTCGAGGACGTTTTTGCTTCCGGCAGCCTGGTGCAGCCCGTCGATGTTCTGCGTCACGACCGCCCGAAGCTTGCCCGCCGCCTCGAGCTCCGCCAGTTTCCTGTGCGCGCGGTTCGGCTCGACGCCCTCGATGACCAGCTTCTCACGGTGGAAGCGGTAGTACTCCTCCGGGTTGCGCTCAAAGAAGCTGCGGCTCAGGATCTCCTCCGGCGGCCAGGCCCACTTCTGGTTGTAGAGCCCGTCCACACTGCGGAAGTCCGGGATACCGCTCTCCGTGCTCACTCCGGCTCCGCCGAAGAAGACGATGTTGTCGCTCTCCTGAACCCAGTCGTTCAGTTTTTTGATACCTTCCAGATCCATGTTCTCCCCCTCCGGTTCACGGTCTGTTCTTTTCAGTTCTCAATCAGGGCCACCGCATGGGCGGCGATGCCGAGCCCCTCTCCTGTAAAGCCGAGCTTTTCCTCGGTTGTGGCCTTGACGTTCACGGCGTCTTCCGGGATCTCCATCGCCAGCGCCAGTTTTCTCCGCATCTCCGGAATAAAACCGGCAAGCTTCGGCCGCTGGGCAATCACGGTGGCGTCCACATTTCCGACGCGAAAGCCCTTCCCGTGCAGGAGCGCTGTCACCTGCTGCAGCAGCTCCAGGCTGTCCGCGCCAAGATAGCGGTCGTCACTGTCCGGAAAGTGCTGCCCGATATCGCCGAGGCCGGCCGCGCCCAGGAGCGCGTCCATCACGGCGTGGGTCAGCACATCCGCGTCCGAGTGGCCCAGCAGCCCCTTCTCATACGGGATCTCAACTCCGCCGAGGATCAGCTTTCGGTCTTCGACCAGCCGATGCACGTCATAGCCGTGTCCGATTCTCAAGTCACGGCCTCCTTCCGCCGTTCCAGGATCCCTTCTGCGAGAATCAGGTCCTCCGGCGTGGTGAGCTTCAGGTTCTCTTCCTCCCCTTCCACGCTCTGGAGTTTCAGTCCCATGCGCTCCACGGCCGCCGCATCGTCCGTGAATACCATCCCCTTCTGGACTGCGTCCGTCAGGGCGCCCTTCAGAATCTCCGTGAGAAACACCTGGGGGGTCTGGACACGCACGACGCCGTCCCTGTCATAGGTTCCGATCAGGCTTCCGTCCGGGCCGACAGCCCGAAGGGTATCGGTGCACTTCAGGACCGGCACAGCTGCATACTGGACGCTGGCCTTCATGACGCAGCGCTCGATGAGTTCCTTCGAGACGAAGGGCCGCGCCCCGTCGTGGACGGCAATCAGTCTGGGATCTGTCTTCACGGCCATCACGCCTGCGTAGGCGGATTCGGTCCGGGTCTTTCCTCCGCAGACGATACCGCTCACCTTGCTGAGGCCGTAGGTCTTTGCCAGTTCCGCTGTCGCGGCAAGTTTCTCTTCCCGCACCACCACGACAATCTCGGAGATCAGCGGGGACTGCTCGAAGGCGTTGATCGCCCGGACGAGAACCGGCTGCCCGTCCAGCATGAGCTCCAGCTTGTCAAAGCCCATCCGCTGGGCGCTCCCTGCCGCCACGACAACCGCGGCGCAGGAGAGCGGAGGGTCCTGTTTTCTTATACGCTTATACAGCTTTACCAGATCCATTGCATACCTCCGTTCACTTCAGCTGGCGCATGCGGTAGAAGTTCATCATGCCGTCCTGCATCTCGTCCAGGTGCTTCAGCATCCTTCCGGCGCCATAGGTCGCGCAGGAGACCGGATCGTCCACCGGGATCGTCCGGATACCGGTGCTGCGTTCGATCAGCCGGTCCATGCCGTAGACAAGGCTCCCGCCGCCCGAGATGATGATGCCGTTCTGGTCCAGATCTCCGACCAGCTGGGGCGGCGTGCGCTCCAGCACCGCATGGATCGCCTCCAAGATGTCGTTCATCGGCTCGACAAAGGCTTCGATCAGCTCATTTGAACTCACGCGGACGGTCTTGGGCAGGCCGTTTAAGAGATTCCGTCCCTTGACTTCCTCTACGCCCATGTCCGGCCGCTGCATGACGCAGCCGATGTTCTTTTTGAGTTCCTCCGCCGCCGTCAGGCCGATCAGCAGGTTGTGTTTTTTCCGGATGTACTTGACGATCGACTCGTCAAAGCTCTCCCCCGCGGTCTTGATGGATTCGCACTCCACCACGCCGCCGGCCGAGATCATGGCGATCTCCGTTGTGCCGCCTCCGATGTCGACGATCATGTGCCCGTCCGGCTTCGAGATGTCCACGCCGGCGCCCATCGCCGTCGCCACCGCCGTCTCCAGCAGATAGACCTTTCGGGCGCCCGCCTCGATGGCCGCGTCGATGACGGCGCGTTCTTCGACGCCCGTGACGCTGCTGGGCACGCAGCAGAGCACGCAGGGCTTGAACAGGCTGAAGGAAGTGACCCGGCTGACCAGCTCCCGCTGCATCTGCGCCGCCATCTCATAGTCTGAGATGACCCCGGCGCTGATGGGCCGGATCGCCACAATGTTCGCCGGCGTCCTGCCCAGCATCTTCTGCGCATCCTGTCCGACCTTCAGAATCTTGCCGCTGAACTTGTCCACCGCGACAACGGTCGGTTCTCTCGCCACAACGCCCTTGCCCTGCTCGAAGAGCAGAGTCGTGGAGGTCCCCATGTCGATCGCAATGTCTTTTTCAAATATCTGCATCTCAGATGTCTCCGTTCAATTCACTTCCGCCCTTGCGAAGGTCAGTGCAGCCACCGACCTCGCTCCTGCCGTACGCAGCGCTTCCGCTGCCTCACAGAGTGTGGAGCCGGTCGTCACGATGTCGTCCACCAGCAGGATCCGGCATCCCGCCGCCTCTTCGGAGGCCTCGTAGACGCCTGCGACGTTCTGCCTTCTCTCTTCCGCGCTCTTGGTACCGGACTGCGCAGGGTTGTTCCGGGTCTTGCGCAGAAGCCTGATACAGGGCAGGTTGCAGCGCTCGCCGATCTCCTCGGCCAGCAGCCTCGACTGGTCGTAACCCCGCTTCCGCAGACGCTGTCTGCTGATCGGGACCCAGGTGACACAGTCGGTCCGAAGCCCCTGCGCCTTCAGACAGTCCGCCATCAGCTCACCGTAGATGCGTGAATAGGCCGCGGCGCCGTGGAACTTATACCGGTGCAGAGAGTTTCTGACGTCTCCGGTATAATACATCACCGACAGGCAAATATCAAGATCTTCAAACTGCTTTCTCTGCTCTTCCTCCGTCAGGAAAGGCTGGTCTCTTTCACAGTCCGGACAGAGCATCCGGCTGCCCTCCGTTAGTCTTCGGCAGAACACGCACCTGGGCGGATACAGCAGCTCCAGGAGAGACTCTGTCAGGCGCATCTGCCGCAGGCCTCACGGATCCGGATCCGAAGGGCGTTGTAGCGCCGGTTCGGGGCGATGTTGTCGATCATCCGATAGGCGACGACGTCGTCTCCCACCAGGATCAGCAGTTCCCGCGCCCGGGTCACCGCGGTATACAGCACGGTCCGGGTCAGGAGCCTCTTGGCCGCGTCCGTCAGCACCAGGATCACTGCGCGGTACTCTGAGCCCTGCGACTTGTGCACCGTAAGCGCCCAGGCGTGTTCGAGGTCGCGCATGCTCTCGAAGTCGTATCTGGCAAGCCGCCCGTCATAGTCCACGGTCACGCTCTGCTCGTCCCGGTCGATACGGCGGAGGATCCCGATGTCCCCGTTGTAGATGCCGAGGCCGCTGACGCCGCCGGAAGTCTCCCAGGGGATGTTGTAGTCGTTGCGGGTCTGGATCACCCGGTCTCCCTCGCGGAAGACCGCCTCGCCCAGCTCCCGCTCCCGCCGGGATGGATCCGCCGGATTCAGCGCCGCCTGGAGGGCGCGGTTCAGCTCCGCCGTTCCGCACTCGCCCT
Source organism: Oscillospiraceae bacterium (assembly GCA_024697625.1). GTDB lineage: Bacteria > Bacillota > Clostridia > Oscillospirales > Oscillospiraceae > Limivicinus. Next base: position 13,090 of record JAILFJ010000003.1, read on the forward strand.
TCCGGGTCGGTGACAGTACCTGGATCTCCTCGCTCGGGATCCCCATTTTCCCCGGCAGCCTTGTCGTACAGAGCTCCGTCACCGTCTCAGCGACGGTTCCAGCCTTCAGTCTGCGAAGCCGGAAGAAGTCCCCCGTGTTCTCCGACAGATCGGGGTGTTCGCCCCGGTTGATCATATGGGCATTGCGGACGATCCGGCTTCCGTCCTGCTGCCGGAAAATCTCGGTCAGACGTACCGACGGCACTGCCTCGCTCCGCAGGATCGACGAGAAAACGTCGCCTGGTCCCACTGCGGGGAGCTGCGCAGCATCCCCTACCAGAATCAGCCGTGCCCGCTTTGGCAGGGCCTCCAGCAGCGAATGCATCAGACGGATATCCACCATCGAGCACTCGTCCACGATGAGCGCATCGCAGGAAAGCGGGTCCTCCCGGTTCTTTGCAAAGACGGTCTCCTGGCTGTGCTCCGCCATCTGCGCCCCCAGCAGCCGGTGGATGGTCTGGGCCTCCGCCCCGGTGAGCTCGGTCATGCGTTTGGCTGCACGGCCGGTCGGCGCTGCCAGCAGAGTTTTGAGCTGCATTCTGTCATAGAGGCGCAGGATTGCCTTCAGTGAGGTCGTCTTTCCCGTCCCCGGTCCGCCTGTGACGGCAAGAATGCGGTTTGTCATCGCAAAACGCAGGATCTCTTTCTGCTGCGGAGCGAAGACAATGCCCTGTTCCCGCTCGCAGTCGTCGATCAGCCTCTCCAGATCCAGTGCCGGGCTCTCCAGATTCTGGACCATGGCTGCGATGCGGGCAGCGGTCTCGGTCTCCGCCCGGTACATGTCGGGCAGATAGCAGGCGTCCTCGCCGGCGACTGTCTCGCGGACAAGTTCGCCCGTTTCCATGAGCGCCCGCAGCACGGGTTCCGTCTCCTCCCGCTCCAGGCCGAGCTGCGTCGCAGCGCCGTCCAGCAGCTTTGCGTAGGGGATGAAGCAGTGCCCGTTGTGCTCATTGTAGTGCAGCACGTACAGGATGCCGGACCGGATCCGGTTCGGGTCGTCGTCTTCGATGCCCAGTTCGTTCGCCAGCCGGTCCGCCGCTCCGAAGGGAGCGCCGATCCCATCCTCCGTCAGAAGGTAGGGATTTTCCTTCAGCATTTCCATCGAGTCGTCACCGTAGAAGCGGTACATCCGGATGGCGTAGTCCGGTGCGATGCCGCAGGACGAGAGAAACAGCACCAGTTTCTTCAGCCCCGCCTGCCGCCGGAACTCCTCTGAGAACCGCGCCGCCCTGCTGCGGCTGATGCCGCTGACCCCGACGAGGCGTTCCGGCTCCTCCTCCAGGATCCGGAGGGCGTCTTTGCCGAACTTCGCTACAATCGCCCCTGCCGTGACCGGGCCGATCCCTTTCACCGCCCCGGAGGACAGGTATGCGAATACCGCCCGCTCGTCCTCCGGCGAGCTCCTTTCGGCGCTCTCGGCCTCAAACTGTCTCCCGTAGCTGCCGTGGCTCCCCCAGTGTCCGTAGGCCGTGATGCTCTCGCCCGGCCAGGCATAGGGGAGGATCCCCGTCATTTTCTGCTCTGCACCGTCCGTGTCCGTCACGCTGAGCACTGCATAGCCGTTCTCGGCATTGCTGTATATGACGCTCCTGACCGTACAGTTCAGTACTTCTATCTCTTCATCCACAGTGTTCTTCCTGCTCCGTATCTCCGGCTTCCGCGCACTCCGCGTCCTCCGGCTGTTCAGCGATATTCAGCATTTTCTTCAGGTACCGGCCGGTAAAGCTCTCCCTGCACGCGGCACAGTCTTCCGGCGTGCCGGCAAAGACCAGCTCGCCGCCGCCGTCGCCGCCCTCCGGCCCCAGGTCGATGATATAGTCCGCGACCTTGATCACATCCAGGTTGTGCTCGATCACCACGACGGTGTTCCCGGCGTCCGTCAGCCGGGACAGGATGTCCGTCAGCCGGTGTACGTCGGCGATGTGGAGCCCTGTCGTCGGCTCGTCCAGGATGTAGACCGTGCGTCCGGTCGCACGCTTCGAGAGCTCCGTCGCAAGCTTCACCCGCTGTGCCTCGCCGCCGGAGAGGGTTGTGCTGGACTGGCCGAGGCGGATGTAGCCGAGGCCCACGTCGTAGAGCGTCTGAAGCCGTTCCCGGATCTTTTCCTGATTCTGGAAAAATCCGAGGGCTTCCTCCACCGTCATTTCCAGCACGTCGGCGATATTCTTTCCCTTATAGCGGACCTCCAGCGTCTCGCGGTTGTAGCGTCTGCCGCCGCATACCTCGCAGGGCACATAGACGTCCGGCAGAAAGTGCATCTCGATCTTCACCAGACCGTCACCGGCACAGGCCTCGCAGCGGCCGCCCCTGGTGTTGAAGGAGAAACGTCCCTGGCCGTAGCCCCGCATCCTGGCATCCTGTGTTGACGCAAAGAGCGCCCGGATATCTTCAAAGAGGCCCGTATAGGTCGCGGGGTTGGACCGCGGCGTCCTGCCGATGGGGCTCTGATCCAGGGCGATGACCTTGTCGACGTGCTCCAGACCCTCGATGCTCTCATATTTTCCAGGCCGGACTTTGGCCCGGTTCTTCTCCGAAGCCAGGATCTTATACAGAATCTCCTGTACCAGCGACGACTTTCCGCTGCCGGATACCCCCGTGACACAGATCAGCTCACCCAGCGGGAAGCGTACCGTGATGTTCTTCAGGTTGTGCTCCGCCGCGCCGCGGATCACCAGCGCCGCGCCGTTGCCTCTCCGCCGTACCGCCGGAACGGGGATACGCTTCTCGCCCCGCAGGTACTGACCGGTCACAGACTCCGGGCAGGCGCAGATGTCCTCGATGCTCCCGGCACAGACCACCTGCCCGCCGTTGATGCCAGCGCCCGGTCCGATGTCGACAATATGGTCCGCCGCACGCATGGTCTCCTCGTCGTGCTCCACCACGACCAGGGTGTTGCCCAGATCCCGCAGCCGTTTCAGCGTCCGCAGAAGCTTTGCGTTGTCCCGCTGATGCAGGCCGATGCTGGGCTCGTCCAGGATATACAGGACGCCCATGAGGCTGGAGCCGATCTGAGTGGCGAGACGGATGCGCTGGCTCTCGCCTCCGGACAGGGTCCCGGACGCGCGGGACAGCGTCAGGTAGCCGAGACCCACGCTGTTCAGAAAGTCCAGCCGGCTCCGGATCTCCTTCACGATCCGGCCCGCAATGAGCTGTTCCTTCGGGCTGAAGCTGAGTCCGTCCAGAAACTCCGCCGCGCTGCGGACCGAGAGATCGGTCAGTTCCGAGATGTTCAGCCCGCCCACCGTTACGGCGAGCGCCGTCTTCTTGAGCCTTCTGCCGCTGCAGTCCGGGCAGGGCGTTTCGGACATGCTGCTCTCAATCTCCGCCCGCATGCCGGGGCTCTGGGTCTCACGGTAGCGGCGCTCGAGATTCGGGATGATCCCTTCGAACTCGCGCCGGATCACGCCGTGGCCGTCGGCCTTCTCATACCGCAGCTCCAGCGGCTCCCCCTTCGTCCCGTACAGGATGGCATTCACCGCCTCCTGTGAGAGCTTCTCGATCGGGTCGGAGAGACGGAAGTGATATCGCCTGGCCAGAGCCTCAAAGTACATCTTCGAGATGCTGTCCCCCTTCACGCTGTTCCAGCCGGAGGCGGTCAGGCCGCCGTTGTCAAGGCTGAGCTTTCGGTTCGGAAGCACCAGATCCGGGTCAATCAGCATCCGGATCCCCAGACCGGAGCAGGTCGGGCAGGCCCCGTGGGGGTTGTTGAACGAGAAGAGGCGCGGGGTGATCTCTTCCAGTGAGATGCCGCAGTCCGGGCAGGCATAGTTCTGGGAGAAGCTGAGCTCCTCGCCGGATTCCGCCAGTTCCGCAACCAGCAGCCCGCCCGAGAGTCCGAGGGCTGTCTCGGCAGAATCGCTCAGGCGCCGCCGGATCCCGTCCTTGACGGCAACGCGGTCCACAATGATCTCGATGCTGTGCTTTTTGTTCTTCTCCAGCGGGATCTCCTCCGCCAGGTCGTAGACCAGCCCGTCCACCCTCGCCCGGACGTAGCCTGAGCGCTTGGCATCCTCGAGGATTTTTCGGTGCTCGCCCTTCTTTCCGCGGACGACGGGAGCCAGGAGCGAGAGCTTCGTCCCCGTCGGCAGCGCCATCAGGCGGTCCACCATCTGGTCCACGGTCTGCTGGCGGATCTCGCGCCCGCAGTCCGGGCAGTGCGGAATCCCGATCCGGGCGTAGAGCAGGCGGAGATAGTCATAGATCTCTGTGACGGTCCCGACCGTGGAGCGGGGATTCTTTGAGGTGGTCTTCTGGTCGATGGAAATCGCCGGTGACAGGCCGTCGATGGAGTCCACATCCGGCTTATCCATCTGCCCGAGGAACATCCGCGCGTAAGAGCTCAGGCTCTCCACATAGCGCCGCTGGCCCTCGGCATATAAAGTATCGAAGGCGAGGCTGGACTTTCCGCTCCCGGAGAGACCGGTGACCACAGTAAGCCTGTCCCGCGGAATCGTGACATCGATGTTTTTCAGGTTGTTCGCTCTGGCGCCCCTGATGATGATGTTTTCCTGCATGCTGTGACAGTTCCTTTGTATGTATGCTGTATGTGTAATCTAAACTATGGTATTATACGCTCTTTTGAAGATGCTTTCAATAAAGAGTTGTAAATTTTGAGTACAATCGAAAGGCCGTCTTCTGCTTCCGCACGGCAGCCGTATGTCGCTGTTTTCGGGTAGACAGGGCAAGAGAAACCGGAAGCATAGGGCTTTGCTGAAGTGTCCCATGCTTCCGGCTTCTGTACTGTAAACAGAGCGGGCTTATCTCTTTCTCTGACCGCCGTGTCTGCCGCTTCTGCTGTTTTTCTTTCTGGACCGGATAAGATATGTCGCAATCCCTGCCAGCGCCGCCGCTGAGATGACGCCGATGGCAATCCACAGACCGATGTTGCTCTCATCGCCGGTCAGCGGGCTGGAGCTCACTTTGAATTCCAGAATGTTGGAGATATAGGTGCTGCCGTCCCACATGGCTACCAGATAGGTACCGTTCTTTCTCAGGCTTCTGATGAAGGACTTGGAGAACGTGATGATCGTGCTCTTTCCGTCCGAAGACTTCTTCATCTGATAATTGGTCGCTCCCGTCTCCGGGTTCTTCTGCGGGACCACCCACTGGCTCACGCCGTCACCCATAATAACGGCCGGCGGATTGCTCTTATTGTAAGGCACATGATAGATAATCGAATAGGTGCATCCGTAATGGGCAACTGTCGGGCTCAGATGCGGGTTTCTCTCCTCGTCATAGTTGTTGCCGAGGTAGTCAAGCAGCATCTCTCCGCAGAGTATGCATTTGAAATTAACAAACTGATGCTCCAGCTTCTTGATGACGGTATCTTCGGGCTTGATCTCCGTCGTTCCCGCCGCATCGCTGAAGTACTTTTTACAGACGGTGCACTGCCAGTACTGGATGTTTCCGGCCTTCTTGCAGGTGGCCTCTTTTGCAGGGTACTCCTTCAGTTTATGCTCACACGGGGTTTCTTCCTCCCCCTGTGCCTTGACGCTGCCCTGATCCTCTTCAGAGGATCCGTTCTCCGCATTTTCGTTTTTGATCTCACCGTTGCCGTACTCATCCGAGAACATCTTTCCGCACTCGGTGCAGAGCCAGTGTTCCGGCAGGCCGCCCTCGACGGCATCCACGTGCTCGAGAACATGGGTTGCCTCGATCACCGCATCCTGCGCAGGGTGAGCTACCGAGCCCGTCTGGTCAAAGAAGACCGCACCGCAGACCTTGCACTCGTAATGGCTCTTCACACCGTCCTCGGTGCAGGTAGCGGCTTTCGCCTCCACCGGAACCAGGACATGGCCGGCTGCGGGGATTTCCTCCGTTTTCTTCTCGCCGCAGAGCGCGCAGGTATAGCTTCTCTCCCCCGCTTCCGTGCAGGTCGCGGCTTTCGTCACTTCGCCGGTGCCCCACTGGTGGCCGGTCGCGGGAATCGCTTCCACGCCCACATGGCTGCTGTCCCGCAGGCACCTGGTGACCTTCTCTCCCGCTTCCGTGCAGGTCGCGGGGGTCGTGATCTCCGCCTCACCCCACTGGTGGCCGAGTGCCGGAATCGCTTCAGTCTTCACCGCGCCGCAGACCGGGCAGGCAAAGGTCTTCACGCCGTCTACGGTGCATGTGGCGGGTTCCGAGACAATGCCCTCTCCCCAGCTGTGTGCGTCTTCCCAGCCGGCATACAGCATCATGTCTCCCAGAACAGGCGTCCCAAAGTCAAAGGGGAACATTCCCTCCGGGTCCATAAACCAGCCGATGAACCGGAGGCACTGTGCCGTCGGTTCTGCCGGCTCCTGGACAAAGCCCCCTGCCGCCACGATCTGCGTCTCGGGCAGGGCATACGGAAGCTGTGCGTCAAAGACGACCGAGAAGCTCTCGGAAGCCGGTGGGGCCGGCATCTCTGCCGCATTGCTCTCCCCCTCTGCAAAGACGGGAACCGGGAGCATCGTCATACACATCAGCACGCATAAAAGCAGTGCAAATACTCTTTTGTTCATAGAACCAGTCCTTCCTCCTTCGGTGCATGGAAACTGATCATACGATGGATTTTTACATTATAGCACTGTTTTCCAAAAAAATCCATTAAGAATTTCTTAGTTCTCTGCGGCATAGATCAGCTCGCCCAGCGCCTGATACAGGCTGTTGGGTTCAACCGGCTTTGTGAGATGCGCGTTCATTCCCGCCTGCAGGGAGCGCTGGACATCCTCGTCAAAGGCGTTTGCCGTCAGAGCGATGATCGGGACACGCTTCGCGTCTTCCCTGTCCAGAGCACGGATCGCCGCCGCCTCCAGTCCGTCCATCTCCGGCATGCGCACATCCATCAGGATGGCCGCATAGGTTCCGGGTGCACTGGCAGTGAACATTTCGACCGCGACCCTGCCGTTTTCGGCATGGTCGGACAGGATATCTTCCATATCAAGGATGTCCATCATGATCTCTGCGTTGATTTCCATATCCTCTGCAAGCAGGATCCGGCGTCCCGCCAGGTCCGCCCGCTTTTTTTCACTGAGGATGGTCATGTGATTCCGCCGTGCGACCCGCTCGAACTCTTCGATCACATTCGCGGCGAAAAGGGGCTTGGCAAGGAAGCTGTCCACGCCGACACGGTGCGCCTCTTCCTCAATATCGTCCCAGTTGTATGCCGTCATGACCACGACAGTGCTTTCCTTGTCGTACAGCTTTCGGATTTCGGCGGAGGTCTCCAGGCCGTTCATTCCGGGCATACTCCAGTCCATGAGGACCAAGTTGTACGGTTTGTGTTTCGTATGCTGCACTTCCATCATGCGCAGGGCTTCCGTTCCGCTCGTGCAGATATCGGCCCGGATCCCGACTTCGCCCAGTACCATTCTGGCGTGCTCCGCTGCGATCGGGTCGTCGTCCACCACAAGGACATACAGCGCCTGGGGATCAATCGAGCTGTTCGAATCCGAACCCTTCTGTTCGCAGTTTCGCAGAGTGACCGTCACGGAGAACTCCGTCCCGGTACCCTTCTCCGATTCGACACTGATCGAACCGTTCATCATCTCCACAATCCGTTTTGTGATGGCCATGCCGAGTCCGGTTCTGCCGTATTTGTTCTTGCGGCTGCCGTCTTCCTGTGAGAAGGCTTCAAAGATCCTGGGGATAAATTCCTGGTCCATGCCGATACCGGTGTCCCTGATGCAGAAGCGCAGTGTGGTCTGATCTTCAAATTCCGCGGTACGCTCCACCGTCAGGCTGACGCTGCCGGGCGCCTCGGTGAACTTGATGGCGTTCGAAAGGATGTTGATCAGCACCTCTTTGAGCTTCATGTCGTCGCCGATATACGCGTCGTCCACCTGGTTCAGAATATGACAGTCGTAGGAGAGCCCCTTGTCGGTGCACTGTGACATGACCATGGTGTTGATCTGCTCCAGCATTGCACTCAGCGAGAATATCTCCCTGCGCAGAACCAGTCTTCCCGACTCAATCCTGCTCATGTCGAGAATGTCGTTGATCAGGCTGAGAAGGTGCCTGGCGCTCGATCCGATCTTCTGGAGATAGTCCCGTGACTGCTCGCTCAGGCTCTCGTCCCGCAGCGCAAGCATGTCAAGGCCGATGATTGCGTTCATCGGTGTGCGAATCTCGTGGCTCATGCTGGAGAGAAACGAAGTTTTCGCTTTGCTCGCCTCTTCGGCGGCAGTCAGAGCCTCCGCCAGGGCTTCGCTCTTCGCCATGGCTTCCTTCATCTCGGCATCGACATTTGTGATGCCCACCATGATGAAGTGCTCATCGTTCTCCATCTTTGAGACCTTCATGCTGACATAGGTCGGGCCGCTGTCGCCATTCATGCGGAAGGTCATGAGGAAGGTGTTTCTCTTCTCCAGCGTATCCAGCAGCGTCCGCCGGTCCATCGCGCTGAGGAAGGCATCGCGGTCATCCGGACAGACACTCTGGCCGAGTTCTGCCCTGCAGTCGCTGAAGAAGTGCCGGCCCTGCAGCATCTCAGGGAGTGCGCTGTTCTCATCACCCCGGCGGTACTTGATATACTCCTCCGTGTCCAGGTTGACGTAGAACATGTCCGTGTAGTCGCGGGCCAGTGTCTGGGCAATGTGGGTATACATCACGCTGCTGCTGACAGCGTTCTCGTATGCCTCTTTGGTCATGGCGTGTTCATGCTGGATACGCACCATGTCCGTGACATCCTGGCACATGCCCAGCAGGCAGACACGCCCTGTCGAATCGATAAACTTCAGTTTCGTCGTCTGCAGCTGCACCCGGTTTCCGACGGCATCCGGCACATCTTCAAAGAAGACGTAAGGCCGTTCCATCGAGAGGGCCAGCTGGTCGTCTCTTGCGAAATGGGCCGCCGTCTCGGCGTCAAAGATCTCTCCGTCGGTAAGTCCGGCCACCGCCTCGGGGGTCTCCTTATGAGCATAGTCGGCAAAGGCCTGGTTGCAGGCGAGGTATACCCCCGTCTCTGCGTCTTTGGTGTATGTCATGCCGGGCATGTTATCCAGCAGCGAGCTGATGGATTCCTTCAGCTCCGCAATCTTCCGTGCCGCCTCCGCTTCCTTTTCGGCCTCGGTCAGGCGCTCTCCCAGCTTCTGCGTATCACGGTAGTTGTTCAGCATCATTGTGACGACAAGCACAAACATCCCAAGCGAGACGGTCGAATACAGCGTGTTGGTACTGCTGATCGCCCTGGCCTGTTCATGCAGATAGCTGGCCCCCTCCGTCCCGGTGTCATCCCCTTCGACCGGATCCGGGTGGCTCTGGTGATACTGATAGATCCGTTCCACCGCGGCATCCGCGGCAGCCTCGGTCGCTCTCGAGACCCACATCATGGAGGCAAACAGCACCAGCACCAGCAGGAAAAGCCATACAACAATGCGCTGCCCGTACCTTCTGTTCTGCTCCTTTCGGAGGAGGATCCGGTAGTATACAAGGCCGAGCACCGACCAGACGATGAACAGCGCATACGATTCCGTCTCCATCGCCTGGAAGGGCAGGAGGCCGGGGATCAGCAGGAGCAGACCGAACACGACCATCAGCGCAATGCCGGCGATGCCGGTGACGGTCTCAGGCTTCCGCTGCTCACGCCGGGCATGGCAGAAGACCCCGTGAGAGATCAGCCCGTAAATCAGCGTCGCGCCGAGCGTGGTGACGTCCACGATCCAGCCGATCGCTGTCCTGCCCAGGAAGGGGATGAAGACCGATACTGCGACAACAGCGGTCAGGGCTGTCTTCGGAATACCGTGCCCGTTCAGCTTCGCAAACGCTACGGGTGCCTCTCCTTCCCGTCCCGCCGCATAGAGCAGACGGCTTACGGCCATCATGTTTTCCGATCAGGCTGGTCAGAATCACTCCGAAGAGCGCCAGCATCAGCACCGTGACGCCTGTCTGGCCGAGGTAATACCCTGCGGCATAAAAGGCCGGGACCGCCTTGATCCCAGTCAGATTTCCCATATCCCGGATATAGTCCAGCCAGCTCTGATACTCCGGCGGATATGCCGAGACGGAGAGGAACGAGACGAAGAGATAGAGGATCGTCGTAAACACCACGGACAGGATCAGAATACCGCGGATTCTTTTGACCGGGAAACGGTACTCCTCCGAGAAATGCGAGATATTCTCAAACCCGATGAAAGCCCAGGGCGAAATGGCCGCAATACGCACGATCTGCGCAAAGGCACTGGACCCCTCCGTATACAGCGGTTCATAGCTGAAGCTGCTCTCGTGCCGCAGGATTGCGATGACGGCGCAGACCGTGAAGCCGGCGGCAAAGGTCAGGGCAGCGACAGCCATGATCCCATTGGGCAGCCGCGCACTTCTCATACAGAGCAGGCCGATGAGCACCACCGCACAGATGGCGAGGAGCGCTTCTCCCATCCACACGTGATAGCCGAAAATCGTATACTGGAGGCCAAAGCGGAAGGTGTCGCCGAGAAAGAACCTGGCAAACAGCGGAAGCGAGGTCATATTGGCCCACAGGATGGCCAAGTAGGTCAGCAGCACGAACCAGAAGGCCAGAAACCCCAGGTCGCTCCCTCCGATGCGCTTCTCAAAGGTATAGATTCCTCCTGCATCGGGGCACTTCCGGATCATGTACTGCAGGTTCCAGGTGATCACGAAGATGACCGCCATACCCAGCAGAAGTCCGAAGACCGTGCCCAGCAGGCCGGATTTCTGCAGATAGGTGTTGCAGGTTACGATAAAAGAGCCCCAGCCGATGCTCGTGCCGAGGGAGAAAGCCCACATGCCGAGCGGTGTGAAGGCAGGCCGCAGGCCGCCGGGGCGGCCGTCATTCTGCACTTCTGAGGATATTTCGGGTTTCATGTGTTCCGTGCTCACTGTCTTTCTTTTCCTTCCTGTTCACTGCGCATTTTCACGCTGTAATCCGGGACAGAATGTCTGGTCTCACCGATAATTATAGCAATCTAATATATTATGTTACCACAGTTTTGCGCTCATTACCACCCCGAAAGCAAAAAAAGCGGTAAAAAAGCGTGCACCTGCTCCTGTTTCCGGGCGGTCCCGGGCTTGTCAGCGGAGCGGTCTGCTGTTATAATCAGGGTACGGAATGCGAAAGAAAGCGAGGCCCTGAAATGACGAAGCTACTCTCTCTGCTGCTGGCAGCACTGATGATCCTTCCCTTTGTATCCGGTGTCCCGGTCTACGCCGAGGTCGGCCGGCTCCCGGATGTGAGCGCCGAGATGTGTGAGGCGGCGTATTGGACCGGAGGACAGGACAGCACTGACCTCCTGGCAGGCCCGGACGAAATCGAGGCGCTGAATCAGCGGATCCTCGACACGCCCGCATGCATGATGACGGATATGCACAGCGCGCCCGACCGCTTTGACGCACAGGCGTTCTACCGCAGTCTCTGGGCCTCTGTGCTGGGTGATGCCTCCGGGATGATGAGGTCTGCCTACTACGACAGTGAAGGCCTGCTCGTCTCCGGCGGGATGATGCACCGTATCCTGGATAACATCGGCGGGGAAGGCGCCTCGGAAGACGAGGAGCTGCGCTTCGGTATCTGTGTGCGGCGCTCAGACCTGATGTGGCTGCCGGGGGATGTGTTTGCCACTGACGAGCCGGGAGACCTGAATTATAACTGGTACCAGCTCTCAGGCGTACGCGTCAACGAGCCGCTGCTGGTGAAGGCGGTTTCAGAGGACGGCGCCTATTACTACTGTGACACGGACTGCTGTTCCGGCTGGCTTCCCGCCGCAGATGTGGCCATCTGTGCCGATCGGGACGAGTGGCTGGAAGCCTGGGATATCCCCGGCGACAGCGCCGTTGTTGTCACCGAGGGCAAAATCTATCTTGAGAACACAAACGTCAATCCCGACAGCAGCGACGTGATGCTCACCATGGGCACCGTGCTCCGTCGGATCCCGGATGAGGAATATGATCCGCTGGTGACTGGCCGCTCGTCCGTACACAATTATCCCGTTTGGCTCCCCGTCCGTCAGGAGGACGGCTCTTATGGCCGGGTCATGGCACTCATATCGCAGAACCGGCGGGTCAGCGAGGGCTATCTGCCCCTGACTGCGGGCAACATTCTGGATACCGCCTTTACGATGCTGGGCGACACCTACGGCTGGGGCGGCATGCTCCACTCCGCCGACTGCTCCGCCTATGTCCGGGATATCTACCGCTGCTTCGGTTTGAATCTGCCGCGAAACACCACCTGGCAGTCCGCAATGCCGGTTTACCGCTTTGACGTCACCGGCATGCGGCCGGAGGAAAAGGAAGCGGTTCTGGATCTGCTTCCTCCCGGTGCCGTGCTTTACTTCAGCGGACACGAGATGCTGTATCTCGGGCACGAAGACGGCGAGTACTATGTCGTCAGTGCGGTCAGCACCGTACGGGACTACGAAAGCACCGACCGGCTTCGCATCCGCAGCGTAGCCATCAACACGCTGTCCACAAAGCGGATGAACGGCCGGACCTGGCTTGAGTCCCTGAACACCATGCTTCTGCCCTATCTTCCACAGGAGGCCAACACCAGGACCCTCCCGGTCCCGGTCATGCAGGAGGGCCGCACAGAGGACGGAACCGACATGCTTCTTCCGCGTTCTTCCTATGCGCTGCACTCCTCCCACGCAGTCGACGGGAGGCAGGGGATCGCCTGTGAGGACGGGATCTTTTATGTCAGCGACACTGCGACGCTCTCCCGCTATGACGGGGATTGGAATCTTCTCTCCGTCAACGACGCTCCGTTTGAAAGTCTCGATCCTGAGGTCAACCACATCGGTGATATCGACGTGTATCAGGGCTCGGTCTATGCCGGCGTAGAGAACTTTGCCGGCGGCAGCGGAACGAATCTCCAGATCGCGATCTATGATGCCGAGACCCTGGAGCTCACCGACACCTGGGCGGTCGATCCTTACAGCGGACAGACCGAGATCTCCGGGATCGCCGTCGATCCGGACACCCGGTCGGTGTGGCTGTGCTCCTGGACAGACGGTGACAGCAGCAGATATCTCTACCGCTATGATCTGGACAGCGGGGCTTATCTGGGCAGATATCACCTGACGTCAGCCCCGCAGTGGCTCCAGGGCATCGCCTGGTACGACGGATGGCTCTATCTGACCGCGGACGACGGCACCGCCGATCTCGGCGAGCCGGATCATGTCTATCGCTGCCGCCCCGACCCGGAGCGTTCCTCTGTAGCTGTCGTTCTCGAACGGACCCTGGATGACGTGTCGCTCCCGGGCGAAGTTGAGGGCATCTCCTTCGACCGCGAGAACCGTCGGATGCTGATCAGCTGCAACCGCGGGGCCCAGATCGTGCTCGGCATGCCGAAGGGAATGTATGAGGGATATGATGAAGAGATTCACGAGGTCTTTGTCTACGACATCGCTGACCGGTAGGCCATACCTCCCATATCCCGAGAACTCCGGCTGCGGAGCGGCCGCCGGAGCCTGACCGGAAAATACACGAGCGAAGACGCCCTGACAGCATGGGTCTCTTCGCTCGTGTTTCTTTTGTCTTCTCTCAGTGACAGAAGCTCTGGGGACTGCCGCATCCCTTTTCACTTCTGTTTTGTGTTCCGGATGAGCTTATTGCGCAGCCGGACCGCGTAAAGGATGACGGCCCGCTCATACACCCGGTCGAAGAGCAGCATGGCCAGGATCAGCATCGCGTATACTGCGGCACTCAGCAGCAGCTCCCCCCGGAAGTCCTCCAGTCCCAGCACGAAGGCGAGGATGAGAAACAGCAGCAGAAAAGCACCCGTGAAGACCGCGAGCTTCGCAAGGATGCGGAATGGTTTTGACCTGATCCGGTCCAGTGTCGGCTTCAGGATGGGATACCACCCAATGAAAACCCAGAAAAAAGCCGCCTCCCGGTCGGCGCAGAGCATCAGGGCAAGGAGTGCGGTCACCTTCCAGGTCATCCACCCGTACTTCTTCCCGAACTCAAAGAGCACGGGAAGAAGTGTCAGACTGGCCAGCATCGGGGCGGCGTAGGTCAGGATCGGGATCAGACTGCTGGACAGCATCAGTGCCGTCCCCAGCGCCGCCATCATGCCGCAGAGTGCGAGCCGGAAAGCGGGTGTATGCCGTTGAGGTGCTTCAGGCACGCTCGGCAAGATACTTCAGGATCTGGACGGCGTTGGAGGCCGCGCCCTTGCGGATCTGGTCGCCGCAGCACCAGAGGGTCAGGCCCTTCTCGTCCGTCAGGTCATCGCGGATGCGCCCCACCCAGACCAGGTCCTGGTCGGTGGTGTCGAGGGGTGTGGGATAGCAGCGGCCCTCATAGTCCTCGATGAGACGCACGCCAGGCCAGGCCGCGACCGCCGCCTTCGCCTCTTCGACGGATACCTTCCGTCCGGTCCGCAGGGTGATGGCGATGGAGTGCGAGCGCATGACCGGCACGCGGACGCAGGTGCAGTTGACCTTCAGCTCCGGCGCATGCATGATGCGGCGGCCTTCGTTCTGCATCTTCATCTCTTCCTTGGTGTAGTCATTGCCGTAAGGCGCGTCGATGAACGGGATCACATTCAGGGCGATCTGCGTGGCAAAAGTCTTGACCACAGGCTGCTCGCCGGCGGCAATGGCGCTCATCTGCTGCTCCAGTTCCCTGATGCCGTTCTGGCCGGCGCCAGAGACGGCCTGATAGGTGCAGACCACCATTTTTTCAATGGGCGAGAGCTTGGCAATGCCCGCGACCGCCATCAGCGCAATGATGGTGCAGCAGTTGGGGTTTGCGATGATGCCCTTGTTCTCGAGCGCGTCGGCACCGTTGATTTCGGGGACGACCAGCGGCACGTCGGGATCCAGACGGAAGGCGGAGCTGTTGTCGATATACACGGCGCCGCTTTTTTTGATGGCCGGAGCAAAGCGCTGGGACATGTCGCCCTCGACGGCGCCCAGCACAAAGTCGAGGCCTTCGAAGCTGTCGTCGGTGGCTTCCTGGATCAGCACATCCTGCCCGTTGAATTTTACAGGCACACCGGCGCTGCGGGCGCTGGCCAGCGGGCGCAGCTCACTGACGGGAATCTCATACTCCTGCAGGACCTTCAGCATCTCCTGCCCGACGGCGCCTGTGGCACCCAGAATACCGATCTTATACTTTTTCATTTTATTCTCCTCCTGAAGTAATCTTTATCATTTATCCGGCGAAGCTGTCGTACATGAC
>JAILFJ010000032.1 GCA_024697625.1 Oscillospiraceae bacterium
CGTATTACACGCTCGGTTTCCGCATTGACTACCATCAGCAGATCCTCCTATGAATGATCTGCTGATAGTATATCATATTGTCACAAAATAATCCACTCTTTTCGTTACAATATGATTAATTAATTTTGTGACAAATCCTTAACTGATAACACAAATATGGTACAGTCCGAGACACTGACGGATTATATTGAGCTTATGAAATAAACATCGCATCTCCGAAGGAGAAGAAGCGGTACTGTTCCTTCACGGCCTCCTTGTAAGCATGAAGGACATGCTCCCTTCCAGCCATCGCGGATACCAGCATAATCAGGGTGCTTTCCGGCAGGTGGAAATTTGTCACGAGGGCATCGACGCAACGGAATGTATATCCAGGATAGATAAAGATATCTGTCCAGCCTGAGCCGGCGTGCAGAGTCCCATTTGGCTCCGAGAAACTTTCCAGAGTGCGACAGCTTGTAGTCCCGACGGCGATCACTCTTCCGCCGTTTGCGTGGCAGGCATTGACCTGTTCTGCGGTCTCTTCCGGAACAATGCAGAACTCCGAATGCATTTCGTGATCTTCGATCTCTTCCTCCTTCACAGGGCGGAAGGTACCCAGCCCGACATGGAGCGTAACTGTGCATACCGGGATGCCCATCTCCCGGATTTGATTTAACAGTTCCGGTGTAAAGTGCAGACCCGCAGTAGGCGCGGCCGCGCTTCCCAGTGCACTCGAATAGACCGTCTGATAGCGCTCACGGTCCGAGAGCTCCTCACGGATATAGGGCGGAAGCGGCATCTTTCCCAAGCGGTCCAGTACTTCCATAAAGATTCCATCATAGAAAAACCGCACCTTTCGGTTCCCACCCGGAAGGATTTCTTCTATGACGGCCCGGAGCTCTCCGTCTCCGAACCGGATCTCTGCCCCTTCCCGAAGTTTCTTGCCAGGTCGACAGAGGCACTCCCAGCAGCAGGCTCCAATGTCGCGAAGCAGCAGCAGCTCCGCTGCACCACCGCCGGAACGATGACCGAGCAATCTGGCTGGCAGTACACGTGAATCGTTGACTACCAGGCAGTCTCCGGGAGAGAGCAGTTCCGGAAGATCATAGAAATGTCTGTGTTGAATGGTACCGCTGCTTCGGTCGAGACACAGAAGCCGTGATGCATCTCGCTGCTTGATTGGGGTCTGAGCAATCAGCTCCGGTGGCAGATCAAAATAGAAATCGCTTTTCTTCATATATCGATGCTTCCCAGCTCATCCAGGTTAAGTTCAAAGGCAGGTATAAAGTGCTCCAGGAAATAATCCAGCTCCGGAAGCCCATATCCTCGCAGAACATTGAGTGTCTGTTTCTCTGCTGAGACGAATTCATTATTTCCAGCCTTGCGCTCCTCTATACACTTGATATAAGCAGAGAGCTTATCCGCCGCTTTCAGCAGATCGCGTTCCGGAATCTCACCGGAAAGCAGAGGCGCATAAGCGGGGCGGAGAGCCGGCGGCAGCGTATCGAGAAGCTTTGCGCAAGCCAATTCCTCCACCTGATGATAAGCATCCCGGATTTTTGGACTGTGATACTTGATTGGGGTGGGAAGATCACCGGTCAGGATTTCGGCACTGTCGTGATACAGAGCTGCTGCAGCCAATCGCTCCGGATTGCAGTCACCTCCAAAGACATCCCGCCTTATGACTCCGAGAGCGTGGGCCAGTACCGCAACCATGTGGCTATGCTCCTGGATGTTTTCCTGAAGAGCGTTACGCATCAGGCTCCAGCGAACAATATAACGCATTCTTGAAATATAAGCAAAGAAATTCATGACAATCCCCCTTTCACAGTGAGATCAGGATGTTTGCCAAA
The DNA here is from genome assembly GCA_024697625.1 of Oscillospiraceae bacterium. Classification (GTDB taxonomy): domain Bacteria; phylum Bacillota; class Clostridia; order Oscillospirales; family Oscillospiraceae; genus Limivicinus. The sequence continues at coordinate 1,833 of JAILFJ010000032.1, forward strand.
CCAGTCGAGTGCACTGTCACGGTCCTTACAGATCTGTTCTGCCAGTTCTTCCTCAGATGCGAATTTATGCTCCGGACGCTGATAATGGTGAAAATCTACCCGAACCCGGTGCCCGTACAGGTTTCCCTCATAACCGATCAGATGGCTCTCTACCGAGATGCTTTCAGAATCGCTTACAGTTGGACGCTTTCCAATATTGGTCACAGCTGCATAGCTGTATCCATCGTCCAGCCAGACCTTTGTAGTGTAAACCCCGTGGCGTGGAACGATAACCCCTTGCGGAAAAACCATGTTGATGGTCGGGCTTCCGAGCTTCTTTCCCAAGTGAAAGCCAGGGCGGACAGTATCTGAGAGTGTGTGTGGATGTCCAAGTAAACGGTTGGCCTCCTCGATGCGTCCTTCCGAAAGCAGCAGGCGTATCTCCGTCGAGCTGATGACTCGCCCATCCAGGCGTACTGCGGGAATTACGTCACATGCAATATCACGCTCTGCACACCAGGCCTTGAGGCGCTCCGGAGTTCCTTCTCCTCGCCAGCCAAAACAGAAATCATGTCCAACGACAACGGACCGGATCTGCAGTTCATCCGTCGCAGACTTGATAAACTCCTCCCAAGGCATCTGCATCATTCGCCGGTTGAAGTGCAGAAATATCGTGGTTTCGATCCCGTAAAGACGGCGGATCAGATTTTCCCGTTCGGAGGCACTGTTGATGAGAGGCACTTCTGTCTCAAAGACGAGAGTATCAGGATGGATGTCAAATGTCAGAACAGCAGGTTCAAGACCATACTGATCAGCACGTGTTTTTACCTGCTTCAGCAATGCGGCATGTCCTAAATGAATGCCGTCAAAAAAACCGAGCGCAACGGCTCTCTGCTTCATGTTGTTACCTCGTAAAACCGTTTTTTGATCTGCACCTGTCCAGACAAAACCTCCGCCAGGGCAAGGAATTCTCCGCAGTTTCCGTACAGTCTGTAACGGCCGTCCGGAAGCTCTGAGGCAAAAGTCTGCCCATTTCTCAGACGATATTCATCCCGTACGGATATATTTGCAGCCGGGCAGTCTGAAAAGAGACTTTCCACAGGAAGAAGACAATAATCTCCTGCTGCAATCTGTTCAAGCGTGCAGGCATTTTCTACGTTAAAAAAACCTGCCTCCGTCCTCCGAAGAGCAGACATGCAAGCTCCGCATCCAATGGCGGTTCCGATATCATGACATAGACTGCGGATATAGGTACCCTTTGAGCAGCAGATATCCAGAACAGCTTCTTCCGGATGAAATGTTTTCAGTTCAAGGGAGAATATTTCGATCCGACGTGGCTTTCGCTCCGCTTCCTCTCCTCGCCGGGCAAGCTGATACAGACGACGGCCATTCACCTTGACAGCAGAATACATCGGAGGAATCTGCATCTGTGGACCGCGAAAACGATCCAGCACAGACAGAAAGTCCTGCTCTGCTATCGCTGGAACAGGCTGTTCCTTCAGAACAGTTCCCGTGATGTCCAGGGTGTCCGTAACCATGCCGAGACGAAGAGCTGCGGTATAACGCTTTCGGTCCCCCTCCGCATACTCCACCGCCCGGGTTGCTCTGCCGACAAAAACGGTCAGGAGTCCGGTTGCAAGAGGATCCAGTGTGCCGGCATGACCGATCCGCCGCTCTTTCAGGATCCCGCGCAGTTTCTGGACGACATCGTTACTGGTCCAGCCAGAGGGCTTGTCTACAAGAAGTATCCCGTTCACGATAAAATACCGAGCGCATTAATCACATCCAGCAGGAGATGCTCCGCTTTTTCCGGCGTTCCCATAATCGTACAGCCAGCCGCCATCAGATGCCCACCGCCGCCGAATGCCTCACAGACAGCGATGCTGCTGACCCCTGGAGCGGAGCGCACTGAGATCTTGCAGCTGCCGTCATTTTTCTCACGGACCGTAATGTTCATGACAGCGTTTTCTGCTCTCCCCGACAGCCCGGCAAGGTCATCACAGTCATCTTCCGTCGCACCGGTCCGTTCCAACATCTCCAGAGTAACGGTAGCGATCACCAGCCGCCCGTCGTAGTAATAGTGCAGGCCGGAATAGATTGCTCCCTCCAAACGCAAACGTGAAGTGCTCATCTTCCGGAAGAAGCGTGTCATGATCTGTGAGTGCTCAGCTCCACAGCGCAGGAGCTCCGCGGCCGCCCGATAGCTGTTTTCGTTAACATTTGCATACTGGAAAGCACCGGTGTCAGTAGTAAGGGCAATGTAGAGCAGGCTGGCCTCGTTTTTTGTTACTTTGCCGGTATATTCCCGAATCAGTCTCAGGACAATCTCTCCGCAGGAGGAGCTGTCTGGATCAATCAGTTCATTCAGGGCAAAGTGGCTGTTTGAAGTATGATGGTCGATGCAAAGATCCGCTTGACCGGTAAAACCGTTGGGGAACAGTGTCTCAGTAGAGATATCCACGGAGATGCAGTGCTTAGGGGTGAAGGCAGGCGGGGCAAAAAGCTTTTCCGCAAAGGGCAGCATCTTCCCGCCAATCTGTGGATTTGGATAGAGATAGACTTTCTTGTTTTTCCGTCTCAAAGCACGGCAAAGAGCGGCGGCACTCATTACAGTGTCGCCGTCCGGGTTCTTATGGGTCAGGATCAGGTAATAATCGTTCCTGCCCAGCCAGGTAATGCATTCCGTAACTGTCATGACTCCTCCGCTGTGAGGTCCTCAATCATACGGTTGATCTTCGCACCGAGCTCCAGACTGTGATCCAGCTCAAAGACTAACTCCGGGGTGTAACGCAGATTCATGGAACGTGCCAACTCCCGTCGAAGCCACGGAGATGCGGATCTCAAGCCGCGAATCAGATCCTTCTCGTTCTCCAAACCATAAACAGAGACCCAGACCTTGGAATAGCGCAGATCTCCGGTGGTTTCCACCCGTGTAATGCTGATCATCCCCTGCTGCACCCTCGGATCCTTGACGGAACGAAGCAGCTCAGAGAGATGGAAACGGATATCGTCGTTGGTGCGTGCAATTCTGTTGGATGCCATCAGCCATACTCCTCCATAGAACTTGAGGCAATCTGTCCTCAGATCTTTTCAGCTTGAAAAATTGTGATCATTATAGTTTTCGGTCCCGGACTTGTCAAGCATTTCCGCTGAACATATGCCATCGACACCTCTTGCAAAGTGCATTGTTTATTAAAACCCGTCTACATACCGTGCCCGTTCTCCGCCGATATACTTCGGCCGGGTCCTGGCGCAAACCAGATTTGCCTGTCCGATTTTTCTCACGCTGAGCCTGACCGGAACAGCAACATCCTTCAGGTGCATTCCGATCAAAGTATCGCCTATGTCCATTCCGGCTGAAGCGCGGATATGCTCTACCGCAACAGGCTCTTTCATCCGCTCCCATACTGTCGTGGCAAAGGATCCACCGGCGTGAATCCATGGACGGACGTTTACGGGCTCATAGCCATATTTTTCTGCCGTGGAACATTCGACGATCAGCGCCCGATTCAGATGTTCACAGCACTGGGAAGCGAGCAGAATCCCTTCGGAGACCAGTGGGGGGACAATTCCGCCCCAGACAGCCTGCGCAGCTTCAAGGCACGAGCCTTTGCCAATGTGCTCCCCCATAATCTCACTGGACGAGCAGCCAATCACCAACAGATCGCCAGGGTGCAGCCTGGCCAGGCTGATCAGCTCAAGGACAGCGGTTTCACACTGTTGTTTGATTTCTTCAAACCTGTCTTCAAACATGGTATTCTCCAATTCAGAAATGTCAATAAATGTTCTCGCCATGCTGGTCTTCGCCATGCTTCTGAGAAGACCGCGCATGTGGGCTCTGTTTAAGATTCTGATTTACGTTTAAAAATTAGTATAGCACATTGCTGCAGGATAGAAAAGAGAAAAGGTCATGAAAAATGGAGCAGATCGCAATATGATTTTTCTTTTCCTGATCCCTCTCTTGAAGATCGCAATAAAAAGAATTATAATAGCTCAGGTATTACTAACATAGGTTGCTGAAAGCGATCAATCTATCAGGCGGTGCAGCATGGCAAACTTCGGAATAATAGACCTGCATATGCATTCCACCGTCTCCGACGGCAGTGATACGCCTTCGGAGTTGCTTCAGCATGTCCGCGAGGCGGGATTATGCCTGTTTGCCCTGACAGATCACGACGCTGTAAAAGGCGTTCTTGAGATGCGGAGTCTGCTTGTATCGACCGATCCTCACTTCATCGATGGAATAGAGTTCTCATGCAGGGATGATCTGGGCAGATATCATATTCTCGGATATCACTACAATCCTTGCGCGGAGCCAATCAGAAGTCTTGTGGACAAGACACACCGGATGCGAATGGAAAAAGCAACAGTCCGACTTGATTTTCTCCGCCAGAAATTTGGATTTTCATTCTCGGACGGTGAGATAAGGAAACTGCTGAACTTGGACAATCCCGGAAAACCGCATATTGCCAACCTGATGGTAAAGCACGGCTATGCAAAGAACCGTCAGCAGGCAATCCGTGAATACATTGACAGCCTGCGCTTTAAAACAGAATATATTCCCCCAGAGGAGGCGATCCAAAGTATTCTGGCGGCAGGTGGAATACCGGTGTTGGCACATCCCTGCTTCGGGGACGGTTATCAGCTTGTAGTCGGCAATGATATGGAGAATCGGCTGAAACGTCTTATGGATTTCGGACTTATGGGAGTAGAAGCATTCTATTCAGGCTTCTCCCCTGAAATGCGGGATGAGATGCTTGCACTTGCGGAGCGTTTTAGCCTGTATGTGACCGCCGGAAGCGATTATCACGGGACAAACAAGCTTGTTAAACTGGGTGAAACCGGTCTGAACTCGGCACTTCCACTGCCTTACGGCATGAAACGCTTTCTGGAGTGTGTGGAAGCATAGGGCAGTTATCGCCTGAAGAGATAGAGCAGATAGATTAAGGACTCTCGCTGCGGAACAGTTCAATGCAGCGGGAGTCCTTATTTTAAAAACATAGTGTTTGGCTGCAGCGGGGCGTTGCCCAGACTGTTCTCAGTCAGCTGATCTGCTCCTCTACAAAGCATTCGATGATGTCACCGACCTTGATATCATTGAACTTCTCCACCTGCATACCGCACTCATAGCCTGCGGCGACCTCGCGCACGTCGTCCTTGAAGCGGCGCAGAGAGGCCAGACTGCCTTCATGGATGACGATATTGTCGCGCAGGACACGCACCTCGCATCCGCGCTGGATCTTGCCGTCTGTGCAGTAACATCCACATACGGTGCCGACCTTCGACACCTTGTATGTCTCGCGAACCTCCGCATGGCCGATGACAACCTCACGGAACTTCGGCGCCAGCATGCCTTTCATTGCATCCTGAATTTCGTTGATGCAGTCATAGATGACGCGGTACAGACGGATATCCACTTTGCTTCTTACTGCACTGTCACGGGCAGCGGCGTCCGGCCTGACGTTAAAGCCGACGATAATTGCGTCGGATGTTGCGGCCAGCATAACATCGGACTCTGTGATCGCACCTACAGCGCTGTGGATGACCTTGACACGAACTTCTTCGTTGGAGATTTTTTCCAGTGAACTCTTCACTGCTTCTGCAGAGCCCTGAACATCTGCCTTGACAATCAGGTTCAGAGTCTTCATCTCACCGGCCTGAATCTGACTGAAGAGATCTTCCAGCGAAACTTTCTTCACGGCGGAGCCCTGAGCAGCCTCCTGACGGCGCTGTTCCGCCAGTTCACGGGCCATGCGTTCGTCTTTGACCGCATTAAAGACATCGCCTGCGCTGGGAACCTCGGACATGCCGGCAATCTCCACCGGTGTAGAAGGCCCGGCTTCTGTCACCCGGCGGCCTTTGTCATCTGTCATGGTCCGCACGCGACCTACAGAACTGCCTGCTATGATAATATCTCCGGCTTTCAGAGTACCGTTCTGAACAAGAACCGTCATGATCGGTCCACGGCCTTTATCCAGCCGGGCCTCGATCACCGTACCGCTGGCAGCACGGTTCGGATTTGCTTTCAGTTCCTGAACCTCCGCCAAGATAACCAGATTCTCCAGCAGATTATCGATACCCATACCTGTCTTGGCAGAGATCGGGCAGATGATGGTGTCGCCGCCCCATTCCTCACTGACAAGGTCATACTCTGTAAGCTGCTGTTTGATCCGTTCCGGATTTGCACCGACCGTGTCCATCTTGTTGATGGCCACAACGACCGGTATACCCGCCGCCTTTGCATGGTTGATGCTCTCCACTGTCTGGGGCATAATACCGTCGTCTGCCGCAACAACCAGAATCGCGATATCTGTAACCATGGCGCCTCGGGCTCGCATAGAAGTAAATGCCTCATGGCCCGGAGTGTCGAGGAAGGTGATCGGGCTTCCGTTGATCTCAACCGTGTAGGCACCGATATGCTGAGTAATTCCGCCCGCTTCGCCTGAGGCGACGTTCGCATGGCGGATATAGTCCAGAAGTGAGGTCTTGCCATGATCGACGTGTCCCATGACAACGACAACCGGAGCCCGAGGAATGAGATCCTCTTCCTTGTCCGGAGTGGCATCGATCAGCCGCTCCTCTACGGTGACAACAACTTCCTTCTTGACTTCACAGCCAAGTTCCATCGCAACCAAAGCCGCAGTGTCATAGTCGATTACCTCAGATACGGAGGCAAAGACGCCTGACTTCATGAGCTGCTTGATCACCTCAGATGCAGTTTTTTTCATCCGTGTGGCCAGGTCACCGACGGAGATCTGATCAGGAATCTCCACTACAGTAGGCTTCCTGCGGGCAATCTCACGCTGGAGACGGTTGTTTTTGTCCCTCTCCTCCTGACGCCGCTTAAAGGCAGACTGCTGTTGCTGCTGCTGACGCTGCTTGGACTTCTGGTTGATCTTTTCTTTATTGGCTGTCCCGCCGCCTTTCGACAGCTTTCGGTTGTTGCCTGCTTTTGCGCCAGCCAGATCTTCGAATTTTTCGTTATATTTTTCTATGTTGACGCCGGTACCGCCGCGCGTATCCACAACACGCTTTTCCGCTACCTGACGCGGAACATGGGGCTTGTTTTCCTTCTTCTTCTGAGGCAACTGTGTCGGTTCGGATGCTGCGGCAGCCTTTGGCTTCGCCTGCTGTGCGGCAGTCCTCTGGTCTGCCTGCTTCTGGGGGGCTCCAGACTGCCCAGGTACCTCAGGCACTGTATTCTCCGTGCTCTCCTCCAGATCAGGTTTCTTTGCCGCCTGGACTTTCTTGGCGGAGACGGGTACTGCCTTGAAGATGTCCTCAAGCTTCTCAGCCTGGTTATGCTGCGTCATATATTCGAATACGACATCCAGCTCCGGTGTTTCAAGCACCTGCATATGATTTTTCGGCGGTGTGAGGTAGTCCGTCAGAATCTGTGAGATTACCTTCGATGTGGTATTGAAATCCTTTGCCACTTCATGTATACGGTATTTTATCATTCCCATAAGCACTCTCCTATCTGATCCCTCCGGCGTGAGGGAATTTCAGTTCCTTTCACTTTGCTCCACTTTCTTTTGCAGCGCCTCAGCAAAGCCTTCATCGGTGACAGCGGCAATTGAGAACGGGGCAACGCCGAGCGCATCACCAAACGCTGACCTGTCAAACGACAGTCTCAGAAGCGGACAGTGGGCAGCTGCTGAAAATGCTTCTGCCCGTTTCGCTGCGTTAGCAGACGAATCGGAGGACAGAATAATCAATTTGGCCTTCCCACTGCGGACAGCACGCCGGCTGTTCTCTTCGCCGGGCAGGAGACGTCCTGCTTTGCGCATCAGGCCTAAAAATGGAAGCAGTTCACGGCTTTCCATAATTATCAGCTTTCATAATTTCTTCAGTCATCCGTTCCATCAGTCCCTGCGGAAGCTTTGTATCCAGTGCTCTTTCTAAAGAACGGCTCTTTTCCGCTTTTCGGATGCACTCCGGATTGCGGCAGAGATAGGCACCTCTTCCATTTGCTTTCCCACTGAAATCCGGGAATACTGTTCCGTCCGTACCTCTTACAATCCGGATCATCTCACCCTTGGGCCTGTGCTCCCGGCACCCCAGACACTGGCGAATCGGAAGTCTTCTGGTCATGCCTGAGATTCCGGTTTGATATCGATCTTGTATCCGGTCAGTTTGGCCGCAAGTCTCGCATTCTGACCTTCTTTGCCGATAGCAAGGGAGAGCTGGGCATCGGGGACAATAACCTGACAGCTTTTTCCGTCTTCCATCATGGTGACACGGACCACCTCGGAAGGGCTGAGCGCAGCTGCAATATATTCCTCAGGATTCTCTGAGTAATTGACAATGTCAATCTTCTCACCGCCAAGCTCCTCAACGATCTCCGCAACACGGGTGCCCTTCGGGCCGACACACGAGCCAATAGCGTCGACGTCGGCGTTGTGTGATAGAACCGCCATCTTGGTACGGCTGCCGGCCTCTCGTGCGATTGAGCAGATCTCAACTGTGCCGTCATAGATTTCAGGAACTTCAAGCTCAAAGAGCCTCTTGACCAGACCGGGATGCGTTCTGCTTATCATCACCTGTGGGCCACGGGTCGCGTTTTTGACCTCAACGACGTAGACCTTGATCCGATCTCCTTCTGTGAGCTCTTCGCCTCTGATCCGTTCATTCGCCGGAAGCATTGCCTCGGTATACTCGCTGTTGGAAGAGATGCGGATTTTGACGCTTCCAGTTCTGGGATCAATGTGGGATACCACACCGGTCAGAATTTCATGTTCCTTGGAAGTGAATTCCTCATAGATCAGGCCGCGCTCCGCCTCGCGGATCCCCTGAATAATTACCTGCTTGGCAGCCTGGGCAGCAATCCTGCCGAAGTTTTTTGTTTCTACAGGGATACTGACGGTATCCCCGACTTTGGCGCGCTTGGAATACTTCTTCGCAGCATCAGCCTGGATCTCATGTGCAGGATCTTCAACCTCTTCCACTACGGTCTTGTTGATCTGCATCTCAATCCGCTTCTTGTCCTCATCAAGAATGATCTCTACATTATCCTCGTTTTCAGGGTGATCACGGCGGAAGGCGGCGAGCATTGCCTGCCGGATTTTTTCGTACATATAGTCCCTGGGGATACCCTTTTCTTTTTCGATGTCTTCTATCGCAGTGAAAAACTCTGCATTCATAATGATCTGATCTCCGTTTCCTGTCTTCTATTAATTAAAAACTGACGTAGAGCCTGACCTGAGCAATATCGTCTTTTTTGAATGAAAGCGATCCTGCCGCAGTATTCACCAGGACATTGCCGTCAGAATAGCCGGTCAGCGTACCAATGTATCGTTTGCTGCCCTCCACAGGCCGATAAAGGGAGAGCTCAATCTCCGAACCCATAAAATGCTCGAAATCAGAAGGACGCTTGAGGACACGGTCGGCGCCGGCCGAACCTACTTCAAATACATAGCTTTCAGCAATCGGATCCTCTTCATCCAGGATTGGATCCAGGCGGCGGCTGATTCTCTCGCAGTCGTCGATCGCGACACCATCGTCTTTGTCAATATAGACACGGAGGTATCTGGTCCCGGCTTCCTGTACATATTCGACATCCCACAGACGGCATCCTTCTTCTTCAATAATCGGACGGGCAATTTCGGATATTCTGTCTGTCAGTTTACTCATGTTCACTCACCTCGATTTCTCACAAAAAAGAGTGGGCAGAACCCACTCTTCATACTCAATCTCAAATCATACTCAATACTTATCAAAAACAACACTCTCATAAACTGATATTACTATAACACGCTTTTTCGGTTTTTGCAAGGTGTTTTTCTCAAAAAATCCTTTGCAGCATAGCAGCAGGGATCAGAACTTCCCACTGTGGCCGGAGAACCCGCCGGAGTTCACTGTAGTACCTCCGAAATGTCCACCGCTGTGTGATCCTGTATTTCGGTCATCTGTGCGGATCACGGTTCTGGTCACTGTACGGTTGAGAAAGACATCTCGTTTCAGGCGCAGATCAATCCCGCCCCGAACAACGTAGTCTTCAGCGGATGTCTTCTGCCGTACCGGTTTCATCTTCCGCTTCATGCCCTGACAGACACCGAGCGCAGTCAGCGATGATACCAAGGCCGTAATCAGCGCTCCCATGCCGTGGTCCACCCCACTTCGATTGCTTTGGGGTTGGTCCAGAGGATTCCCCGATGCAGCACGGGAGAGAAGTTGCTCACAGCCTTTGATGTAGTCGGAGAATCCTCCATACCAGTCATTTTGCCGGAAGTTGTCCAAGAACCCCTCTGCAAGCCAGCCGGAGGCGTAATCCGTAAATGCGTAATGCGCACCCGGTCCGTATGCGATCAGACTGTAATCCCGGTCCGCCATGCTGAGAAAGAGCAGACTGCCGTCTCTGTTCTCACCGAGACCAAGGCCGTACTGGGAGTAAAAAGCCTCTGCGCAGTTTCTCACACTTCCGGAGATGTAATCTCTGTAATCCTGTACGGTGACGATATAGACACCACATCCATACTGCTGGGAGACCCGTTCCGCTTCATGCTCCAGATTCTCCCATTTTTCCCTGGAGAGGATCCCGGCAGCGTCTGAAACATAATACTGAAGTCCCTGACTTCTGCTCATATCCTGTGTCTCTTCCGCAGATGCAGGCATTGTGAACAGTATGCAGACCAACAGCACAGCTGACAGGAAAGAAGCCAGAAAATGCAGGAATCTCTTCATCTTAACGCCCCCTCAGCCAAAGAAGAACCACGCCAGCGGCAGAGCCACTGCGGCAGCAATCCCAGCAAACCATGCAAAATACCTTCCGGAAGATACAGGAAGGTCTCCGACAAAGCGCCCTGTCTGTCCATTCATAGCGAAGATGAAGTTCTTGCCGTTCCATTTCGTTGAGAGCATCCACACCGGAAGCAGAGCATAGGCTGTACGCTCACGCAAAAGTTTCATATTCCGTCCCGTAGGAGTGACAGTAGCATAACCACTGACACTGGAGTCAAAGATCCGCTCCGCAGTATTTTCACCCCGCGTCCTCGCACGCTCGAAGCTCTCCCTGTCGTCTACATCATAGATATCAGCCATATAGCCCGGCATATATGCAGTGGAAAAAGGCTTCAGATCGCTGAAGTCGAACGGCTCAATCGAGTCCATCAGCTCGTCAGGCATTTTCCTCGATCCATCAGCTGGAATTCTGGTAAAAGCCACACTTCCGGCACGTCGTACATCATAATACTCCGTAGTTGTAATCATTTCATTTCCGTGCTGTACCGTATGTACTCTGGTTGCACGGTAACTCATGTCACCCACTGCCCGACCATCAAATAGCCAGAATGGCACATACACGCCCTTGATTTCTTCCAGATGATTTGCATCCGCAAAACGTTTTGGGAGCAGAGGCTTCCCGCGATAGTATTCCTTCAGGGATTTCAGAGCTTCTTCCCTTGAAATATGGAACGGAAGAATATAATCCGGTCGGAGCATCCCGTGAAACTGGCTCGGAACAACTGTCGGGTTTCCGCAATATGGACAACTTGTAGCTGCTGTGGTTGAATCAAAAACCAGTTCAGCGCCGCAGGATGGACAGTTATAAAGGCGCATTCCTTCGTTCTCACCATCCCAGTCAGCGCTCTCTTCCGGCTGTGCCTGTTCCGCAGCATGGATTGCTGCAGCGACTTCCTCCGCTGCAGCCTGTTCGGCATGCTGAAGCTGTTCCTGATAAAGATGCTCGATCTCTTCTGTCGCAAAAGAACTCCCGCAGTAATCGCACTGGAGCCTTCCAATGGTACCGTCATAACGCAGAGGGCCCGTACAGGACGGGCACTGGTAGTTTGTCAATTTGGATGCCATATCTCTGCCTCCCTTCAGGATTCTCGCTGGGTTTCCAAATGTTGCCAGGGTATCTCGTCCGGGATCTCTGCAACGGATTGAATCAGCGGAAGATACCAGTCTGAATAATAAAACGGGAGCTGGCCGGCCGGAGCTTCGCTCCAGTCATCTCCCCACGGGCGCAGGTAGATGCTGTAGGCAAATGTTTCTCCCTTAGCATCATGTTGTCTGCCTTCGAGCCATAAGGCAGGATCCGGGACCGGCAGAAGCCACTCCCCTTCTCCAACCGTATCATAGAGAAAATAGCCGCTCAGAGATCTTATCGATCTGTCTTCGTTCAGCTCAAAGCGCAGCTCGGAAAGCGGTTCAGATCGGCTGCTGTTTTCATCCCAAAACGTCATTTTCAGACTTCCGTCTTCTTCCGATTCAAAGACCGCACAGCAATCATACCAGCTTTCAGGCATAGATCCACTGCTGTTGTCGATTCTCCACCAGCCGTACCAGCCTCCGGAGAATACAGACCCGACATCAACAGATACCTGTGATAAAGCAGGCGTCTCGCCCGTCTTGTCCCCCGGCATCTCGCCGGCTGAGGCGTTCTCTGCGGGTGTTCCGTCAGATGCTCTCGATCCCGATTCCGGCTCATCTCTTTCAAAGCGCAGCAACGCCCCGGAGTTCTTTTCTGTCAGGATAAAACCGGATTCTTCAAGCGTCCCCGTAAATCTAAGACGGCCGGCATCCAGCGTAAGCGTATCACCGCTCATTCTCCAGCTCAATCTTCCGCGGCTGCCGTCTTCATAGATCAGGCCTTTTCCATTCTCTTCCAAAAGGAGGACGATGTTATGCTCGCAAATCTGCTTTGCGGCGAGGATGCTTGCATCTTCTGATGCGCCTATCAGCCTGTAGCGTCCGGCAAGTCCGCTGGTATCTGCGGGCTTGCCACAGGCGCACAGAATGAGTGCAAGAAAAAACAGCAGAAGAATTACCGGGAAAAGATGTCTGTTTTTCCGCAAGTCGTGCTCAGACAATATCCGTCGAGTCAAAGGGATCTCCGCATTCCGGGCAGAACTTCGGCGGGTGCGTAGGATCCTCAGGCTCCCAGCCGCACTTGTCGCAACGGTACTGAGGAGCACCTTCGGGTTTGCGTGTTCCGCATTCGGCACAGAACTTCCCTTTATTTACACTTCCGCAGTTGGGGCAGGTCCATCCGACAGTCACAACCGGCTCCGGTTTCTTGGCTCCGCACTCAGGACAAAACTTTCCATTCACCGATGTACCGCAGCCTGGACAGGTCCAGCTTTCTGACGATGAAGCAGATGCTGCAGGCTGCTGTACGCCCATCTGGAAAAGGGACTGTGCATTGATTCCGCCCGACTGCTGTGCCATGTTCATTCCAACAAATCCCATCGCAGCTCCGGCATTCTCGTTTGCAGCTGCAGACTGCATGGCAGCAGCCTGTGCTCCAACCAGGTGTGCAGCCGCCATTGTCGGATTTCTGAAAGCAGCATTACGCTGTAACTCCTTGATCATTTTCTCGTCTTCTTCGCTGGCCTTCACACTGGACACGCCAACCGAGACGATTTCCATGCCCCGGACTTCGGACCATTTTGCGGAGAGTTCTGCATTCAGCGCGTCGGCAAGCTCTGAGGTATGCCCGGGCAGAGATGAATAACGGATCCCGAGGTCCGAAATTCTGGAGAAAGCAGGCTGCAGAGCGGTCAAAAGTTCTGTTTTCATCTGACCGCTCAGTTGGTCGACTGTATATGCCGCGGTGACATTTCCACATACATTGGTATAGAATAACAGAGGATTTGAGATCCTGAAGCTGTATTCTCCGAAGCAGCGGACAGAGATGTCAATGTCAAGACCAATATTCTGATCCACAACGCGGAATGGTACTGGAGACGGCGTACCGTATTTGTTTCCTGTGATTTCCTTGGTGTTGAAGTAATAAATCCGCTGATCCTTGGCTGTCTCTCCACCGAAGGTGAAGCGCTTGCCGATCTGCTTGAACACTTTCCCGATGCTCTCTCCAAGGTTTCCTGCAAAAACAGAGGGCTCGGTCGATGCATCATAGGTATATTCACCCGGTTCCGCGCAGACGTCAACAATCTTTCCCTGCTCAACAATTAACATGCACTGACCATCTGCGACCGCAATGATCGATCCGCTGGAAATGATGTTGTCATTTCCGCGATTCCCGCCACGTGAACTTGAATGCCTTTTTCCTTTTACCGCCAGAATGTCATTTGGCAAAGCCTCACAGTAAAAGTATTCTTTCCATTGGTCGGCAGCAACCCCGCTGACAGTCCCAAGAGCAGCGTGAATCAAACCCATAATAATACCCCTTTCAGATATGTAATGTGTAATAATAATAGTATGTTTAGACTGAAAAATCAATCCCCGATTCGAATTCCCCGATAAAAAGCCTTTTCTGCCAAAAAAGGACTTGAATTTCCTTTCATGATATGGTATAATTTTTAAGCTTTTAATGCAGTATATAGATTGTTTAGCTTGAAAGGATGTATCTGACATGTCTTCTGTTACCATCGTCTTTGCCGTACTTCAGCTTATTTCCGGTCTTGCTCTGACTGTGATTGTGCTGATGCAGAGCGGAAAGAGTGCCGGTCTTTCCGGTGCGATCTCCGGCGGTGCTGAGACGTTTTTGTCCAAAGGTAAAGCCAAGACTCTTGATGCAAAGCTTGCAAAAGCGACAAAATGGTTCGCTATTGCGTTTGTTCTTCTTACACTGATTTTGAATCTGGTTGGATGATTGCCTGCCCTTTCGCGTTATCTTTCCGAACAGTGTGACAGCTTAGTATCGTACAGGACCCCGGCGGTTTTACAGTGACCGCCGGGGTTTGCTGTCGTACAGATGTCTCTGGACACCACTCACACCACATAGAGATGCAGTACCCAGGCAGGCATACTGACTGACTCTGTAATTTGATCGTTCATACCGACTTTCTGGCTGTTCTGACCGACATGCTCTGTGCGATCAAAGCTCCAGGTTTTTTTCGTACTCAGCAAGGAACGATGCAAATTCGTCCCTGTCCCCGGTAAATTTATACTTGTGTTCCGGAGCAGGAAAGACACCCGTTTTGACTTCGTCGATGAACTCCTTCATACCCTGTGTGGCAATCTCGCCCAAGTTGCAATACTTCTTTGCAAATTTGGGTGTAAAGTTTTTGTACACACCAAGTGCATCTGCTGCCAGAATAACCTGACCGTCACAATCCGAGCCCGCACCGATGCCATAAACTGGAATAGGAAGAATTCTGTGAATATAAGCTGCAGTTTCCTCTGGAACACCCTCCAGTAACAGCGTACGCGCGCCAGCTCTGTATACAGCAACTGCGTCTTCGATAACAGCCTTTGCGGAAGCTGTTGTTTTTCCCTGTACTTTGAATCCGCCCATTGCGGCACTGCTCTGCGGTGTGAGGCCGATATGGCCAAAGACCACTATACCGGCGTTGCTGATCGCACGGATTCTGTCTGCAACAGCCACACCGCCTTCAAGCTTGATGGCATCGACACCACCCTCTTTTATGAAACGTACCGCGTTATTGACAGCGTCTTCACAGCTTGACTGGTAGGATCCAAAAGGCATATCCCCAATAATGTAGGTGTTGGGTGCACCACGCCGGACGCCCTGACAATGGGCTATCGACATATCCATTGTGACAGGTACTGTTCCTTCATATCCGTAGATGATCATACCCATTGAGTCCCCGACCAGGATCATGTCCATGCCAGCCTCTTCCGCAAAGGATGCCATGCAGGAGTCATAAATGACCATCCACGCGGCCTGCTCTCCTCTCTCCTTCATTTGCTGGAGATCTAAAATTGTCTTTTTCTTTGACATATGAATACCTCCTGTTTCAATCATTCATGTCATAGTGCGGCATCGTCTGAAAATCGGTCTGCTGCAATAACATTGAGATCTCAATGGGATTCCCTTCAGGTTTTCGTGGTATCATCTGTACCGGACGCCTTACCATCATCGTGAAAGAATCATTTTTACCATAGAATCACAATATAGGACCCTAATCGTATTCAGATTAGAGTCCTATAGTTTTGGTCCGAGTGGCGAGACTCGAACTCGCGGCCTCATGCTCCCAAAGCACGCGCGCTACCAACTGCGCTACACCCGGAACTGCTGTTGCATTATAGCGCAGAAACGACAGACTTGCAAGTATAAAATGATTTATTCCCAATACTGCCATATTTCCGGGCAGTAGCCAACTGTAGCCTTCTTCCCGTTACGTACAATCGGCGTCTGAAGCATGTCCGGTATATCGAAAAGTTTCTCAAGCTTTGCTTCATCTGAAGCCAGGTGGCAAAAAAGGGCATAATCCTGATCTTTGGGATTGACCATCCTGTCAAGGCCAACGGAAGAGCTGACGCTCTTCAGCTCTCCTCGACTCATTCCATATCTGATAATATCTATATACTGATATCGGATCCTGCGCTCCTTGAACCAACGTTCCGCTTTTTTGGTATCAAAGCATTTCGATTTGCCGAAAATCTGGATATTCATGCCGCATTACCTCATATTCGGAATTATCCGGTGTTTAATTTTTTCTTATGTCATTTTGGCATTGCTTTTCGGTAGCATGCCGCAAGGATGTGTTAAGTGCATCATGATTCCTTACGTGCTGCAGAAACAGAACACTTTTATATTATTATATCATCAAAGCCATCTTGTTTCAATATGAATGGTCCGATTCAGACGGTGGACACAACGAAGCATCACATCCCCTGATGTTCTTTTGCTCCAGTGTTCTTACTGGCAGTGTTTTCGCGCTTTGGCTTTCAGTATCAGGACCTGCGCCTCGCTGAAAGCGGCGGGAAGGTAAGCCTCGCGCCATTCGTTTCCGATTCTCTCTGTTTTTTTGATTTCGTCCCAGGCTTGCAGCTGCTCGTCATGGCTTACAAAAGTAACTCCGGAAAATACATGGGGGTGCCTTCTGACCATTTTATCAGAAACAGTCTTCGCTACATCATCAAAGGTGAATAAACCTTCCTCTTCAGCCAGAGCTGCATGAAACATTACCTGCAGAAGCAGATCACCCAGTTCTTCCTTAAGATTTTCCGGATCCCCGGTCTCTGTCAGAATGTTGATCCCGCAAATCACTTCAGCTGCTTCCTCAATGCACTCGGGTTTCAGACTTTCGTGAGTTTGAGCTCTATCCCACGGGCAGCCGTTTTTACTTCGGAGCTGCGTTACGATCGTTTTCAGTCTTTCAATTTCAGTCATTTCCTATTCCCTTTACATTCAAAACAGATATTTTCGGCTTTGAAAAACACCTTTTTCTACACTGACGGTTACCAGATCAACCTCAGCAGCAGTCTGTGAAAATCCCATCCGCATCAGAGCGGAAAGATATTCTTTGTGCCGATCATAGACCTTTGCGTTCACAAGACAGTAATTCAGAAAAGCTCTGTCGAGCAACCGGAACGTAGCATAAGTTGCCGTCCGGATGAGATTGTAGTTTGATTCTCCCAGCATCAAATACAGTTCAGCCTCTTCCGGTATTCCTTCCCTTCTTCGGAAACCGGCAATCCCGATTGGTGTTTCATATGCCAAAACAAGGCAGTCCAGCCGCCCTGGCTCAGCCATACATCTGTCATACCACTGCGGGAGTATATTCGGATCATCCTCAAAATCGCAAGGTGTCATCTTTCCGCAGGTGCGTCCTATCCAATGCTCCAGGATTTGTAAATGCCTGCGTTCCAAATGCTCTATCCAGATATCCAATGTAAGATCTGCCTTTCCTTACTCCTGCCCTGCCGCTGTCTTCTTGCCTGTTGTTGCCCGCAATCTGTTTTCCATTCTGACAGAGCATCAGATCATACTGTATGTCCTCACATATTCCGTCGGATCTGCTCCGGCTTCCATGTAACGAATCAGGATCTCCGCACAGGCGCGGCTGTCGCTGTCGGCCTGATGATGATGGAGTTCTATACCGTAGAAGTCGCAAAGGTCATTCAGCCGATGACGGATATCTGGAAGCAGTTTTCTGCCCATGAGAACGGTGCAAACCCCTTTAACCTTGTCCTTCCATTCAATCTCATAGTCTCTTATGCAGCTGCGGAGCACACGCATATCAAAGCCAGCGTTGTGCGCAGCAAGAATCCCGGACGAAAGAATTGGCTCAATCGTTGGCCAAAGCTCCGAAAATGTCGGAGCATCGCAGACGCTTTCCTCGTTGATCCCGGTCAACTGCGTGTTGAACCAGTCAAAAGGCTGCAGAGGATTAATCAACGAACAGAGAGAGTCCACAATCTCCAGCCCTTCTACGACTGTGATCCCAATTGCACACATCCGATTGTTATAACGGTTTGGAGTTTCTACATCAAAAACAATAAATCTTCTGTCCATTATGCTGTTCTGTCTTGTTGACCGTTCCTTTCCTGCTGATTGGTTTCAGCATCAAAACATCCAACTGAGGCATCGAAGTTCTATCGCTGTGCATCGCTGTCATTACCTCCAGACAGCTCTGCGATATGATATCATTTCTTAATCCTTTCGGATTGATTCTGTTACGCCATGATTCGATTATGGCGCAGCATGCCTTTTGCAACTACTGCAGCAACGCTTTGTGCCTGGGGTTTGTAGTCTTTGCCATTCAGGATAAGCTTTTCCACTCTGATCTCATCTATTCTGTCTTTAGGCATTCTATAGGGATTATCTGACAGAATTACCATATCCGCAATTTTACCGCTCTCCAGAGAACCGCGGTCTTTCTCGTCAAAACTGACCCAGTATCCGTTGTACGTTGCCATTCGAAGCGCGTCCTTGATATCGACTGCCTGATCAGGATTGGAGTGATTTACCGCCTTGTACAGCCACATAATCGGATCTGGTTCAGTACAGGGAGCATCGCTGCCAAACGAGACTTGGCTGCCCAGTTCCGAAAAGGTTCTGACCGGATTTAATCTGCCTGTTCGCTCTTTCCCAAGCAAATAATCTGTATAAGAAACAGGTTCCTGGCGCCAGTTGTCAAAGGCAATCTGCATCGGCACCTGAATCTGATACTGCCTGCAGATCTCCATCCCTTCTGTTGTTGGAAGGCATGCATGAATGATACCGTGCCGGTGATCTCCCCTCGGAGTATCGTCCAGGGCAGCTTTCAATGCTTTTGCTGCCTGATCGAAGGCTCTATCTCCGATAGCATGCATCTCGATCTGAAGTCCTGCTCTGTTGGCCTCAATGCAGAACTGTTTTACCTCCTCGTCGGTGTAATACAGAACACCGCTGTTTGTCGGGTCATTCGAATAGGGCTCATTCACAGCCGCATCCTGAGAGCCGAAGCAACCATCCAGTGCGCAGGCAAAACAGCCTCCGATTCTGGGAAGGTTCCGGGCTTTAGCAGTGCTCACCGACATGGACTGCGGGAAAACCCGTAACTGAAAGCCATTCTGTAAGCTTCTTGCAAACCAGCTCTCCATGGAGATGTCCATGTTCAGCAGAAACCCGACACCGCTCACGCTGTGAATCAGCCCGATGCCCCGGGAGGCTTCGAAATCCACTGCTTTTTGCATGTTCCCGATGAGTTCCGGAATAGACAATGAATTTGTGATGTAATCTGAGACTGCAAAAAATGCCTCCTGATTCATTTCACCGGAATCCGGATGATAGCCGCGCAGTTTACGGATTTTCTTCGGAAGTTTTTCAAGCAGGGCCGTGTTGACCACGCACGCATGGCCATCATACTTTACCATGAAAAGCGGTTTTCCGAAAGTAACACTGTCCAGCTCTGACCTGCTTACCAGCCTGCCTTCACGGACGGAATAAGGCGATGCACCAAAAGCAATCAGAGTTCTTCCTTTCGCCTGTTCAGCAAAAAGCCGCACCATTTCAAGAATCTCAATATTGGAAGATGCTTCCATCACATTAAGTCCGGCATGAAAGGCAGAAAAGGATGCCAGATGCTGGTGGGTATCGGCAAAAGGAGGAATCAGAGCCCTGCTTCCAAGCTCTGCTCTCTCAGCGCGGGCATATTTTCCCGGAAGCTCATTCCCGACATAAACGATCCGCCCTCTGTTCTCTACGAGATATTCGAATACGTCATTATTCTTATTAACTGTAAGGATACTGCCGTGATATACCTTCATCCTGTCCTCCTGTTCTCTTCCATCAGAAAGATTGTCTTTGCTTCCTTATATATGCTTTTATATACTTTACTAATACTTCCCACATGGTTTTCCGGGATAAAAGCCCGTAATACCGCGTGAGTTGGCTGCAGAATAGAATTATGCGCAATGGGCAACATCAAGTTCGGGGCATAAAGCCTGCTGAAGGTGCTTTGGGAGTTTCCCTATGA
>JAILFJ010000049.1 GCA_024697625.1 Oscillospiraceae bacterium
CTGCCATTTGACTGCCATTGACGGCATTGATTTGCCGCATCTTGCCGTATTTTGCGTTTTCCATGACAGAGTCAAAGATTATTAACAACTATTTCTGCCCTGCAAATCGCGGTAAACTGCGGCAGAATACGGCTTTTCAGGCGGCTGATCGCACTTGACGAAAAACTTATTTGTGTGCCACGGCAGGACGTTTGATAAGTGAGCAGGTTGCGATTGAACGTGCCTTTTCGCGGCAAACTGCGGCAACGGCGGGTATCGACTACTACCGTTTTACTACCGTTCAGCGAACTGAAAAACAACTATGTGAAAAAGTATAAAGGCGGTGCCGGAGTGATCAGTTCCGGTACCGCCTTCTCTGTCTTAGCCATTGTTCTACTTGAACTCTTTACCGACTGCCTGGGCTTGAGTTATTACAGTGTTCATCGCCATAAAGGACCGGGTAGTGTTACGGTTGACCCGCGGGATAGAGATAGAAGTGTAAAACCCTTACCGGGACTGCGTCTCACCCTTGTGACAGGACAAACTTCTCAATAATCCGCAAAGCGTTCATCCCGGTCGATGGCAGTCAGCTCCGCCATCTCCTCATCGGAAAGGGCAAAGTCGAAAATAGCATAGTTTTCGGCAATGTGCGCCTCATTGCTGGAGCCGGGGATGGCGATGTTCCCCGCCTGCAGGTGCCACCTGAGAATGATTTGTGCGGAGGTCTTGCCGTGAGCGGCGGCGATGGAAGCGATGGTATCGTCATTGAAGAGCGTCTGGGTGTTTCCGCGTCCGCCCAGCGGGAACCAGGATTCCAGCACCGTACCAACCTGCGCAATGTACTCCTTCATCTCTGTACTCTGATGATAGGGATGCGTCTCGTTCTGCAGGATGGCGGGCGTTATGGTGGTGGCGTTTACAAGCCGGTCATAGTCCTCCGGCTCGTAGTAGTTGGACAGCCCGATGGAGTGGAGTTTGCCCGCCTCCACGGCACGCTCCATGGCCTGGTAAGCCTGCACGTCGTTATGCGGCTGGGAGTGGTGCAGGATCATCAGGTCGATGTAGTCCAGGCCCAGACGCTCCAAAGAGGCGTCAACAGCCGCGTCGCCGTTGTCAAAATCGCTGGTCCACATCTTGGTCGTGACGAAGATCTCCTCCCTTGTCACAAAGCCCTCGTCGATGGCCCGGCGGATGCCGCGGCCCACGCCGGCCTCATTGCCGTAAATGCGGGCGGTGTCGATGAGCCGATATCCGTCCCGCAGCGCCCAGTAGACGGAGTTTTCTGCCTGCTCGTTGGAGAGCATGAAGCAGCCGATCCCGAGAACGGGCATTTCATAGCCACTGTTCAGAAGCACAACGCCGCGCTCCAGATCGAATACGCCGACCTCCGCCATGGTTTCCTCTGTTGTCATGTCCACTTTTTTCTCCTCCAATGCCATCGGTTCCTCCGCGAGGGATGCAGAGACTTCCGGCTCCTGCGTCGGCGCTGCAGGCTGCGGCACTGCGGCTTGGGTTCCGCAGGCAGTCAGAGAAAGCACCATGACGAATGCGAGCGTATGAATCAAAACCTTTTTCATTCTACACCTTTCCTTCAGCCGTTCAGCTCGTGCCGGTCGGAAATCAGGAAGGTGGTGCGGCGGCGCTTGATGTACCACTTGCCGTCCGCTCTTGCGTAGAGATCGGAATAGCGCACATAGTTGGACGTGATGATATTCTTTCCATCCACATCGTTGACCAGCGTCGCCGTGCAGTAGGCAATGCCCTCGGCTTCGTTGCCGCGGAGGGTCACGGTGTGCTGGCCATTAATGTGGTAAACCGCCTTGCATGGGTTGATCGTGGCGGCGAAGGCCTGCACCAGCGCCTCGCGCCCCTCGATTTTGTTGATTTCCCCGTCAAAGCCCATCTGAAATTCCAGCCAGCCGTCGGGCAAGAACAGCTCGCCCTGGGAAGCGGTGTCCTTCACGTCCGCAAGATTGGAGAAGGTATCCACCAGATCCTTCAGTTCCGCTCTGTCCATCAGTTCCTGCATCGTCATGTTTGTGTTCCTCCTTGTATTATTGATTCGGTTTATTGCAATAGATCCAATCGCCATCGATCTTTTCAAACCAGGC
>JAILFJ010000105.1 GCA_024697625.1 Oscillospiraceae bacterium
TCAGGAGTCAGAGAACATTATGAATTTCAGAACAATGCTTAGAAAAAAACAACAGCTGTCTCAGGAAGAATGTATCAATATCCTGAAGGCGGAATTGCGAGGGGTGCTCTCTGTCCTCGGCGACGATGACTATCCCTATGGCATGCCCATCAACCATTATTATTGTGAGGCAGACGGAAATATTTATTTCCACGGCGGGAAAAAGGGACATAAGGTCGATGCTATGAAACGCCATGATAAAGCATCCTTCTGTGTCTATGATCAGGGTTTTCGCAAAGACGGCGAATGGGCACTGAACATCAAATCTGTCATTGTCTTTGGCAGGATAAAGTTTGTTGAAGATCAGGAGACGGTATATCGGCTGTCGGAAGAGCTGAGCCGTAAATTCACAGACGATGAGGCGTATATCAGGCACGAGATCGAACGCTCCGGACCGGGGACACTTATGTTTGCACTGGTACCGGAATATATCACCGGCAAGATCGTAAACGAAGCCTGATTTCAATCTTCCCTCAATCTTTGACGTGTATCATAACAATTGAAAGGCGGTGATGGTATGCGGATCCTTCTGGCCGAAGACGAGAAAAGAATGGCAGCTGCCCTGGTGGCGCTGCTCAAACAGGAAAAATACGATGTGGACCATATGGCGGATGGAGCTTCCGCCCTGGCCGCGCTGGAGAGCGGTGTCTATGATATGGCTGTCCTTGACGTTATGATGCCGGAGATGAACGGCTTCGAGGTCGCAAGGCGGGCAAGAAACAAAGGCATCAAAACGCCGATCCTGATGCTGACGGCGAAAAGCCAGCTTGACGATAAGGTCGAGGGGCTTGACAGCGGTGCGGACGATTATTTGACAAAACCGTTTCAGACCAAGGAACTGCTGGCCAGGCTCCGCGCCCTTGGCCGCAGAAGTGCAAGTTTTCAGGATGGAAGTCTGAACTTCGGCGACCTCTCCCTTGACACAGCAAAAGCAACGCTGACCTGTAATTCCACTGGGCAAAGCGTCCGGCTCGGAGAAAAAGAGCTGCGTATTCTGGAGTATATGTTCGGTAACCAGGGGCAAATCATGACCAGGGAGCAGCTTGCCGTGAAAATCTGGGGCTTTGAGAATGAGGCGGAATACAACAACGTAGAGGTATATATGTCCTTCACACGGAAGAAACTGGCCTTTGTCGGCTCCAAGGTGGAGATCAAGGCTGTACGCGGTCTGGGATATGAATTGAGGGAAAAAGATGTTTAGCAGATCCAGAAAAAAGATCATCCTGGCGATCATGCTCTCCCTCATCCTTCTGTTCGCTGTTACCCTGTCCGTGATCATGCTGGCAAGCTACCATGAGATCCGCCGGCAGAGTTCGGAAATGCTGGAACGATATGTGGAGCTTTATTCTCCCGACCAGCAGCCCGAACCGGAAAAAGCGCCGGATGTGAAATCCGGCAATCAGGTTTTCCCCGGTCCGGGTCCCGGACAGGGCGATCCACCTCCGGATTTAGGGCCGGGTTTCCAGCTCTCCACATTTTACTCTGTCGCGTTTTCGGAGGATGGCGCCGTGCTCTCCGTAAATGATGGAGCGAATGGACTTTACAGCGAGGATGAACTGATCTCGATGGCCCGGGATCTGCTGACGAAGGACAATACCGCAGGACGGCTTGAAAACCTGTCCTATCGGATCAGCAGCAAACCGGGATATACGCTGGCAGCGTTTATCGACGATACGATGACGGAAGGCAGCATGAAAACGCTGCTGCACAATGTCCTGATCATCGGCGGGGCGTCCATTGTTATCCTGTTCTTTATATCTCTCGTTCTATCCAGGCGGATCATCCGTCCCCTGGAAGAAAACGATAAACAGCAGAAGCAGTTCATCTCGGACGCCAGCCATGAGCTGAAGACACCGGTTGCTGTGATCAGCACCAATGCGGAGCTTCTTTCCAGGGAACTGGGAGAAAACGAGTGGCTGGCGAACATCCAGTATGAAAATGAACGCATGGGAGACCTGGTAAAGCAGCTTCTGGATCTTTCCAGAGCGGAAAATACGGAAACGCCCATGGAAACGGTCGATCTTACCCGCATCGTCACCGGTGAAGCGCTTGCCTTTGAAAGTCTCGCCTTCGATCAGGGGAAAACGATCCAAAGCGACATTGACGAAGAGATCCACGTCACAGGCAATCCGGCCCAGCTGACACAGCTCACATCCATCCTGCTGGACAATGCGGTAAGACATGGAACAGGAAGCGAGATCGAACTGTCGCTGAAGCGTCAGAGCCATACAGCAGTGCTCAGCATCGCCAACGACGGGGATGCGATCCCTCCGGAGAAGCTGGAGCACCTCTTTGACCGTTTCTATCGGGTCGATGAAGCCCGCAGCAGCGACGGGCATCATTACGGCCTTGGCCTTTCCATTGCCAAGGCAGTTGCGGAAAAACACGGCGGGAATATCTCGGTATCCTGTAAGGACGGCAAGGTCCGGTTCACGGTATCGATCCCCGAAAATAATAAATAAAACTTCAATCTTGTTTCAAGGAACCTCCCTTACAATGAGCGCATCAAACGTAAGGGAGGTTTTCTTCTGTGAAGAAATCCGGAAATATAATCGCGCTGCTATTGACACTGACACTTGTCCTGGGGCTTGTGGCCTGCGGAACAAGCTCAGGCGAAACTGCGACAAATGATAACAGCACACCGCAGACAGCCGATAGCAGCCAGAGCCAGTCTGCCGATACGACTGTCATCACTGCGGAAAGCGCGGAGAAGGCGGATATTGAGTCCGCACTCAACCTGGCAAACATCAAGCCGGAATGGACGTATTCCGAAAA
>JAILFJ010000116.1 GCA_024697625.1 Oscillospiraceae bacterium
CCAGCAGCAGGGCCACAAACACAAGACTCTGTCGAAGGAACACGTATCGCTCATTGACAATCTCTGTCATGTTGAGCTCCACCCCCGCGATGCAGACGGGTTTCCCGGTTTCAAGGTTGATAACCGGTTTGATCACGGTGAGCAGCCAGCCGGACCCCGAGTAGTAGACGGTAGGCGGAACCTCTGCGTTATCCTCATAATCGGCGAATTCCTCGATCGGCGCCTCCGCTGTCCCGACGTAGAAGAGCGTTTCATTCGGATCCGCGATGTTATACGTGACGCCGTCCACATCGATCTGATAATACGCGCTGTCAACATCGAAATAGTCTATGATCGCCTGCAGCGCATACAGCAATTGCTGGTAGTCATCCAGCAGGCTCCAGCTCAGATCCTCGGCCTGTGCATCTTCTCCGATCTCGAGCTCGTCCCTTTCCGCGGATTCCTCTTCCGCATAATAAACAGCAAACCAGCCCGGCTTGCTCTGCAGCCACTCTTTGATGATCTCCTCATCATTGGCTTTTACGGCGAGCTCGTAGACCTCCCGGAAGGCATCGCTGTCGATCGCTTTCCAGAAGAATTCCAGTTCCTCCCCATCGATGTTGTTTGCACAGGCATCCGCAGCCCGCTCAAGCGAAATGTTGTAATTGTCGTCCACCCGCTGGCAGAAGATATAATAGCTGATGGCCATCAGGCCCACCGCGACGGCAAGGATATTGCCGATCACCAGCACATTCAGCTTCATCTGCATGGATCGTCTTCGCGGTTTCCGTTTCATGTCCTGCTTTTCCTTTGATTCTTTCATAATCCTACAGTGTCTTCCGGATGGTCAGGATGTTCTTTCCGTCCCTGTATTCATACCGGACGTCGTCCATGCTCTTCCTGACCAGAAAAATGCCCAGTCCGCCGACTTTCCGCTCTCTGGCGGAGAGGGTAACATCAGGCTCGCCGCTCTCCAGCGGGTTAAACGGCTTCCCTTCATCCTGAAAAGAGATGCTTACGGCACCGGCGGCGCTGTCGTGGTCAACCGCAACAGTCACCTCTCCGTTTTCCTCGCCGTAGGCATAACTGGCGATGTTGCCGTACAGCTCGTCGATGGCAATGTCGATCTGCGTTTTTGTTTTCTCGGGGCAGCCCAGTTCATCCAGCTCCCGGTTGACGAAGTCAATCACCGCCGGGATACTTTCCCGCTCCGCCTTCATTGTCAGTTTTTTCACGGCTGTTTTCTTCCTCTCCTCGGGGTGCTGTCGGCCTCTCTCCGCTCAGACAATCGTTAGAATATCCAGAAATCCTGTTACATCGAACACATCATGAATGATGTCGTTGACATGGGTAACCTCCATGGTCTTGTCCTGCTCCTCCATCTCCTGCTCAAAAGTCAGCAGAACACGCAGGCCCGCAGAAGAAAGATAATCGAGCTTCTCAAAGTCCAGGACCAGCCTGGCAATGCCGTTCAGCATCGGCTCCACTTCGGCCTGGAACTCGGGCGCGGTATTGGTATCCAGACGGCCGTCCAGCTTTACGGTCAGGGTGCTGCCCTCCAGTTTTTTTAGGATGTTCAGCATGTTTTTTCCTCCTTATGTTGTTGTATTGTTCCGCTTGTATTCGTTCTGCTTTATGGTTCAACCGCAGGGCCTGAACCGGTTCAGTACTGATAGGTGCCGCGGTACTTCTTCAGGGCGTACAGCGTGACCAGGATGCTGAGCAGTTCCGCAGCCGGCCATGCGCTCCAGAGCCCCGGTCCCCCGAACAGCGCCGTCAGGCCGTAGAGGCAGCAGGTCAGAATCACAAACGAGCGGATCAGCGACAGCAGACCCGAGACGACCCCGTTGCCGAAGGCCGTAAACAGCCCCGACCCGAAGACATTGAAGCCCGTAAACAGGCAGGCGGGCAGGACAATCAGATACCCGAGAGAGGCGATGTCAAAGAACTCCGTCCCCTTCCGGAAGAAGATCCCGACAATCTGACTGCGAAAAGCGAACAGCAGCAGCATGGTCGAAACGCCCAGGGCCATGATCCAGCGGATGCTCAGGCGGAAGACCCGCTGCCGCATCCTGACATTTCCGCTGCCGTAATGATAGGAGAACACCGGTTCCACGGCCGAGGTAAAGCCCATAAACACCATGGAAATCAGCACCTGCACATAGGTCACCACCGTAAGCGCGCTCACGCCCACCTCGCCGTAGCAGCGGTAGGCCAGGTGATTCATGAACAGCACCGTGATGCCCTCTGCCAGGTTCGACACCATGTCCGAAGAGCCGTTGAAGCAGATGCCGCCGATCTCCTTTATGTCTGGTTTTGCCAGCTCCAGGTGATACGAGCTCTTGCGTGCAATGGAATAGAACCAGACTGCATAGATGATCGTGCTGCAGTAGCCGATCACCGTCGCGATGGCGGCGCCGCGGATCCCCATATGCAGCTTTGCCATAAAGACATAGTCCAGCACGCAGTTGAGCACGCCGCCGATCATGATCACGATGGCCGCCACCACCGTCTTTCCCTCTCCGATGATGAGGATGCCGAGTTCCGACTGAAGCAGAATGGTCAGCGAAAAGGCGCTCAGCATCGTGTAGTACGGCCGCAGATATTCGATGTTTCCGTCCGTCGCGCCGCAAAGCCGCATGATCGGATCGGCAAAGATCAGGCAGAC
>JAILFJ010000120.1 GCA_024697625.1 Oscillospiraceae bacterium
CGACGTCATGCCCGGCGGCACGCTCGGCTCCGAGGCCGACTGTGTGTCCCAGATTCAGGCCGGTCAGCTTGAGATGACCAAGGTCTCTGCGGGCACTCTGTCCAACTTTGCTCCTGCCTGGAACTGCGTCTCCGTCCCCTATGTCTTCAACGACAAGGATCACCTCTACAATGTCATGAACGGTGAGATCGGTCAGGAACTCTACGAACTGACTGAGGACGACGGCTTCATCGGTCTTGCCTGGCTCGAGTCCGGCACTCGATGCTTCTACACTGCGAGGACCCCGATCCGTACCCCCTCCGACCTGAAGGGACTCAAGATCCGCACCATGGACAGCCAGATGGCAATTGACATGATGAACGCCTTCGGCGGCTCCGCCACCGTTATGGCCTACAGCGACATCTACACCGGCATGCAACAGGGCGTCATTGATGGTGCCGAGAACAACATCACCGCCATGCGTGACCACGCCGACGTGACCGGCTACTACTGCTACGACGAGCACACCATGATCCCCGACGTCGTTGTCATCTCTGCTGAGATCTGGAACGCTATGACTTACGAGCAGCGTGTGATCATGCGCAGTACTGCTGCCGATATGGTTGCCAATTACCGTGAGCTTTGGGCACAGTTTGAAGAGAATGTCAAGGCTCAAGTCGAGGGCAAGGTCGAGTATGTCACTGATGTTGATAAGGCTGCCTTCCAGGAAGCTGTCCAGGGCATCTATGAGAATATAAAGACGAATGATCCAGCTACATATGAATTTGTTAAAAGGATACAGATGGCAGGAAAAACAGTTGTGCCGCCAAATAGGACGGACTTTATTATGGGCATTGACCCCGAGTATCCTCCCTTCACCTATCTCGGAAATGACGGGGAGTATACTGGTTTTGACGTTGAAATCTGTCAGGCGGTCTGCGACCTGCTGGGATGGAAGCTAAAAATCTTCGGCGTAAACTGGGACGAGAAGCTCGTTCAACTCAACTCCATGGAGTGCGACTGCGTCTGGTCCGGCATGACCATCCTCGACAGTATGAAAGAAGCCGGTTATCAAATCTCCGAGCCCTATTATGACAACACCCAGGTCCTTGTTGTGAAGGCGAACAGCGGCTTTGCGTCCTCTGAGGATCTTGCCGGTAAAAATGTAGCCGTCCAGCTCGGGACCTACGGCGAAGTGCTTCTGCACGGGGATTTGGCCGATCTGGCAGCCACCTTCAATAATGTGATCACCTGCGACAGCTTCCTTAAATGCTTCACCGAGCTCGAGAGCAACACAGTTGACGCGGTGTTTGTTGACCTTCTCGTTGCGGCCAGCTATGTCAGCAACCATGACGGTCTCACCGTCATTGACGAGAAGCTCGGCACCGAGCAGTACGGCATCGTCTTCCGTGCCACCGACGCGGAGCTCCGTGACCAAGTCGACGTGGCTGTCCAAAAACTGGTGGAGAACGGCATTTATGCCGAGATCGCTTCAAAGGATGAATACGTCGACATCGTCAACAACCTGCTCTTTCTAACTAGATAAAGCTTGTAAGCCGAAG
This sequence comes from Oscillospiraceae bacterium, assembly GCA_024697625.1. Classification (GTDB taxonomy): domain Bacteria; phylum Bacillota; class Clostridia; order Oscillospirales; family Oscillospiraceae; genus Limivicinus. The sequence continues at coordinate 1,542 of JAILFJ010000120.1, forward strand.
TTTTATTGCATTAATCAGAATAATAATTCTAAGTTGGGGCGACTGGCGGAAAAGCATGTTGGGCATACGGAGCTATATTAAGCGAGGTGTAGCAAGCTGAACTCAAAACATAGGATGAATCCAATGGATAGGCTAGGTTTAGCACATTACAAATGCGAATGCCAGTGCCATATCGTATATATTACGAAGTATGAAATAATTCCGATTGTCAGACGTGTGCATCTCTTCCCATATTCTCAACGTCATTTTGCCGGTACCATGAATGTAGAAATGGATAAAATCGTTCCCATTCTTGTGCTTTCTGATTACCCTCGCAGTAATGTTTTTGTTGCAACCGGGTGATCTGTAGATTATAATAGCCGCATATTTTGCAAAGAACAGGCGGAATCCGAAGCGGAGACGTTCGGATTTTCAGCTGCATTAAAAGAAAAGGATATATCAGATAATGAAATTACTTACCGTCACCATTCCCTGCTATAATTCTGAGGACTATATGTCCGGCAGCATCGAGAGTGCGCTGGCGGGCGGAGACAGAGTAGAAATCATCATCATCGACGACGGATCGAAGGACAGGACCGGAGCAATTGCAGATGAGTATGCAAGGAGATACCCCGGGATTGTCAGGGTTGTTCATCAGGAGAACGGAGGTCACGGAGAAGGAATCAATCAGGGGATCTGCCTGGCGGAGGGAAAATACTTCAAGACCCTGGACAGCGATGACAGGCTGAGCGGCGATTTTGTGAGATTTCTGGATGAGCTGGAAGCGGTCGACCGCCGGGGCGGCGTCGATCTGTTTGTCACCAATTATTATTACAATCATGTGGACGGTCAGGGAAATCGATCGATCGACTTTTCCAATGCGCTGCCGGCAGGCCGGGTTTTTTCCTGGCCGGAAACGAGACGGTTTCGCCCGGACCAGATCCTGATGATTCATGCGGTCTGCTTCCGGACAGAACTTCTGCGAAGCAGCGGACTGCAAATGCCAAAGCACACGTTTTATGAAGACAACTATCTGGTGTACAGGACCCTGAAGTACACCGAACGCATGTACTATCTAAACTGTGACCTGTACCTTTATACCATCGGGCGGGAAGGTCAGTCCGTACAGCAGGATATCCTCATGAAGCGGTATCGGCATCAGATTGCCGCAACGGAGCTTTGCTTCAAGGCGTTCCATCTGGATGAGGTCCGGGACCGAAGAAAGCTCGCCTATCTGCGGCATGAGATGTTTATCCTGTTTGGCATCGCGACAGTATTCGCCAGACTGAACAGAACTCCAGAATGCGACCGGGATCTGGAGAATATGTGGGAGAACTGCAGGCAATTCGACAGAAAGTGGGCGGACTACTTTCGCTACCGGTCAGCGCTGCGCCTGGTCTGCCTGAAGGGGAACGCGGGCTCAGCCTGTGTGGATTTCTTTTACAGACTGTCACACATCATCGTCAGGTATAATTAAATGACAGTCACACAGCCATGATTGTCGGGCTGTATCTGCAGCTCTCCGGTATGTACTCGACAGTATTATGCCTGAAAGCGAGAGACAGGACAGAGCGGATCAGTATCTGAAGCGGAAGCCGGCGGTATGATTGAGTCAAAAATATAAAAGAACAGGAGCTGAGACAGGTGAAGATGGGAAAGAAAATCGGGAAAAACATCCTGGCAGTCATGCTGATTGCGTGTCTTGTTCTGAGCATTGCTCCGGCAGGCTTTGCCCTCTCCGAAGATCCGGCTGAGGTGTGGGTCTGTCCAAACTGCGAAAAGGAGAACAGCGGGAACTTCTGCACAAACTGCGGGACTCCGAGGCCGGTGGAGAGCTCCACGTGGATTTGCCCTGACTGCGGAGAAGAGAATGACGGCAACTTTTGCTCAAACTGCGGACGAAAGGCTCCGGAGGCCGGCGGAGAGGGACAGAAGAAGCAGGCAGAGCAGGAAGAACAGTGGGTACAGCTGTTTTACGGCTACTATTATGAATCCAACCGGACCGAGCGAAAGACGACCGTGAACGGGGACGGGAAGGTGTCCGAGACAACGACCCACACAGTCCCGTACAGCGGACCGGAAACCCTGGAAGTGGAGCGGAATACCTTTGACAGCGACGGGAAAATTGTAAGCAGTGAGACCCGGGATGCCGGGACCGGAGCCCTGACGGCATCGGAAACCTGGGCCTACGATCAGGAAGGCCGGGTGCTGGAGATCCTGACCCGCAGGGTCGACGGAACGCTCTCTCAGAAGCAGAGCAACAGCTATGCTGATGACGGAAGCGTTACGGAAGTCGAGTCGTATGACGATAACGAAAACCTGAAAAGCAGGTCCGTTACAACGAAAGACCGGGACGGAAATGTTGTGCGCTCGGAGAGCTACGATGCAGATGGAGTGCGAAACTCGCTGCGGGAGACCAGCTATGATGCCGAAGGACGCAAAATCAGCGGCGAGAACACAACCTTCATTGCCACGGGAGAGGACTATACCAGCACAGTAAGCTATGAGTATGATCAGAATGGTCTGCTGAACCGCAGCGTCGAGAAACATATTACAGGATATTATGCCGGAAAAACAGACGTTACGACCTACACGTACGACGCCTGGGGCAACGAAGTGGAAGAGATCACCCTCCGGGACGGAGAGTGGTATACCAGCAGAGAGTACGGATGGGGACTGCTGAAAGCCGGTGAAATCACCGAAGTCTCCGGCCGGACAGACTTTGACAGCTTTGATCCCGCGGCTTATAAGGGACTGAATCCTGCAAAGTCTTACGGGAGAATCAGCCTTACGGAGACCCAGATCCTGAATCACGACGGGGTCAGAGTCACAGCGGTGAGTTACTCCGCAGACGGGGACAGCGAATCGGTCCACATCTATGCAGAGAACAGTGGAAACGACAAAATCAATCTGGAAATCCATACCCTGCAGCTCAACGGCAAAAACACGGAACCGATGTCCTTCTACTGCAGTTTGGAAGCGCATGAAAGCAAGTACAGTGACATCAGACTCTCACCCAGCCTCCTGAAGGCGGCGGGAATCGAGAAGCTGGAGAGCATCTCCGTTGCGATGGATATGCAGATCGATTATAAAACCGTATTCACGTCGGACACGGTCAGAATTCCGGTACGCGACCAGCGGACAAGGGTATCCGGCTTTGTGTCGATGGAGAAGAGCCTGGTGGATGAAGATTCTCTGAGCATCCGGATTGTCGGATACGATATTCAGAGCACCTCTTTCGACGTCTATTACAGCATCGAAAACCATCTGGATGATGAAATCCGCATGGAAGGAAACAACACTCTGTTTAACGGACAGGCCGGCTCTCCCTACGCACAGTATACAACGGTGGCGCAGCTGGCTTCAGGGATGTATATCAGCCAGTTCCATAATGCCTCATACGGCAAACTGGACAGTGTTAAGGCCTTTGAATACAGCCTGCTGCTGAAGGATGGGCACTATAAGGAGCTGGGGAAGGTCGAGCATATCCGCTGGGAGTTTGACGCAGAAGGAAATCTCGCAGGCTTCAGCGCAGAACCCTTTGACGGGAAAATATCCGGCCCTGAGAGCGCTCCGAGCGCGGCAGGTTCCGGAGCATCCTCGTCCAGTGCTCCTTCCGGCGGTTCTTCCAGCTCATCTTCCGACACGAAGACCTCCTATGACAGGAACGGAGAGAAGATCACAGAGAAATATGACGCGAACGGGAAGCTCACATACAAAGAAGAGCCGTACTATGTAAACGGCAGGAAGAGCGGCACGCTGGTCTACGAAGCTGAGATCACATGCTTCAACCTCGGGGAGACCTATACGACACCTTCCTCGTGGATCATCCCCGTTATGACTCCTCTGACCAGACTGGACAGGTGCCTGTCGTTCACCCTGAACATGATCTTCTATGAGGTGGATGACAGCTCCAGACTCGGCACACAGAATGTTTTCTACCGTGTGGACGGTGTTTTCCAGAAAGCCGGGTATCTCGAGATGGAGCATGTGAACACGGTTTACAGTATGGACTTTAACCTGAAGAACGGCAGCAAGATTGACGGATTTGCCATGATGCCGTATTTCCCGAAACATTCGGGAAGCTATTCGCTGGGCTGCTATCTTACGGACGTATATTATGTAAAATAACAGATTATTCCAACAGAAAAACCCGCCGGCAGGCGGGTTTTTCTGTTGGAGATGTGGAATCAGATGACGGTATCCCGGATGCAGCTCAGCCTTGACTGGAGCTCCTGGATCACTTCCCGGCGGAAGACACGGTTCCGGTCCTTCATGGGCATGATCAGCGTGAAGGCGTAGCTGTGGCCGCGCCGGTCCCGGACGGGCAGGCTGAAGCTGAAAACGCCGGAGACGTACTCCTCCTGGCAGACTGCGTAGCCGTTCTGGCGGGCGATGCGGAGCTCCTCTCTCAGCTGCTCGATGGACACGCTCTCGTTCTGAAAAGCCCGGAACTGGAGCTTTTCCAGGATCGGCTCCAGCTCCTCCGGTTCCATCAGGGAGAGGATCGCCTTTCCGCTGCTGGTGCAGTAGACGGGAGCCATCTCACCGCTGAAGAAGTCCAGATCCTTGTTATGGAATCTCGTCACGCGGAACAGCAGGATCGCGTTTTCGCCCTCCACGCCGTTGATGTTGACCGACACGTCATACTTCTGAGAGACGGCATGGGCAATCGGGATCAGCTTTTCCATGGAGGGGTCATGCGCCACGTTGGAAGCGCCGAGCGCATACATCCGATAGGTCAGTTCATAGCGGTTCGTCTCCGGATTCTTTCTGGCAAAGTTCTCCAGGAGAAGCGTCTGCAGAAAGCGGTTTGCACTGGAGACCGAGCAGTCCAGCATGTCTGCGATCTGGGTCACGGTCAGCGAACCGCCCTGCTGCGCCATCAGCGCGAGCAGCTTCAGCGTCTTTCTGACGGATTCAATTCCTTCACGGTTCTCCATAGAGACATCTCCTCTGTGCGCATAACGGAAACTGCTTTGCTCTCTGCGCAATAAAAATTGCTATTCTGTGCATGATGAAAAAACACTGTCTCCGCAGGGGAGTATTCTTATGACGTCAGGTGTTCTCAGTCAGGAACACTCTGTCAAGAATCCTCTTGCCTGTCCGGGCCTTTTGTTTTATACTGTGAACCATAATGAGAACTGTAATACAACGGGATGGAGAGGAATAAGTGACGCAATGACAGGCATTGAAAAACAGCGAAAGGACGATAACACCCTTGTCGTCATCGGCGGCGGCGTGATCGCCTTCGGCGTCTGGTCAGTCGTCCGCACGGTGATGGAGGTCATCCTGCGGATGGAAGAGCTTCAGGGGATGTCGGGAATGGCCGGGATGACGGGCCTTGAGAGGCTGGTTGCGGAGATCATCATGTGGGTCGTTGTAGCGATCCTGGTGGGGGTTGATATGTCCATCCGCCTCTTCATCGGCCTGTCGGCCCGCTCCGAGGGGATGGGCAGAAAAAAGGGACAGGCCTATGTCGCTGCGGCAGGGATTCTGGCGGTGTTTTACGTCGTGATCTGGCTTGCGGAGATGGCAGGCTTTCATGGTTCTGAACAACTGTATCTGAGCCAGATTGCGGCAATGCTGCTGGACTTCTCGTCCTCGGCAGTGCTGGTGGAACTGGTCTTCACCGCCGTCCGTGTGAAGCGGGCGCGCAGACTGCGGAAGGAGGGGGATGCCTGATGCAGATGGACTTCCACTACTACGCGACCTACTGCGCGGCCTTTCTCGCCGGCTGGTCCCACGGGGAGAGCCTTCAGATCGCCTACAGCGCACAGTTCGTTGATTGCTGCTCGGAGAGCCTCCTGACGAAGATCAGGGCGCCGCGGGCCGCAGCCACGACCCAGCTTCAGCTGGAGCTGATGGACGCCAGGACCGATGTCATCGGGCTGCAGAACATCACCCGCATCTGGTCCTCCTTCCACTTCCTGCCGCGCAGCCTGGACGTGCCGGTGAAGGGAAGGAGACTGTACCGGGAAAAATACCGCCTGATCTGCGGACCGAACGGCGCCCTGACCGAGGACACGGTCCGGCTGGCGGAGAACGGCAGCCTGCAGGCCATCGGCGTCGCGATGCACGTCCTGGCCGATACCTGGGCCCACGCGGGCTTTGCGGGGACCCCGTCACTGGTCATCAACAACACCAATTACTGGTTCTATGAGCTGCTTCCGGAGGGGGAGGGCTTTACCGAACGGCAGATCAGCTTCCGCCATTCCACCAGCACCCCGGACGATCCGGAGAAGGGACTGTACAGCGCCAGCATCTATCAGATGAACGAGAACTCCATCATGAACCTCGGCCACGGCCGCGCCGGACATCTGCCCGACTACAGCTTCATGCGGTACCGCTATCTGCCTGCCTGGGGCGGCTACCGGGATATCCTGAAGGACAATCCCGGCGAATATATGCAGGCCTTCCGCCAGATGGTAGCGGCGCTGAAGTGCCTCCGGAGCGGAACGGAACACTTTCAGAGAGGGAGCTTTGACCGGGAGACCGTCCTGCCGTGGGAGGAAGAGATCCGGACGATCCTCGAAAAACGCCAGCTGGATGCCTGCGTGGACTGGAAGGCCTTCGGCGAGCGGCTCTCCGGCGAGGAGATCGAGGACTTTGACGTCGAGAAGTACCAGGCGGAATACGTCGCGGCGACGGAGGCAGAGAAGAGCGGGACCTTCCTCGGCCGATTCATCCTGGCGGCGCTGGCGCAGAAAAGCATGGTGACAAACAAGATCTTCCGCTCCGGCAATCTGCTGGCAGGGTTCTCAGTGGATTACGGCGAGAAGGGCCTGAAGGGCATGCGCGACTACTTCCGCCTGGCGGAATACATCCTGAGAGGTGAGAAGCAATGACAAAACTGCAGCGTGTTCAGAATATCGCAGCCGGAGTCCTGATGCTCCTGTTCACATGGTTAATCCTGCGCTTTGCAGAGGACGGGATTCAGCTGGTCGCCGCCATTGTCAGCATCTCGCTCACCGTGATGGGGATCCGCTATCTGATCTACTACTTCACCATGGCGAGGCGCATGGTGGGCGGCAAGCGCCTGTTCTTTATCGGGGCGATTGTGCTGGATTTCGGGATCTTTACCTCGACCCTGTCCGAGGTGCCGACCCTGTACATCATCCTGTATCTGGTGGGGATCCATGCCTTCTCGGGTACGGTGGACCTGCTGCATGCCCTGGAGGCGAAAAAGGTCGGGGCCGGCTCCTGGAAGCTGAAGTTCGCGACGGGCCTGCTGGATCTGATAACCGGTGCCGCCTGCCTTGTGTTTTTCAGGGTCCCGCGCGTTGCGGTCTTCATCTACTGCGCAGGGCTGGTTTATTCCGCGATCCTGAGGATCATCTCGGCTTTCCGGAAAACCGCCATCATCTATATTCAGTGAGAATCGCAGTACCGGCACAGAGATTCCGATACAGAGAAGAAGTCCCGCTCGGCTGACATACTGGTCAGTCAGGGCGGGACTCTTTTACATCCGGATACCAGATTCACCGCGGATCCTGTGGATCAGGTGGGCTCGTTCGATTTTTCATCTGCTTCCGGTGTTTCTTTCGGTGTTTCCGGTTCATTCAGTTTTTCAGGAACTTCAAGTGCTTCCGGTGCTTCTTTCGGTTCTTCGGGAGCTTGCGTTTTTTCGGATGCTTCTTTCGGTTCTTCCGCTTCTTCTGCTTCATCCGGATCCTGAGCTTCCTGTGACGCAGCTGCGGCCGCAGCTGCCTTCCGTTTCCGGCGCCGGGAAGCCGCGGAGACGGACAGAATCACGATGAGAAGCGGAACCGCAGCGCAGGCTGCCAGAACAGGCGGCGAGAGCGGAAGAGAGAAAGGCAGGGAAAAAGGTAAGTCGGGGACTTTGGGCGAGGCCTCGGCAGTGTAGCAGACTGAGCTTCCGTTCGGCACCCGGAAAACAATGTAGCTGCCGTCGCGGGTATAGGACGTCTCGACCGGAGCACTGTCCTTCCCGAAGAGCCAGAGCGTACCGTCCTGATCGGTGAGCATGCGCACGGTGAGCTCGCCGTCCCAGCCGCTGACGCTGACAGTCCGGGACAGGATCAGCTCTCCGGGGACTTCCGGCGCGCCAGCCGGAACCACACGCAGCTCCTGCCCGTCGTAGAACTGGCCTTCAACCAGGAAGAGAGGCGGCGTCTCGGAGGTGGCGATGGTGCTCTTTGGGGCGCGGTACTGTCCCTCAATCCTGCAGGCGGTGAAGATATGCCCGTCTTCCGGCAAATCCCAGGTCCAGTACATGCCGTCCCGGTTTGCAACCTCGGGGATGCTGTTCAGGCTGCCGCCGAAGGGGACGGATTCCTCTGCGATCACCTCGCCTTCAACGACGTACTGTACCAGGATGCTGTCAAACTGGCCGGGAAGTCCCTCCAGCTTCAGAAATTCGGCCTCGCTGACTTCGTCGGTCTCGCCGGAGATGCTGACGCCGTCCACGCCGGCGGGTCGTACCGCGGTGTAGAGATTCCCGCTCAGTACGCCTTCCGTCCAGCCGGCGACAGCTCCGCCGTACTCGTCCCAGCGGTCAAAATGGGCCCAGGCGCGGCAGTCCCTGATATCGGTGCCCAGCCCGGCGATCCCGCCGACATAGCCGTTGCCGCTCAGCAGAACCCGGGACCAGCAGTTCTGTACCGTCCCTTTGGTGCTGCCGGTGATTCCGCCGACCTGATCCCCGTCCTGGACCTCGGCGGAGCCCGCAAAGACGCAGCCGACGGCGATGCCGAGATCCATGTTCCCGGCGATCCCGCCCGCGCAGCCCTTCTGGGCGTGTACGGCAGAGACGGAGCGGCAGTCCCGGACCGCGGCGAACAGATTGTGCTTTACATTGGCGGTCAGATACTCGGAGACGTTCAGCCGGTCCTCCATGTCAAACTCCACCTCGAAAGAGCAGTTGCCAAGGATGCCGCCGCTGTTGTTCTCGGCAGAGATGCCGCCGGTATTGCTGCACTCGGCGATGGCGCCGGTGTTGCGGGTGTAGGCCTCCTCCACCGAGAGGTCGGAGGTCTCGGGGCCGTCTCCGACCTTCGAGACCGTGTTGAAGAGCTCGTTCAGCACATTCGAGATCTGGAGCGCGACAAGCTGCAGGTCCGAGGCGAGGCCGCTTGCGCTCTGCTTCGCGAGGTCGGCAAAGTACAGCGATTCGCCATACAGGTTCATCAGTGAGATCGAGATCATCGAGAGGTCGACGTTGGCAAGCTCCGGATAGAGGAAGTAGATTTCGCCGGTCGTCGGGTCGATGCCGATGCTGTCCAGAATCCGCTGGACATTCTCGTTCGGTATCCGGACCAGTGCCTCGATGGCTTCAAGGAGATCCGAGGTATAGACCTGGAGACGGGTGACGGAATCGGAAAGATCGCCTGCCCGGGTGTTGAAGTTGGACACGAGGCCGCCGAGGAGCATGTTCAGCATCTCGAGCTGCCAGGACAGACCGTCCAGCTTCCCGGAGGAGAGATCGAGGTCCGAGAAGGGAATCAGCTGACCTGCAACGCCGCCGACGTCCCGTCTGCCGCTGACCTCGCCGCGGTTCTCGCAGCCCCGGATGAAGCCGGTGGTCTTGCCCGCAATGCCGCCGACATTATAGCCGGTGGAGGGATAGCCGACAGGACCTTCGCTGACACAGGCGTCCAGGATCCCGGTGTTCAGCCCGGCGATGCCGCCGATGTTCGAGAGACTCAGAAACTCGTCCTCCGAGAGCTGCGAGATGTCAAAGCCGCCCTTCAGAAAATCGATCTCCCGGTCGGATGGCGTCACGGCAACGGGATTGACGCCGCCTTCGGAGACACACTGTGTGACGCTGCCGTCGTTCCGCCCGACGATCCCGCCGACCTGGTGCTCACCGATGACCGTACCGGAGAAGCGACAGTCGTTGATTTTGCCGGAGGCGTCGTTGTGCCCCACTACGCCGCCGACGTCCTGGATTCCCGAGACGCTGCCCTCAAAGCTGCAGCCGGTCAGGGTGCCGCGGTTGACGCCGGCGATCCCGCCGATGATACAGGCGCTGCCCACGGCGCTGACCGTACCGGAGACCTTCAGGTTCCGGACCTCGGCGCCGGCAGCGAGGGTACGGAAGAGCCCCTGACGCGATCCCGCGCTGTCAAACAGGAGCCCGCTCACGCTGTGACCGTTGCCTTCAAAGATGCCGCCGAACCAGGGGACCGGGAGAAAGTCCGTCCCACTCAGGCTGATATCGGCCTCCAGAGAGAATTGCTTCCCGGAGGAATAGACATCGGAGCTGCAGGCCAAGGCAAAGCGCAGGAAATCCTCGGCGCTGCGGATCGGGATCACTTCCTCCGTCTCGTCGGCGAAGGCAGGGGTGAAGGCAGGGAGAAGACGCAGGGGCGAACATCCCCATACAAGAAGGAGACAGAGCAGCACGGAGAGTGTCTTCTGTGCCGATCTGCTGATCAGGGATATGCTGTGTTTCATGCTTCTTCTTTCACCTGAGGCCTGTCATCGGCCTGCCGGTGTTCCTCCTTTTCGTCAGGTAAACCCAGATTCAGTGTGGTCTTCTCCACCGCCCGGTCCAGCAGGACAAGGAGCTGGGGAAGAACCGTCAGCACAAGGATCACGGAGATCAGCGCACCCCGGCCTACTCCGAGGCCAATATGGCCGACATAGACATCGCTGACCCGGAAGGCGATCAGCAGGCCCGCGATCGTCATGATGGAACCGGAGGTCATAACCGTGGGGAAACTCTGCTTCACCGCTTCGGCCATGGCGTCCTTCTTCGGAAGACCTTCCTTCAGCGCAAGATAGCGGCTCATGAGCACGATGGCATAGTCGATGGTGGCACCCATCTGGATGGCGGAGACGATCATGTTGGTGACAAAGGAAGGATGCTGATCCCGGAGAGCCGGGAAGGAGAAGTTAAACCAGATGCTTCCCTGAATCACGAAGACGAGTATCGCCGAGCCCACTACCGTCCGGAAGGTGAAGAGCAGAATGGTGAAGACAAACAGAATCGTCAGAAGACTGATGAGCGTCGAGTCTCCGGTATAGGAGGCGGAGAGATCCCTCGCGCTGGTGATGTCTCCGACGACAAGGACCTTCCCCCTGCCATAATGGCGCTCGGCGATGTCACGGAGCTCTTCGACCAGGGCGACACTTGCATCGCCCTCTACAGGCAGCGAGGAGGTGAAGACAAGCCGGTTCCAGTTTTCGCCGCGGAGCTGACGGATCCCACGCTCCAGCGTGCCGCGGAGCTCTTCCAGCTCGGCGGCGCGGTCTGCAGGCAGCTCCACCACACCGCGGTCGGCCACGCTGAAGAGATAGAGAAACATGTCGATCAGCGGGACTTCATAGCGGTCGACGGAACTGAAGATCGCTTGATACTGCTCATGCCGGACACCGTAAGCCTGAAACAGAAGCGCGGCTTCCTCGTAGGACAGGTTGAGCAGCTCCGCAAATATGCGGGGTGTGCAGGAGTCGGTCAGCATCAGACCCGGTTTGACCTCGATGCCGGCCAGCCCGGTGGCGTCCTTGATGCCGTCGAGAGCAGCCGCTTCCTTCAGAATGGATTTTTCCGCTTCGAAGTCCTCAGCAGGAACCAGCAGCGCCACATAGGTGGAGGGAGCGAAGCTGTCGTGGACCTTGTGCATGGCTGCACGGCTCTCGGAATAGACGAGCTCCGAGACGGAACTCTCGCTGAAGGCATAATCCACCCTGCGGGAGAAGAAGATACCAAGGGGGATCAGAAGCAGAAAGATCCAGACAAAGAAGTATCCGGAATGCATCAGGAACCTGCCCCAGCCATAGATGTCGGGGACGAGATTCTTGTGCAGAGTCCGCTTCAGTGCCCGGGGGAAGAACAGTATGAGCCCAGGCATCAGCAGAAACACCGTCAGCATGCTGCACACGATGGCCTTTGCCAGGACAATGCCCAGGTCGTAACCGAGACGGAACTGCATCAGCATCAGCGCCACCAGCCCCGAGATGGTGGTGAGGCTGGAGGCCGCGATCTCCGGTATGGACTGGGCGAGAGACTCGGTGAGCGCCTCCCGTACGGAGGTGCGCAGGGCAGCCTCATCCTGATAGCGGTGGGCGAAGATGATGGCATAGTCGATGGCGAGGGCAAGCTGCAGGATGATGGCGATTGAGTTGGTGATGGACGAAATCTCGCCCAGCCAGAAGTTTGTCCCCATATTGAGAAGCGCGGCGAAGACAAAGACGATAAAGAAGATGACGACTTCAAAATAGCTCCTGGAGGTAAAGAGGAGGATCGCCATGATCACCGCGGCCGCGATCAGAATGATCCCGACCATCTCGGACGCAAGCTGGTCAAAGTAGTTGACGCCGATATCGGTGTTATAGTAGGCGTCATAGGGAGAGAGGAGACTGCGGATTTCCTGCATGGCACTGAGCACTGCAGGGTCATCCTCGGAGCCGGAAAGACTTCCGGCTTTTTCGCCGGAGAAGGAGACCGAGAAGAGCGCTGCGGAGTTCCGATAGTGTGAGGGCGAACTGTCAAAGCCGACACCGGTGACGGCGTCCAGGGCCGAGATCTGTTCTGCCAGGTTCAGGGCGGTTTCGTAGGGAATGTTCGAGACCATGATCTCGGCGGAGGCATAGGTGATAAACTCCTCCTCCATGATGCTGAGGCCGCGCCGGGTCTCGGTATCCGCGGGGAGAAAGGCGGTCAGATCCGAGCTCAGCCGGACTCTGCCGACCGACAGGGCACAGTAGACCGCAGCTCCCAGAAACAGGAAAAGGATCAGAATCCGGGAACGGATGATGCCGGCGGCAATGCGGCGCATGATCTCGTTTTTCTTCTCTTCAGCCATGAACAACTCCGATTGGCGCCCTGTGACTGTCTGACGTTCGGCGGCGCGGTCTCATTGTAACACAGAAAAGCAGAAACTTCTACAGGAAAAAGGCAGTCAGAGTCAATGACATAAGAAAATCCGAACGCTGTTCTGATCAGAACGAAGTTCGGATTTCTCAAGTGTGGTGGAGAGAGGTTTTTAAATCCGGAGCAAACGCCGCCTCAATGTCGTTTAGGGTCAGCGTTTCTGTCCCTTCTTTGCAATTGTATGAAAAGAAATCATTTTCTGTGGTCCAGTACCCATTGAAGGAACTCGTTGTATCCCATGCTCCCCTCAGCAACAGACAGCCCGACTTTTACGAGCTCGTCGTCTGTACATTGCACAGGTATGCCATTCATCTCAAGAAAAGAGAGCATGACGTAAAGACCGATGCGCTTATTCCCGTCAACAAATGCATGGTTGGAGATCAGCGCATATCCGAGACGGGCGCCTTTTTCTTCTTTAGTCGGATAAAACTCTTTGTCACCGAACCCAGCAAACGCGCTTTCAAGCGCGGAATCCAACAGCGCCTCATCCCGCACGCCGGCGCTCCCGCCGGTCGCTTCGGCGAGGATCTTATGGAGAAGCAAGATCTTTTCTTTTGAAAACTTTATCATTTTGCAAGCTCCTGAAACGCAGCCATGTGTTCTTTCAGGATCCGCTGCGTGACTACCTGAAACTTTTCCTCCTCAGATATTTCAACCTGCGGCTCGGTATCCAGGTCGATCACGAGCAGCTTAGGCCGATTATTCTTAAACACATAAACTCTGCCTTTTTTCTCCGCCAACTTGGCAATACGGGAAAAGTTCTGATTGGCCTCTGTAGCCGTGACGATAGCATTGGTATCAATCATCATGATTATCGCCTCCGAGGATAGTATACCACATTATAGGTAAAATTCAACCTACAATTTAAATGTGATAGCCTTCTTTTTATCTCTTCTTCTGTTCGCTTATGTGCTGCGCATATTATAGGTAGTGTCCAGCCTTTATGGTATTCATATACTAGATCTTCATCTTCTTCTTTGCTCTAAGGTTTCCCTGTTGGGAAAACTGACGCAACGAATTTATAATATCCCATCTCTTTGTAATTGTCAGCGGGAATACTAACTGCTAAGATTGCATCTCCAATTGTCTTTACTGACTTCTCAGGTTGAACAAATCTAGGGTCTGTAATACTAACAAGTCTGAATTGTTTATCTTTGTGTAAGAAAGAACACTTTTTACCTTCGATGGTTAATCCTGATACACGAATAAGTTCTAGTGAGTGCTTAAAAGGTGTGATATCCATCAGCTTATACGATCCATCAAGCATAAAGCTTGAATCTCCATAATAGATTTGCTGAAAACGTTCGTAGAGGTCTTGAATATCACCTTCGTACTTTCCTTGGTAGTTCTCATGTGCGAATTGATAATTTGCCAATACATTTTCTGTTTGACAGAGTAAAGGGCAACTCTCAGTCACTGTAATATCGAAACAATCAAGTGGCTCAAACAGATCACAATATGGGTTTTCTACTGGAGCACCACGACGATTTTGAACTAATCTCAAGACTCTATTGTTGTCTAGATCAAGTGCAGTAACACACTTTCCTGAAAAGACTTTACCATTTTGAGTTTTCGTAAAAATCACATGTAACTGAAAATTAAAATAGTCTAAAAAGTTCAGAACGAGTTTAGGCGAACCCTCGAATTCGGAGCTGCCGCTGGTTGGGTCGGATAGGCTTGAAATAGGCCCTGATACCAGTCCGCGCCTTGGATAGGATATTATACAGCCCCTCCGAAAGCCGATAATAGAAGAAGTATACCTTAGGGCGAACAGGCGCAGCGGCTTCAATACAAATGTGAAAGTGCGTATTCTTATCACTTGTTTCTCGGAGTACGGCCAGGAAAAACATGCAGATTGTCAGAAAGAAATTCAGTGTATTTATTGCCGTTAGAGACCGAACCCTGAAGTTTTCAAAATCAAGCATCTGTTTCTTACATCGAAAATACTCTTCAATCCTCCAGCGTGAGAAATAGTGTCTCATAGTTGTGATCAGGTGATTTTTAGTACTGGTGTCAAGATTGGTTGCCAGCGCCATAGGATGATCAGAGAGGCCAAATATCAAAATGATGGATAGCTGGCGATCCAAGCCGCTGATGCACCCGTTTACGCAGGTCAGTTTTGCTTTCCTGATTCTACCGTGATAAATCACTTTTGTAGCATATTTCCCCTTGTATTTACCGCAGAGCTCGTCAATAGAGTACTTCTTTCCGCCCATACGGATCTTGCGGTTCAACTTGAGCCGAATCACATAATTCTGTTCCATTTTCTCCAGAAGGCGGAATACATCGTTGTCATCATAGCCACGATCCATTACAAAAGTGACGTGCCCAAATTTAGCGGTACAGGAATTGATCACCTTTTTGGTATACTCGAATTCCCCGCCCGATGTGAATTCGGCAGATTCTGTAGACCATATCTCTGAGAAAATACTCACTGGATGACAAGATCGTGTCATTGCGGTCGCTTCGGTGACATAGTAGCCATTCCCCATAACCGCTTTCTTATCTGTGCTCTTTGAGCCGTCACGGACCCTGCAGATCCCTTCAAACGCCTTGCCTTTCGGTTTCACCACATCGCTGTTGTCAATGTGTACGACGGTTTCTTTCGGAAGATACTTTTTTACCTCGTTCAGATAATTGCCGTTAACGTCTTCTGGAATTGATTCACGCAGATTCCGGCTCAAGCGTTCCACTGTGTTGATCTTCTTTGTGTCTTCCTGCAATGCCTGTGCAACATTGGAAAGGACACAGCTTTGGGCTGCCATGGTACCGTAGCACATGTCGGCGGTAAACTTCTGAAAAGGGCGTTTCGTACCAGCAGAAATTTTTCCTGCCAGTTTCAAAATTTCCCGTTTCAAAATGCCGAGATTTGTTGTATAATTCATCATGAAGAATTCCTCCTGAATTTGTTTGGTGTGGTTTTTTGTCGTGATTAAATTATACCACATTTCAGGACGGAATTCTTCTCGTTTTTATAACAAGAACGAGATTCTAGAAACTTTTTCTGTTCAAAACTATTCGACTTTTAAAAAATACGAAAACTCAAATACATAAGAAAGCTTGTCAGGACAGTGGAACACTATATCCATACTCATAGATGATGTCGCTTGGGAGATCGACGTCTTCATTCCAATAAACACAGGTTCTGCTTTCGTCAAGCTGCACCTGCTGAAACAAACCGGTTATTTCTTTGAGCACAGAATAGCCGGGAAGCTCCATGTCATCTGAAACATTATAGATTACATACCTGCCGTCGTCAAAGAAGACAGAAAGCGTGAAGTTATTGGAAGGAACAACCCGATTAATCCGTTTTATCATGTTGCACTCCTTTTTTCAGAGAAGCGGCAATCTGCGAATTGTCTGCGTAAGCCACATTTTTGATTATAACTCCGGAAAAAACTGGAGACTTCCGGCATCCAAAACACGCTCCAATCCTACCAACTCTGCAAACAGTATACACTGTTTTTGATGCTTTCGCAATAAAAAAACGCGGCCAGCCGATCTGAATGTTCACAATGCATTCATTCTCTGTCCGCGTTATTCTTTTTTCCAAGGAGCCCCTTGATGACTGCATTGACGATATCCAACTGAGCGGCATCCAAATGAGTGAGATTTTCATAAACATCCCGTAGTTTTGTCGGATCACTTTTTCCGTCGTCGAAGAACTCCGATGGACTGATCCCCAGATATTCACAGATATAGAAAAAACACTGCATGGAAGGATAACTGCTTTTGTTCTCTATATGATTGATGTAGCTCTCATTCTGTCCGAGTGCAAGACTCATTTCACGGGCAGATACTTTCTTTTTTACACGGAGTTGGGCTAAACGCTCAGAGAAATAATGTTCGTCCATATAGATCACCCGTATGACATTATAAGCGATACAGCCATTTGAGTCTTACTTTTTATTCCACGTTTTGATTGACACCTGAATCCGTGAAACTCCCTTACCAAAATATGCTCGCATGATTTTCACGGAAAAACCAATGCGAGTTCTCTGCAATAACGTGCTGAACGAAGTAGATTCATTCAAAACGAGCGCAACAATACAAACCCTCTGTCGA
>JAILFJ010000130.1 GCA_024697625.1 Oscillospiraceae bacterium
GTGTGCTCCAGATGCGCTGCCGAGACCGGCGTCGCCATCGACGATGCCTTCCCGCTCTTCGGACGGGTCCTGCTCTCAACGAATATGCCCTGTAATGCCTCAGAAGCGACCTCCATGTTCCAGCGCCGCCGCTATGCGAAACCAGACTTCCCGATTACGCTGGCAATGCAGCACAACAACCCGGAGGCACTGCCCTATTCCAGAGAGACCCTGCAGAACGCGATGGCTTTTGTCGAGGAGCACTACGGTGTAAAATATGACTGGGACGAGTTCTTTAAGTATGCCCGGCTGATGAATGAGCAGAACACCATCGAGCTGGAGAAGTGGGATCTTTTCAAGACACCCTATTCGCCGCTCTCGGGCATTGCAGAGTCTCTGTACCGCCTCTATTCCTGGCAGTCGGTAAACGGCCAGGAGGAGTATTTCAACAAGGTCGACCGCAAGGTCATCAAGATCATGCGCAAGTGCTATGAGGAAAAGTACCTTCCCTTCGGCGGGAAGACGAGGCACAGAGCCTTCCTGTGGGGACCGTCGGCCGTGTATTATACGGATTTCCCAACCTGGACGCAGAACTGCTGGGGCATCACCATTGTCCTCAATATGGACTCCACCATGGGCTATAACATCATCAACACTGAAGACCCGGAAATCGCGATGGACGACATTACGCGCTTCACTGAGAAGGCCTGCATGCGCCACCATGCCGTCGGCGGCTGGGAAAACATCAACGCGGTCTGGGACTGGGCCAAGAACTTCAACTGCGATATGGTCCTGATGAACGACAACATTGCCTGCAATGGAATGCTCGGCGTGCATGGAATGATGGAAGAACAGGCCAGAGACCTGGGATTCCACTTTATCTTCATCGAGCATGATCTGCAGGACAGCCGCACGGTTTCCCGCCAGGATATGCGTAACTGTGTCAACAAATATATGTCCGTCGTTTTGAATGAGACGCCGCTTGACCCGACGATCGTCGAGTTTGACGATGCGGAAGCATACTGATCGGGAGGTGGATGAAAATGAAGAAGGTTCTGAAGATGATTCTGAAGGTACTGGGAAAGATCCTGCTGATCGGCCTGATCGGATTTGCGGCGACCTTTACGCTGTACATCACGAACGGAGAAAACAAACTGATCTATTACGTCATCAGACCGTTCCTGAACAGGCATTATGATTCTCAGGTAAGAGACAGAAAAGTTTAACATATTTCGTGCAGGGGGGACCGAACGGTTCCCCCTGTAAAAATAACTTGTCAAGATAAGCGTCATGGTGTAAAATAAACTGATACCCCTATGGGCAGAAGGAACATAAGACCCTTGCTTTGAAAAATGGGAAGAGGAAAACGGGCTGGTTTGAGATGACACGTACAGAGAGCGCATTGACGAAAAACAAATCTGCAGTGATTCTCGAATGGCTGTTTCTCTTTGTGACGGGAATCTATCTGGTCTGTCAGTGTATCTATCAATCCACTTATGTCCTTCCGACGTATACATTTCCGGATCGGCCGGTGTTCCAGCTCATCCTGTGCACGGCGGCGGCTTTGGCCCTGGGGAAAACGATCCTGACCGGGCTGCGGAACATCAGGACGGCACTTCTTGCGCTGACAGCTGTGGTTTTCTTCCTGGCTTATCGTACCGGGAGAGAACTCTTCCTGCTGATGATCCCGGTGCTGATGGCCGGTACAGCGGGGATGGATTACAGGAAAACTCTGAAAGTCTATGCCGTGGCGGTGGGGAGCTTCCTCGCAGTCACGATCCTATGCTCCTTCACGGGAGTGATCCCGAATATCATTTTTGCCGGCAGCGGGCATTTTCGCAGCAGTTGGGGGATTGCGTATCCGACAGACTTTGCGTCGCTGGTGCTGTTCTTCGTGATGATGCTCTGGCTCGCCTGGGAGGAAATGCCGGCCGGGCTGGCAGTGCTCAGTGCGGCTCTGTCCCTCTGGATTGCCCTGTCGATTGCTGAGAGCAGAACGTCCTCCTTGTGCGGGCTGCTGTTTCTCGCGTTTATCCTGTATCATCTTGGCTCGGGCCATTTAAAGCCTGCAAAGAGCTCCAGGTCCAAACTCGGCAATGGTATTCAGTTCCTGATGGCATTCTCCTTCGTGATTTTCGCAGCGGCTTATTTCCTTGCAGTCCTGCTGTATGCCAAAGGTACGAAAATCGGTGTCGCTCTTGACCGATTATTCTCTTACCGCTTGTATTTGACGTTGATGATTCTGCG
>JAILFJ010000146.1 GCA_024697625.1 Oscillospiraceae bacterium
GCAGCCGGCTCGGACCCGGCACCCCCACGGCACACGAAAAGCACCGCTTAATGCTGCTCGGTTCCCCGCCTGACATGGTTCACGGGTTTCCGTTGCGCAGGACCGGATCTTCAACGCTGCTTACCGGGGTCAGACGACACAAGAACGGCCCTCGGTCGGGAATTCATCCCTGCTGTAGCGGATTGCAGGTTACAGGGCACCGCTGGCTCCCCGACTAGTGCAGCCTTGTCAAAAGCCACGAAAGATATTATACAAGATTTTTTCATGAGATGCAATATTTTTCTTTACTTTTTGAAAAATTGTGATATAATGTGCAGGCACTCTGAGAGAGCGGGTGTGTCAGTCTGCAGAAAACTGAACAATTTGGGCTTGTAGCTCAGCTGGGAGAGCGCACGGTTCGCATCCGTGAGGTTCGAGGGTTCGATCCCCTTCAAGTCCACCATCTTTGAAATGCTTTGAATTATTATTGATTCAGAGCATTTTTATTTGTTTTCCCCTTGTTTTTGCTTTGAATAGTTCAGAATGAAAGAAACAGAAACTGCCGATTTTTAGCGTTTACCCCTAAATTTACCCCAACTGAGGGAAAATACAGCTTTTCTGTCTCAGAATTATACAAAAACCCCGCCTCATAAGGCTGGCCGCCGATCCTGTCCAGGCGGGCCTACCCCGGGGGGAAACTGCCGGCGCCGGTGTGGGCTGGGTGAGTCCCGAAACCAAAGAAATAATAAAAAACGCAAATAACTGAGTCTGAAAAATTTTTCAAAAACAAAAAAAGCCACATCTGCATTTAGGCGTAAAAAACCCGCCTCATTCGGGGCGGGTGTGGTGGTTATTCCATCTCATAAAGTGCCTTAAACTCTTCAATCTTTTGATCAGACAATCCGATCTTGGTAAGAATCTGTAAAATAGTCTCATACGGGATTGTACGAATGATCTGTAAGAATCGGTATTCAATTGGCGGCATTCTGTTTCACCTCCTGTTCTTTCAGCATTATCTTTATAAACGCTGCAAGAGGCACAGCCACTTCCGGGCATTCTTTAATAATATAAGCAACTGCTTCTTCCGGGGTTGTGCCGGTTCTTTCAAAGTCTTCTGCTGTCCAAGGGGTTTTGATTTTCATAAGGTCTTCTATCATGGTTTTCCCTCCATCTCTTCACAATAATTGATAAGCTGATCGAGAGATAACCAGCGAAAGCTTTCAGCATCATCAGGTGGAGTGTCATCCCCGCCGATCTCGTAGATATAATATACGGGGCCAATGTTGCCCTTAACCTTATGCATTCTGAATCCGTTACGCTCAAGACGATAGCGGCATCTGCGCTCAATATCATGATCTGTAAGCATTGTCATTTCCTTTCTCTTGATTGTTGGGCGCAAACCTGATATAATTTACCAAGTTGCGCCCTATGTGGTGTCTGCTATGTGGATTGCTGCTCTGCCGGTCAAGCTGTCAGCGATCCACTTTTATTCATAGATGTAAGATTCTGCTTCCTCAAGGCTCAGGCAATACGGGATCGGGGAGCCTCCACAAACAACAAAGTTCGTATTGGCATCAACGATCATCCAGCCGGTACAGAAACTGTACCCTTCATTGCTTCTGCCTTTCATTGCAACTAATCCCTGCCGTCTGGCTGCCCGTCTGAGCTTCTGCTCTCTGCTCTTTTCTGTCATTGTTCGACCTCCGGTTCACCAAGTCTTGCCGGAAGTACAAAGCGCCGGTTGCAGTCATGACAGCACGTGTATTTCTCTCCGTCTGCAAATGGGTAAGGATTGTTACCTGTCCAGTCGATAAAGTCGCATCCGCAGATGCAGCAGGTGAATTTCCGCATGTTAGCTTCAATAAATGCTTCCTTTGCGTCATCCCTGCCTTTGTAGTCCTTAAAGCTATCTTTGATCTGCTTCTTGTCTTCTTCCGTCCAGCTGTTGGAGAAGGATTTGTCTAACATTTCTACTCTTGACTCGCAAAGCGGGCCACACGCATTGAAATTGATTTCTGATACCGGGATTTTCTTTGTTTCTACTTTGACCATGGTTTTACCTTCTTTCTCCCCCGTTACGCCGATAGGGTCAGCAAATTATTGTATTGAAGCTTCAGCCTCACCGAAAGAATATCACACGTGTGACAATTACACAAGATGGGATAATGCACAAAAATGTCACACGTGTGGCATTCATTTTGCACAAATTATATTGTATGTTATAATTCTGCGTGTTATAATATCTTGTCCAGCAAAAGAAGGTGATAGTATTAAAACAAGTGAAGCGAAAAGAAAAGCAGTCAGAAAATACCAAGAAAAGAAAAAGCGGTTTTCACTTGAGTTTTTTAAAGATGAATATGAAGTAATAAAAATGGCTGCTGAGTATTATGGTGACTCCATGACTCTTTTTATACTGGATTGTACATATCCTGAAGCGTGCAAACGGGTATTAGAGCTCAACAGAGAGGCTGAAGAAGCAGGAGTTACTCCTGAAGAGTATATAAAATGGTTAGCAGAAGAGCGAAAACATGGAAGGGCAAAAACAAAAACACGTAACAGCAAAAGCTTTATTGATGTGGCTACCGAGTTTGGAATAATTAAAACAGAAGATGATGGTACAATCACGATAATAGAGCAGAAGGATAACGGCCTGAAAACTGATTGACATAACAGAAGATCTCGATTATAATGAATATAACCTTCTCTATGATACGCCGCATAACGAAATCCCGCTGTGTGATAGGCAGTGGGGTTTTGTGTTAGTTGGCACAATGCGCTATAGGCAAAACAGAAGCCCTCCACGGCATTTAAGCTGCGGAGGGCGTTCTTTATGGGTTCACGCTAGAAATACGTTACGGAAAGAATATCCCGCCATTACGTGCTATTTGCAGAGCAATTACAGTGTCACGGGTCTGTATGCTTCGTGCGCTTTGCGCTGCTGGCAGCGGCGATAACAACCGCAATCGTCATCGTTACAAAAAAGAGAATACCTTCAGCCGCAAGCATTGCCAGGGCGCCAAGAAGATAAGTGGAAATTGAAGTCATCATCATGTGTTTTCTGTCTCCTTTATGAATTGATATACTTTAGGGGCGGTATCCATGATAATCTCTAACAGATTATTAATAGCTGAGAGAGCATCTTCTTTGGCTGAATTGCAATCGATCTTCATTTTATTTACCTGCTCGATGTATTTTACAAGCCGTGTGCCGTTCTGTAAAAGATCTCGGAGATATATTAGTGCATCTTCACGGGTTTGCACCTGTTTAGAAAAATTTCTCGACATAACCGGAAGCATTTGAAGAATCTTATCAATGGTTTCTATTTCTCTCTTTTGTCTGTCGTAACGCATTATTTCACCGCCTTACGCAAAATTCGCAATCAGCGACATGCCCTTTTCCTTCGCCACGGCTCTCTGGTCGTCAAAGGTCGCTCTCGCAAACTCTTTTCCGTTGACCTGGAATACCGCAACGTGGGGTCCGCTGCTTCCGCTTCCAGCCCCGCCCGTCTCCGTAAAAGCACGGACAAAGGCCCCGTACACTGCCTCCGCAATGCCGTTGGTGATCTGCTCGTTGTTGGCAACTGCCGTCTTACCGTTGGCAAACTTTCCGACCAGTTCTCCGTGATTTGCCATAAACAGCCCGTCCTCTGGAAAGCCGCCATTGGCATACCAGGCAACGCTTATTTTCGGAATAGAAACCCACTTTCCTACATTCTGCCATGTCCAGCTAAAATGCGGCATTTTGATTTTTGGGAAAGACCACGTAACATTAAAAAGCTTTTTGATTTCATCCAGCTTTCCGCGCACGTATTGTTTTATGTTCTTCATCATGCGCTCAATCGGATCAGCAATAAGCCAATGAAGTTCAGTGCCGAATCCTGAGAAACCTTCGCCAATCCATTCAATTACATTCTTTCCCCAATTAGACCATTCTTCATCACTAGGAAGGCCCAAGACGCCACAAATAAACCATGACATACCGTTCTTGTATTCGTTATACTTCTCGTCCTTAATATCGAATTTTAGAGAATTGATAACTCCGGATACACCTATACCAACCACTGCGCCAAGTACAGCACCGGCTGGCCCTCCCACAACAAACCCAATCATCGCACCGGTTAGGGCAGTTAAGGCTGTTGCAAGCTGGTCAATAATATTGCTGTATTGTCCGTCAGAAACAAAATCAACTGTTTTCAGAGAAGCGAAAAGTCCAATGCCGACAGATGCACCAATCAAAGCTCCTGCCGGGCCGCCTGCAAAGAATCCTACTACCCCGCCAGCGATGCCATAAAGCGCACCGGACAACATATTTGCAATTTCTCCGTTAGATAGCACACCGTCATGGTTAAAGATCACAGAATTAATCAACAGGCCAATTCCAACGCCTGTAAGCGTTCCCACAATTGCGCCAGGGACACCGCCAAGCATGAAGCCTGTAACGCCGCCAAGAAGTCCACAGAGACCTGCAACCGCCTTCTCCGCTATCTGCTCAGCGTTAAGATTCTTCCAATCAAAAAAGACATCTTTGATGGACAGCTTCAGACTGGAAAACAGATCTGCAATTTTTTTCCAGAAATCGCTAATCTCACTATAATCAAAATCATCAAGTATTCCTCCAATATCCTCTATATCTGAAGGACTACCGCTATTGTTGCCGAGAGCGTTAAGCCGGTTAATCTCATCAAACCCCATGATTTGCCGGTTTAATTCTTTTGCAGATTCTGTTGTACTCTTTATGTCCTTATTGAGTTGCTTCGTTTGTGTCTGTGCTTTTTTATAGATATTTTTCCCGCTGAGGACAGCTAATAGTTGCGAGAGAGCATCCGCTGCCATGATCGCAAGCTCGATCAAACGCATTAGAATAGGTTCTGCTGCCTGAATCAAGCTTCCGAATGCTGCTCCAAGCTGATTTTTCAACTTGGTTCCTGCATTCGACAAGCGGTCAATGCTATACGCCAAATCTCCACCAACAGCTTTAGAGAATTCATAGGCTGATGCCAGGCCTTCCCTAAATCCGTTACTGATGTAATTTAAGCCCGCCCGAATGGCTCTATATAATACAATACGTTTGAATGCCGATTGAAGATGCTTGAATCCTGTCACTAGACTGTTGTCCGCTGCTCTCTTGATACTATCCCTGAGAACGTCAAAACGCGACGCTGTCTGATTAGCAGAGTTTTCAAGTGCTGTCAATTGAGCTTGAATCTTGTTTGCCTGCCTTGCAAGATCCATTGCTTGGAGATCGTTACCCTTTGCGGCGGCTTCTTCCATCTTTGTCATAAGAATACCAAGTCGCCTGTCGAGCTCTTCATATTCGCCCATATTCATGAGCTTTTCTGAATCCCAGCCCTGTAATGCTCCTCCAGATTCGCTAAATAACTGTTTAACATTTAGACTGGCATCATTCTTAACATTTAAATTCAACTCTCTTATCTTGTTTAGAAGCCTGCTTACTTTGTGTTCTGCTTGCTCAGAAACTGTACCAATTGCTTTGATTTTTTCTAAGATTGTATCCAATCCAGAATCTGCTGTTGCTTGTTTAGTAGCCTTGAGCGCATCAATGATTTTCGACATTTTTTTCACTGCATTATCTGATGAAACATCAATCTCAATGCTTAAGCTGTCGATCATCGCGTCTGCCATATTATCCCTTCTTTACAATTATTTTGCTTACAATAATTATACCACAGTCAGCATAATTATTAAACAAATGTTTAATTGTTATTTTACTAACATCCTCCTTCCTGTTAATACACATATAGAAAAGCTTGACTATGCGATTTTGCTGCGGTGATTGCGTCTGCTTTGTTTTTGTAGTATTCGTATGTCACGGTTTTCGTGCGATGAACTGAAGTACCACCAATATAAACACGCTCGACAATACAGTAATGATTGTGACTTCGAGATTCCGCTTCAACAGTGGTGATACCATGTTTAGCGTTAACCGCTGCCGCAATGATAGCATCTGCTGGAAATGGCGTATCTATATTTTTTTCTGCCAGATCCTGAGCGGTCTTCTGTTTTAAATTCCGATCTCGTTTCCGCTGTCGTTCTTTTTCCGCTCGGGCTGCTTTCTCTTCCGGAGTTTCTGCGGCTCGTTTTTCACGCGCTTTTCGGGCTCGTTCGGCGTTTAATCTTTCCCTTTCTGCCGGATCCATCCTCGCCCGATACTCCTGCATTTTTTGCCTTCTGTACGCACGAAGTTCTTCTGCGGTCATGCTGGACATATTTAATTGACCTCCTGAGAAGGAGGGGAGACGGTCGGCCTCCCCAGGTTAAATCAATCCCAATTTGAATCTTTGAACAGGGCCTCGAACTCCTCAGGCCGCTTCGCACGAAGTTCAAGACATTGTGCGTAAGTCATACCGTTAAACCTCGGTGCTGTCGCTGCCGTAAAACAATCCATTGAATCTTCACGGAAGGTTTCAAGACGACTTGATGTTCGGCCACTTTGTAGAGCCTCATACTGCCGGTTCAATATTATCGCCTCCGGTATCATCGTTTTTCTTGGAGTCCGTGATCTTCGAAACATCAATCTGAAGATAGGCAGGATCATCAAGTTTCTCAACAAACGGCCTGATCGTCCCGTTGTGAGCGGTGTCCACCGTGAACAGGTGAGCATAATAACTCGGCTCCTCAGAAAATGCCGAATCAAGCAGGCTGTTTGCAGAATCTCTTAGTTTGCTTTCAACCGTTGCAAAATCGGTTTCCAGCTTGCGAAACACTACGTTGTTCTTTTCCGCAATCTCTGCTAGAACAGAGAGAGCTTGCAAATTTCCTGAAAGATGTGGAACCGTTGCGGCTATCTCTGCGGCAGTCACTTTCTGCCGCATCTGGAGAGTTTGTAGAAGCCTGATTGAACCTTCATCCGGGGCCGACATTGCCTTACTGAATGCGGTCTTTTTCGCTTCTATAACTGCATTCAGGTCTTTATCGATCCTATCCCTTGCTACATCTGCAAACGCTTGTTTTTATGCCTGCGTTTCTTTCCAGCGCCGGTCATTCTCCGCTTTGCTATACCGGTCTTTCTCAGTGTCATAGCGGGCTTGCAGATCGTCTTTCAGCACTTTTACTGCTTCCAATGTCTGCCGGGTCCTGTCGCACCATTTAGCAAGCGACAGTTCGCCCTTCATGGTGCTGGCGGTGTAAATCGAATCAATCGTGAACTGATAGTCTCGCCTCTCATTGCTGTTAAGCATAAATAATCATCCTCTCAATACAAAGTTCTGGTTTTTTCAAATTCTACCTGATTTTTGGTGAATTTGACGGTTATTTTGTCCACTTGTGTATAGCGGCTCTTAGCCATCCGCGCTTGCTGGCAGGCTGCGGCTTTTGCTCCCCACCGGTTCACGCTCTGCAATGTGTCTGCTTTGCTCATTTGGCTCCACTCCCTTGTGATAAAAAAGATAAGTTTACATTGTCGTTAAGTTTACCGAATTATCATTCGGTTTTCGACTGACATGGTAAAAAAGGGTCTTACTCCGTCACGATAAAAAAGGCGCTCTGTCAAGGTATTTTGCTTTACAGCGATTCAGAATACAGGTTGTCAATTCATCGACATCGTTAGGGTTTATCACACCACGGTGTACGCAATAGGTGACAGCCTCTTCCAGCGTTTCAAAAGGATGAGTCCTGCCATCAATGCCAACTGCCCATGGGAGATATGAAGATTCACTATAGCCGATACTCAAACATTGAGTTATATACCGGTACTCATAAATGACCTTATACTTAATTTCTGCGAGATTTTTAACGCCCGGAATTCTCATGATTGTAATGCTAATCACTCCTTTTTTGTGTCTCGATATAACCCTCATCGTCAGAGAGATTGCAGAGGGTCAAATAAGCTTAAAATAGTAGTATTTATTAGTGTTTTGCTTATTTGCCTATAGGGTCAAGTAAGCAAGTAAACCGCTCTCTTACTCGCCCCTGTGGGCGAATAAGCAGAAGCCCCTATTTACTTGGGTTTTTCGCTTACTTGCCCCTCATGCGTTTCTATGACGGGAAGTGGTGGTCAATCGGTCAAGTAAATCATCCATGATTTTTCATTGCCAAAACCGACCGACCGATAATAAATGCGGTCTTCTTCTTTGAGTTCATCTTTTGCCTGCCGTATGATCTTGGCTGTGAATCCCTCATCTTTTGCGGCAGCTTCAAGGTCACGGATTTTCATTACCCCGTTTTCAGATTCCAACCGGGTGATTATCCAGTCTTTACAATCATGCCGCTTTGGTGCTGAGTTCGGAGATGTCCCAGCCTCTTGCCATTCCCGGTCACGTTTCCACGTTCTCCCCTCATCGACAATCGCGCCTTCTTTGATAGAGAAGAGTATTGTTTCTGACAGTTCCCCGTAATTGCTTTTTTCATGACTGAGATACCGTTGTCCTGGCTTGTCTGTATATCCGACCATCAACACTGATCGGGCTATATCCCATAGATCAGCGGAATCTGCAATTCGATCCCGTCCATATGCTCCCTTTCTCTTGTTGGTATGACAAAGGATCAAGAAAGTTGTGCCGTATGTCTCTCCAAGTCCAATAAACGGTGCAAGGCAATCCCGCATCTGATTTCTTTGTCCCATGTTCACATTGACCGGGGTGAAACCTTGCAGAGGGTCAAATACACATAGTGCAGGCTTATAGTGTTCAATGAATCCGGCCATCTTCTCAGTACCGAATTTGAAGTCTCGTAAGAGACCGCTTTGATCGGCTGAAAAGTCCGGGCAAATTACGTTGTCCATATTTGCCCCTGCTTCACGGAGTTTCCGTTTTAACTTCTGGCTGACGGAATCCTCGGTTGAAAGGAATGCCGTTAACAATGGTTCACGCTCAACATTGGAATCATCCAGAAGGCACCCTTTTCCGCTGCTGATTGCCGCAATGGTATCAATAGCAATAGAGGTTTTTCCCACCCCGCCATCTGCACCGAATAGAACAATCTGCCCTTTCGGCATCCTATACGGAATTAGCCATTCCGGGTCTTTTTCCTCAAAAGCGGTTAAGGGCTTGAAGCAAGAAAGGAAACTGTCTTTTTCTGTAACGGTGAAGGGTGTCCACGGTTCCGCTGCTGCCTCCAGATCCTTCAGAAGGTCGGGGGCTCGGTCTTTTCCGTAATGCTGGATCAAATCGGAGACATCGCCTTTTTCAGGAAGGTCGGGCCAGATTTTCCGGAGGTCAATAACCTTCAGACTCTTTGTAACTGGGTCGATCTGAGCGGCTATATCCTCGGCAAACTGCCGGCCGATATTGTCATTGTCGGGGATCAGCACAACATCCATGCCCGTGAGTTCCTCTGTGTAGGTGCTATGCCATTTGGATTTACTCCCGGCTCCATCCTCGGCACTTACGCAGAACAGGCCAAGTGAGGCAAGATTGTCTGTATCTTTTTCACCTTCGAGAAGAAATATTGTCTGCTGCGGTGTCCCACTCTGATATAGTACATGATCTGCTTTGCCTCTCCCGGATCTCCACGATCCGCCTGGTTCCCGATGTTGCCATAGGAAGTTTTTGTTTCTATCCCGGAGCTTGCGCGTGCCGTTTCTGTATTGATATTCCGCGACAACATTCTGAAAATCAAACCGGCCTTTTGTAACGGGTTTCTCTCTCTGTGGCATGATGTCTGCAAAAGTGAGCCCGACTGCCTGCAAGATGTTTTCCGTAACGCATCCGCTGTGGCAATACAGGACTATTCCTCGGTCTCCGTCCGAAACTGTCAGGGAAGCCTGCCGATCATCATGGCAAGGGCATTTTGCTTGAAAGCTGTTGCGTCCCCTCCAAGTTACGCCAGCAAACCGTCCTGATAGTTCTTGCAACGTGAGCAATTTCTATCACCTTCTCTCTGTTGCCGGATAGGGGATTATGCGGTTTCTTCCGTCTGATTCTTTATCCATTCACGGAGAGCGTCAACAGAAACAAGTCGTTTGCTCCCAACACGAAAAGAGCCTTTGAAATCATTTCTGTTCAAAATCTGATAAGCAAACGGGCGGGATATGCTGAGCATATCTGCCATTTCCGTTACAGTTACAGCAAGCTTTGGTGGTATCTGCTGATTGATGGTCATCTCTGAAACTGTCGCCTTCATGCGCAAATCACTTCCTTGTAAATATTTTCAAATAGCGGTAAAGAAAAGCGCTTTTCATGCTTGAATTATAAATATATTTATGATAAAATACAAATAAGATATAAAATTATTTTAATTTATAGTTATCTATTGAAGGGAGTGATATATAGATGGGAAACCAAGATAATTATAAAAAAACAATAGGGGAGAGAATAAAGGAGGCGCGAGAAAGCACTATATCTCAATTTCCAGCCAAACTGACACGATCTGGAAAACCGGCGAGAAGACGAAAGGCGCATCTTACGCAAGCTGAACTTGCTGAGCTTATTGGCTGTGAACCAAATTATATTAATATGCTTGAACATGGTAATAGTCTGACTTTTGAAAATGCTTGTAAAATCGCCAAAGTAACCGGCGTTTCTCCGGATTATCTGTTAGGAAAAACTGAAAACAAACACTATACCGGGGACGTTCTAACCGCTATAGCGGATATGCAAAGATATGCCTTAATGATAGATACATTAATTGAATATATTGCGCTTTCGGCTGGTATAGAAAACAATTTATCAGAAAAAGAGTCTGAAGCATTTTGGAATGATATTCTGTGGTATGCGAAAGCTCGTATGACGAAAATGATTCAAGAGAGGGGAGAGTAAGATGGCAAAGAGAAGCAATGGAGATGGATCTATCAGAAAACGAAAAGACGGCACTTGGGAGGCACGTTATACAGCCGGCATCAATCCTGGTACTGGTAAAGCTGTAAGAAAAAGCCTCTACGGGAAAACAAAGGCAGAAGTCGCAGAAAAGTTGAGAGCGGCAACTGCTTCCATCGATAGCGGTTCTTATTTCGAGCCTGAGAAGATCACCGTTAAAGGTTGGTTTGAGACTTGGCTTTCAGATTACATGGCAGGCGTAAAGCCTTTGACAGTTCAGCAATATACCTCAATGGTAAATACTCACATCATCCCGGCTCTTGGTGCTGTTAAGCTGGCAAAACTGACCACTCCACAGCTTCAGAAATTTTATAATCAGCTTGCAGTTGATGGGATGACTACCCGGCGAAAGAATCAAAAGACTGGCAAGATTGAGATTGTAAAAAAGACTGCTGAGCGAATAAACCCGGATACTGGCAAGGTTGAAACAGTCTATTTCCCATTGTCAGCAAAGACAATTCAGAATATACATGATATTATGTCAAAAGCTCTTAATACTGCTATCTCGGCGGGGATGATAAAAGAGAATGTCTCTTCTCGTTGCGTTCTTCCCAAGGTAGTAAAGAAAGAAGTTGTTCCCTTATCAGAAGAAAAGCAATTGCAGTTTATCCAAGCAATATCGAATCATAAGTATAAAAATCTGTATCTTGTGTATCTCTTTTGCGGTCTCCGTGAATCTGAGGCAATCGGCCTGACATGGGATTGCATCAATTTTAAGACTGGTACAATGAAGATTTATCGTCAGTGGCAACGTGTTCCAGGTGAATGGAGTAAGTTCAGATTTGAAACTCTGAAAAATGACAAGAGTAGAACAATAACTCTTTCTCCATTTGTGCTTTCAATTCTAACGGATCAACAGAAGAAACAGAGAGTTGAAAAGCTGGCTGCTGGGGAGTTCTGGCAAGGGTTTGAAAATCTGGAAGAACAGGAAACCGCTTTTGTGTTTACGGACAAAATCGGAAAGCCTTTGAATCCCGCTCCAGTCTATGAGAATCTCAAAACCATTGTCTCTGATATTGGGATCCCGAATGCATACGTTCATACTCTCCGACATACCGCCGCAACAAATGCACTTGCAGAAGGTGACTCCCCGAAAACAGTACAAGAGAATCTTGGACATCATTCTGCGGCATTTACTCTTGATGTTTATGGTCATGTCAGTGAAAAGATGCGAGAAGAGAGCGCACAACGGCAACAGGCAATGATTGAGCGCATGGGACTAACAAAGAAGAGAGAAGCATAAAAAATGACCGCTCCCGGCTTCATGCTGAGAGCGGCTTTTTTACACCCCATCTGATACCCCAACAGGCGGTTTTTCCACCCCAATTTATACCCCGATACGGATTTACACAAGTTGACCATCTATTGACAAAACATCAGTAAATACAGGGATTTCGCTTGCATCGGTTTAACGGAGGTTTACAGAGTTTCGATAATTCGATCCCCTTCAAGTCCACCAGGCAGGAAGTTCGGAAACGGGCTTCCTGTTTTTTGCGGTTTCCCGTGTGACAGAATAATTCTTGCCATTCCGGTGGAATGATGCTAAAATAATCTGTCATGTCTGAAGCGGGGGTGAGTCTGTGGACGAGATGGAACAGGTTGATGCTCTGGATTATGAAGCGATTCAGGAGCAGCGCAACGATGAACTGAGAGAACTCCTGGACAGCAGAAGCATGCGGACACTGAAGGAACGCATGGAGGAAATGAACGAATTCGACGTTGCAGAGTTCCTCTCGGAAATTGAAGACAACCGCATGCCGATGGTTTTCCGCCTGCTGTCAAAGGAAGTGGCTGCAGACGTCTTTGCCAATTTTGAGATTTCGGATCAGGAACGGATCATCAACTCCATGACGGACTCCGAACTCGCAGGGATCATCGAGGAACTGTATGTCGACGATGCCGTGGATATGATGGAGGAACTGCCGGCCAATGTCGTGAAGCGCGTGATGCGTGCGGCCACTCCGGAGACCAGGGCTCTGATCAACCAGTATCTGCACTATCCTGAGGACTCGGCAGGCAGCATCATGACCTCGGAGTTCGTTGACCTGAAGAAATACATGAGCGTGAAGGAATCCTTCGCGCGGATCCGGAGAATCGGGGAAGACCGGGAGACCATCTACATCTGCTTTGTCATCTCGGCGCACCGAAAGCTGGAAGGTATTGTGACGGTCAAGGATCTGCTGCTGGCGGATGACGACGACATCATTGAAGACCTCATGGACCGTAACGTCATCTTTGCCACGACGACGGAGGACCAGGAGAGTGTCTCAGAGAAGTTCTCGGACTACGATCTGATGGCTCTTCCTGTTGTTGACACGGAAGGACGTCTGGTCGGAATTGTCACGGTCGACGACATTATCGATGTCATGGAGCAGGAAACCACAGAGGACTTCGAACTGATGGCGGCCATGACGCCTTCGGACAAACCCTATTCCCGCAGCAGCATTCTGGAGATCTGGAAAAACCGTATCCCATGGCTTATGTTCCTGATGCTGTCCGCTACCTTTACAAGCATGATCCTGACACATTTTGAAGATATGCTGGCGGTGCAGGCAGCGCTGATCGCGTTCATACCGACCCTGATGGGAACAGGCGGCAACAGCGGCGCACAGTCCAGTACGGCGGTGATCCGATCGCTGTCTCTGGGGGATACGGAACCGAAGGACGCCGGCCGGGTCATGTGGAAGGAACTGCGCGTCGCATTCCTCTGCGGCCTGACGCTGGCCTGCGTGAACTTTGTGAAGATGCTGGTGCTGGATGGCATGATCATGCACAACGACGGAATCACGGTGACGGTAGCGCTGACGGTGAGTCTGGCGATTCTGTTTATCGTCATCTTTGCAAAGGTCGTCGGCAGCATGCTGCCGATTGGAGCGGAGAAGATCGGCGTTGACCCGGCAGTGATGGCAAACCCGCTGATCTCTACCCTGACGGATACGGTTTCGCTGCTGATCTATATTTATATGGCAAAACTGATCCTTCACATCTGAGATGCTTCCGCTTCCGATACCGTATTTCCGGCATACTGCAGCCTGAAAAGGAGCCCTGCTGATGGAACTGTCCGCATTGCTGAATAAAATGTTTGTATTTGTAGCACTGATGCTGATCGGCTATTTTCTGGCAAGGCGAGGCGTGATTGGGCAGAGCTTTGTCTCCGTCGGCAGCAGGCTCGCGGTTGACGTGTTCCTGGTCGGAACCATCCTGGGGGCGATGCTGTCCGTACAGAACAGTGTGACGGCAGAAGGGCTTCCGATCATCCTGCTGCTCACAACACTGTTTCAGGTCATCAGCTATGCAGTGGCTTTTCTGGCACGTAAAATCGTACACCCCGTGCCGGAACGGGCGGGAGCGTTTGAGCTTCTTGCCGCAGTCCCGAACTCCGTGTTCATTGCGCTGCCGATCGTGGCTTCTCTGTATGGCGACTATGCCGTGCTTGTGGTCTCAATCTCCTGCATCCCGTTCAATATCCTCCTCTACAGCTACGGAGCGTGGAGAGTGAAACGGGGAGACCAGGGGCGTTTCCGTATCCGCGAGGTTTTCAATGTCCCGCTGGTGACGACGCTGATCGGCATCGTCCTGCTCGTCTTTCGGATCCCGGTTCCGCAGGCGGGAAGGGACCTGCTTGCGGCTTTGGGAGGTGCTACGATGCCGGTCTCCATGCTGGTGATCGGAGCGTCTCTGAAGAGCGTGAGCCTGCTGGATGCCTTCCGCAACAGACAGCTGGCGCTGCTGAGTGCCGTGAAGCTGGTTCTGCTTCCGATCCTGATCTGGCTTCTCTTCCGACCGCTTACGGATAACAGCGTACTCCTGATGACCTGTGTGATCATTGCAGCATCGCCGGGAGCGGTGGTGGCCTCGATCCTGGCTATCCAGTGCGGGCAGGATCCGGTATTCAGCTCTGAAGCGGTGCAGCATACGACCGTCTGCTCTGTCGTGACGATCCCGATTCTGATCCAGATCCTGTCCAGATTCTGCTGAGGAGGACGAAACAGTGAAGATAGTAATTGCAGGGGCCGGGAAAGTCGGGAGAACAATCGCAACGGCGCTGACAGCGGAGAAGCACGATATCACGGTGATTGATTCTGACCCCGAAACCATCGAAGAGATCTCAGGAGAACTGGACGTCATCTGTGTGGAAGGAAACGCTGCTGATCCGGAAACGCTGCGGGAGGCCAGAACAGGCGAAGCGGAGCTTCTCATTGCCACGACGGAGAAGGACGAGGTCAACATGGTCTGCGGCATGGCATCGCACCACCTCGGTGTCGAGCATGTGATTGCGCGCATCCGAGACCCCCAGTATCTCCATCAGACCGATTTCCTTCGTGAGGCGATGGGGCTGACTTCTATCGTGAATCCGGAGTATGAGTGTGCAAAGGAAGTCTCCAGAATCCTGCGTTTCCCGGGAGCGGCCCGAGTGGACTCGTTCAGCAAGGGGAGTGTTGAGATCGCGGAATACCGCGTGCCGGCGGAGAGTGTTCTGAACGGACTTGCCCTGAAAGAACTGGCGGGCCGTTTTCGTGCGAAGGTGCTCATTGGACTGGTAGAGAGAGAGGATACCGCTCTGATCCCAAACGGAAACACCGTGCTCTGGGAGGGAGACAGGCTGAGCATCACGGGAGCCTCCGGAGAACTGCGGCGCTTTTTTGCTGCGATCGGAGCTTACCGAAAGCCCGTCAGGCATGCCATGGTAATGGGCGGAGGGCGTACGGCTGTCTATCTTTACCGCCTCCTGCACGACAGCAATATCTCTGTAACCGTACTGGAGAGGGATCGGGAACTCTGTGAAAGGCTTTGCGATGCGATGCCCGATGCGGAGATCGTCTGCGGGGACGCGACCAGCAGCGAGATCCTCGGTGAATACGGGATCGAATCCACTGACGCTTTTGTGGCACTGACAGGAGACGACGGAGACAATATTGTCACCTCGCTGTATGCGAAGGAATGCCAGGTGGGCAAGGTCGTGATCAAGGTGAACCGGGATCACTTTGCGGACATCCTGATCGGAGCCGGACTCGAAAGCATTGTTTCGCCAAAGGAGATCGTGGCGGAGCAGATCACCCGTTATGTCCGCGGACTCAGCGATTCGGCAGGAAGCAGCATGGAGATGCTGTACAGACTGGCGGACGGAAAGATTGAAGCGCTGGAGTTCCGGGCGGATGAGAATCTGCGCTGCACGAACAGACCGCTGAAGGAACTGAAGCTGAAGAAAAACACGCTGCTGACAGCGATCATCCGGGGGAGCAAGAGCATCCTCCCCGACGGGGAGAGCAGAATCCTGCCGGGAGACCACGCTGTTGTAGTGGCAGAGTCCGGGACAGTCGGTACGCTGGACGATATCCTGGAGTAAGCAGTATGAACGGACGAATGGTCATGCGCGTGCTGGGGTGGATCTGCCTCATTTACGGTGCATTGATGCTTCTGCCTGTGATCGTGGGCGTCATCTATGGGGAGAGGGTTTCCCAGTTCCTGATCACCATGACAGGATGCGCGGCGCTCGGCGGTATCCTGATGATTCCCGCACCGACATCCCGGAGCCTGGTAGCGAGAGACGGATTTGCCATTGTCGGACTGGGCTGGATCGGCATTTCGATGATCGGAGCGGTTCCGTTTGTGCTGAGCGGAAGTATTCCTCATTACGTGGATGCGCTGTTTGAGACGGCTTCCGGTCTTTCAACAACCGGCAGCAGTGTTCTGCAGGATTTTGAAGGTATGCCGCGGTGCGACATGTTCTGGCGGATCTTCAGCCATTGGATCGGCGGTATGGGTGTCCTGGTGTTTCTGATGGCGGTGCTGCCGATGAGCGGGGAACACTCCATGCATATCATGCGCGCAGAGGTACCTGGTCCAACGGTCGGAAAGCTGGTACCGCGGGCGAGGCGTACGGCCGGAATTCTGTATCTCATCTATATCGGCCTGACTGCTGTGGAATTCGTCTGCCTGCTGCTTGCGGGGATGAACGTCTATAACGCCCTCCTCCATTCCTTTTCAACAGCGGGCACAGGCGGATTCTCGACAATGGCCGGCAGCATCGCAGATTTTCACAGTCCGGTGATCGAGACAATCCTGAGCGTATTCATGCTCCTGTTCGGAGTCAACTTCAACCTGTACTATCTGATCCTGATCGGAGCTGTGGGAAAGGCTTTCCGGAACGAGGAACTTCGCAGATATGCAGCGATTATTCTGGCAGCGGTCTTCCTCATCAGTCTTGAGCTTCACAGAACAATGTCGGTGCCGGTCCGGACCGCCGTTCACGATGCATTCTTCAATGTCGCATCGCTTCTGAGTACGACCGGTTTTGGAACCTCGGATTTCACAGAATGGAGTGAACCGTGCAAATGGGTTTTGATTCTCCTGATGTTCTGCGGAGGATGTGCCGGAAGCACTGGCGGCGGAATCAAGGTTTCGAGAGTCATCATTCTGCTGAGAAGCTTTCGTGCGGAAGTTCAGAAGATGGTCCGTCCGAGAAGCGTTGTGCGGGTTCAGCTGGAAGGACAGCGGGTAGCACCGGAAACCGTCCGGGCAGCCTCTGTTTTTGTGCTGCTGTACATGCTGTTTCTGCTGCTCTTCTCTTTCCTGATCTCCTTTGACGGCTTTGATATTGCCACCAGCTTTACCGCGGCCCTGTCTTGCCTGTCCAATATCGGGCCCGGAATGACCAAACTCATCGGACCAGCGGGAAGCTTTGCGGTTTTCAGTTCCAGGAGCAAGCTTGTTCTTACGGTGGCGATGCTCATGGGACGGCTGGAAATCTATCCGATCCTGGTACTGTTTTCCCCCAGAACTTGGCAGAGATGATAGGGCGGAAAGACGATCGGAAACAGACGCATCGGCGATCGGAAAGCGAGATTTCATTCTTTTATTATTCATCATTCATATTCAAGCTTGAAAGGTTTTTTGACACACTATGATTTATCTGATTGATTTTGAAAATGTACATGAGGACGGGTTTACAGCCATAGGGCGCCTCGGTGACAAGGATGCAGTCTACTGCTTCTTCACGAAAAATGTTGCGAAAATCAGCATGTCTGCTCTTGCCGGAATTAAAAGCGGCCAGCTGCATTTTGTAGAAGCGGATACCGGGAAGCAGAGCCTCGACCTGGCACTGGTCAGCTTTCTCGGGTATCTGATCGGCACAAGACCTCAGGAGCTTTGCTATGAGATCATCAGCAACGACAACGGCTTCCAGAAGGCGGTCGATTTCTGGAACAAACGGGGGATGAACCTGCGGGTTCGCGTAAGGAAGACAAATGTACCGGAACCGAAGCAGAAAGCGGAAACGAAGCAAGAGGTGAAACCGAAGGCGGAAGCAAAGCTGAAGACAGAGGGAAAACAGAAGTCTGATCCGGTAAGAATACAGACAGCGGCAGTCAGCCAGAGCCCATCCAGAACAGAAAAGACTCTGGAAAAACAGTCTCCCGTAAAAGAAGAAAACAGAGCTCCGAATAAAACGGCCTCTGCAGCAGACGGCACTGTTCCCGCATCTGCTGCATCTGCAC
This sequence comes from Oscillospiraceae bacterium, assembly GCA_024697625.1. Classification (GTDB taxonomy): domain Bacteria; phylum Bacillota; class Clostridia; order Oscillospirales; family Oscillospiraceae; genus Limivicinus. The sequence continues at coordinate 18,247 of JAILFJ010000146.1, forward strand.
TGGATGCAGCTTCGAAACCGGAGAACAAAACGGAAGGAAAAACCGACCTGAAACCGGACAGCAGGACAGAATCCGGAACAGCAGCGGAGAGAGAGCCGGGTACTGCGAAAGCAGCAGAGCAGGGAAGTGCGGCAGAGAGCAAACCCGCTGGAACATCCAGGAACAGAACAAGGAAAAAGAGCACAGCCTCGAAAAAACCGGCCGAGCAGCTGAAACCCGCAGAGCCTCCGAAAGAGACAGAGCAGGCTGCGCCGGAAAAACCGGTGAAGGAAGAGACCAGCACAAAAAAGAAGGCAGAATCCACACTCGAAGTGTCAGAAATGAACGCAGCAGAAGCAGATGCGGGAGCACTGCAGCATTCAGGGCCGGGAAACAGCTCTTCCGCTCAGCGCAATGAAAACGCTTCTTCCGTGGAGAACAGAGCATCTGAGAACGCAGTGTCGGAAAACCCCGCACTTTCCGCAGCACTGGAAGCCGCAGGCATCACCGGAGAAAGATCGGAGTTTCTGCAGACACAGCTTCAGAAATACCGTAATGAGAAGAATGTGAAGCAGTTGATCTATCTGGCACTTGTAAAGAAATACGGACAGAAAAGTGGAACAGAAATCTACAACACGGCAAAGAAAATCCAGTTATGACAGAATGGACGGATCTGCGGTCTTGAATGCAGATCTGTCCCATTCTTCCGTTCACGGATCGGTATGCTGCGATCGGTGCGGGCGGATGCAGAAGCAGATAGTTGCAGAGGAATGAGGAGGCTCTATCATGGCAGAAGGAAGCAGAATAAAGTATTATGTCGAGAGGGAGAGCCTCGGGGTCCATGCCTGCTCGATTCTGATGCTTCTGGCTGTTGTATTCAGAGTGATCGGATGCTGGGGGATGTGGGATGACCGAATCTATGCACTGACACAGATTGCACTTCCGATTTTCAGTATGCTGCTGCTGACTGCGATCGTCTGGTTTTTTGGCAGAAGAGGTCTGTGGCTGAGCTTTATCCCGGTTACGCTGGGCGCGGTGTTTTTCATCATCAAGGCATTCGGATTTGAGAGCAGAATCCACATGATGCTGTGTATCCTGCTCTATATTGCCGTGATAGCCCTGTATTTCTGCACGGTTTTCGGCATGATCAGGACAAAATGGCTCCTGGTTCTGATTTTCGGTTTACCCTTTCTCTACCATGTGGCAATAGAAGACCTGCCGGCGCTGAGAGATGCGGCCAATCCGGTCAGCTTTGCTGCGGGCATGCAGGAGATGAGTGTGCTGTGCATCATGCTGGGGCTTTTTTTCCTCTCTCTGTCAATGAAGAAACGACTCCCAACGGCTGAGAATGAGCATTCAAAACACAGAAAAACAAGGGCTTTACGAAAAAAGAAAAGCTGTGAGAAGACGTCTTCAGAGGAAAGCGCAGCCAACCAGAATACCGCCGGAAATGCTTCATCAGGCGGGAATCCCGCGGATCCGGCAGGCAGCGCAGATAATCCGTGTGACACAGACAGCGAGGATGGCTCACCTGCTGCCGGAGAGGTCCCCGGAACATCCCGGCCAACGCTGAATCCTGCAGCGGCACCCGCGCCAGTCCAGGGAGGAGAGGAGAAGGCTGCACCGGCAGACAGCGAAGAAGAGGCGGCTCGCACAGCGGGTACCAGGGGATCTTCTGCCGGGACATATTCGTCATGAGAAGAAAGAAAGTCTATATTCTCTGCACCGTTGCATTCCTGCTGTTCCTGTTTGGAGCCGCACTGATCATGCTGCAGGGAGCGGCGGACAGACGGCAGCAGATCTGGCTGGAGGAGGCACAGGAGTTCTACAGCCAGGGGGAGTATGAAGGCGCACTCCTGAAGCTGCGGCAGATTACGGATCCGGAGCTGAGACAGGAAGCCTCGTTGATCATGGCAGACTGCTATGAGGCGATCGGAAACTACAGGAAAGCAATCGATGTGCTGAGGGGAATAGGTGCAGCGGACTCTGCTGTGGCGACCCGGATCCGATCACTGGAAGGGAAGCAGGAACTGGGCGCCTGGTCACCGGATATTACCGTGGCGGGGATCGAACTGGAGGGCAACGCCAAAGAGGTACGCCTGGACGGAAAGGGACTCACAGACGAAGTGCTGAAGGAGCTGAGCCCGCTCTACGCACTGGAAGGACTGTATCTCGGGGACAACAAGCTCAGAGATATACGAATGATCTCCTGCTTTGGAGGCCTGGATATTCTGGATCTCTCGGGAAACAGAATTGAAGATATCAGTTCTCTGGCCGAACTCCGGGAACTGCGGTATCTTGACCTGAGCCGGAACCCGGTATCGGATTTTTCACCCCTGTACGGCATCAGCGGGCTGAACACCCTCCGCATCATCGGAACCCGGGTGAGCGAGGAGGAACTGGAGCGCCTTGCAGAGGCACTGCCTGCCTGCATTATCCGATCCGATCTCAATGGTGTGGAAGAGATCCGGCTGGGGAGCATACGGTTTCAGACGGATGTGGAAACGCTTAACCTGGACGGCAGAGGAATCCGGGATGCCGCAGTGATCGGGGAGTGCACGAAGCTCATCTCTCTGAGTCTCTGCGATAACGAGATCAGTGATCTGCAGCCTCTGATGAATCTCCCGGAACTGAAGACACTGAAGATTTCCGGAAATGCGATCCACGACCTCAGACCACTGATCGGTCTTCCCAAACTGAATGTGCTGGATGTATCGGATAACCTGATTACGGATGTGAGTTCTCTTTCGGCAATCAGCCAGCTTACTCAGCTGACTCTGGACGGAAATGACATAGCAGATTTTTCCGGCCTTGGAAGATTGGAACGAATCGAAGTGCTGAATCTGGAACGCACCGGGATTGAGGACTCGGATCTGGACGGTCTCGAGACTGCGAAAACGCTGCTGATCCTGAATCTGCAGAATAACCCCGGCCTCAGCGACAGGGCAGTCGGCAAACTGAACATGGTCCTGAACAGATGCAACATTATGTGCACAGATCTGGTCTATGAGATATACTTTGCGGGACATACTGTGCTGAGCAATGAGAAAAAACTGGCTTTTCCCTCCGGTGAGCTGGAGACTCTGAGCGGCCTTGAGAACCTCACAGAACTGGAAGAGCTGGACCTGAGCGGCAACAGAATCAGCAATCTGAGCCCTTTCGCTGTGAGTCCAGCGCGAGACACTCTGAGGAGACTGAATCTTATGAATAACAGGATCGCAGACGTTTCGTCACTCTGGGACTACCATGTGCTGGAGGATCTGAACCTGAGCGGGAACGAAATAGAAGGCACAGAGGTTCTGCAGCAGATGAGCTCACTGAAGAGACTCGACCTCAGCGGGAATCCTCTGACTCAGGAGCAGGTCGATGCTTTGAGGAGCAAGCTGCCGAACTGCATTGTTGTTTTCTGAGACAGCTGGAATGAACATATACGGAGTGACGGAATGAAACGGGAACAGACGGAAAAAATAAAAGCCTTTGCCGTCCTGGTAATTTTCTGGTATCATCTCTTCGGCTGCGGGTCGTATCTGACTCTGCCGGAGAACATATGGCTTCCAGTAATCAGCGAGAAGTTTGCACTGTCGCTGTGTGCCGGCCCGATCTGTCTTCATGTGTTTATGTTCTGCAGCGGATACGGACTCTACAGGTCTTATATCTGCCGTAAGACCGGAATGAGAGACTTCCTTCGAAGATTCACCAAGATCCTGATTCCGTACTGGACAGTACTTGCACTGACGATCCTGTATCTGGTCCTGCGCGGGAAGTTCAACCCGGAGCATATCTTTGTGAATCTCTTTGCACTGGTACACGATGATGATATGCTGTATGCGACGTTCAGCTGGTTTGTGAAGCTGTATCTGGAGCTTCCGTTTGTTCTGCTGCTGGTTCAGAAAATCGAAAAAAGAGGAAGCCGGAGCTTCCTGAAAGACTTCTTTCTGTACATTGTGCTTCCGGTGGCGATCTGGACTTCGCTGTACCCGCTGATGCTTGCTGTACAGGGCAACGCGAGGATGCTGTTTCTGGTTGTGTCGCTGCAGGAGCTTTTCTTCTATCTGCCGGACTTCTTCACCGCGATGCTCTGCGCCAAATATGGGGTTTTTGAAAAGATCAGAGAAAAAACAGCCGGGATTCCGGGGGCTCTGCAGGTGCTGTGCTCGTTCTTGATTCTGTACGCAGTTATTTTTATCCAGGCCAGGCAGATGCTGTCACAGCGTGTCCTTCTGGACTGGCTGCAGGCTTTTCTGATGGTATGCTGCCTGCTCTGCATTATGGAGAAGGGAAAAATCCACAGCCGGTATATTTTACCATTTATTGGGAAGAATTCTCTGTACTACTGGCTGCTGAGCGGTCTCTTTTTCCTTAATACGTCAGAACTGCAGTTTATCATCTATGCTCCCCGGTATACAGTTCTGATCCTGATCTGGCAGGTGATTGTAGAGACGCCGCTTGTGATCGTGGTAAAGTGGGTTGCAGGAAAGCTGATGGGGGCGACGGACCGCATCATAGACTGCAGCTTCAGGAAAAAAGGCTGACATTTCCATAAGATGATTACAGAATATAGAAACAAATACAGAACCGTTTTTTTGATGTCCGGGGGCTTGGTTCTGGCATGCTTTGTGTTTTACAAACTCACCAGCGTGCTGTATACCGATGTGGATAACTATGACATCGCATTGGTTACGTCATCAATGATGGCAGAGGATAACTGGTGTCTGTTTCTAAACCCGCTGCTTTGCCTTCTGCTTCGTGGACTCACAGAATTATACCGGGGAGGGGACTGGTTTACCACCCTCTCGCATCTCGGCGTATTCATGGGGGCATGGACGGTTGCGTTCTGTATTCTGAAAAAAGAGAGTATTGAAAATCCGGAAAAGACAGCGGCACTTCTCTGGCTGATCCTGTTACTGACCCGTCTCAATCTGTGGAATGCCAATTTCACAGTCCTGAGTGCCTTCTTTTGTTTTGTGGGATACTATACCGCTTTTTCGGCTGAATCTGATTCCCCAAAGAAGAATTGGATTGCAGTGCTCTTTGTTGTGCTCGGATCCCTGTGGCGCTATGAGACCGCACTGCTGTTTCTGCCCTTCGCGGGCCTGAGAATGGCGGCTGGCCTTTTTGAGCATTCAGATGACAGAGAAAGACGGAAGCATATCCTTTCATCTGGTGCCGTATTAATTGCAACAGTCCTTTTCCTGACAGGAATACAGCTGATCTCATTTCAGCTGCCGTCTCATGCTGATTCCGTCCGTTACAGTCAGGCACGATCGGCCATTGCTGACTATCCGATGCGGGAATGGGATGAAATCGAAGAAAACGCACAGATCAACGAGATTGATTACCGGGCAGCGAGAGCATGGAACCTTACGGATACCGAACATCTCACGACAGAATGTCTTGAACAGTTTGCCAGGGCAGGAAGGCGGACGGCAACGGGAGAGGAGATGTGGGACTCTCTTATGGGCTTCTTCCATGACTGGAGAGGTCACCTGCTGTTCCTGTTTTTCTGGCTGATCTGCCTGATGCTCAGATGCTGGAAGAATAAAAATCGAGTGACCCGGATAACGTCAATGCTGTCCGTGTTGGGAATGGGGCTGATCCTGCTGTACTATATCAGGCTGGGAAGGGCCCCGGTTCGAGTTGTGGACAGCGTTTTCCTGGCGTGTTATTCTGTCCTGATGACAGTACCTGCAGAAAAAAAGAGCGGCAGGAAAGAGAAAATGGTGCAGAAAGCGAGTATTGCCGTGCTTACCCTTGCCCTTGCTGCAACAATAATCGGCAGTGAGAGAAAACCGGTTCAGTGGGCGCTTCTGAGCAATACGGGAAACCAGAAGATGATTGAAGAGCTCGAGACAGAGAATAACGATCTGTATATCTGGAAAGATTATTATTTACAGATCTCTTCGCGCTATATGAGTGCCGGAAAGTTTACACCGACGAACATGATCCAGCATCATATTTCAGGCGGAGATTGGATGTATGGACAGAAATATCATCAGGAACTGCTGCAGGAAGTAAACGCGAAGAATCCGGCGCTTGCCCTGCTGGACAGGGAGAATACCTGGTATGTGGCAACATCACCGGACCTCATGCTGCAGATCCTGCAGGAACACTACGGAGATGGTATTCGGTCTGAGATGTGCGGATCTGTCTTAAATGAGAATTGCTGGAAATTCTACCGAGAGGAAGATGCGGGGAATGCGGCTTGACAAATATCTGAAAGTATCCAGACTGATCAAAAGACGCAGTGTGGCGAATGATGCCTGCGACAGTGAGAGAGTGACGGTGAACGGTCGGGAAGCTAAGGCATGCTATCAGGTGAAAATCGGTGACGTAATTGAAATATCCTTCGGAAACAGACTCCTGAAGGTTGAAGTAATGGCTGTCGATGAGAATGCGAAAAAAACGGAAGCGCCTGCAATGTACAGAGAGCTGTGACTGAGATGAAAAAAGCAACACCTGCCCGAAAGGGCAGGTGTTGAAAGAGTATGCTGTAGTGCGAAAGCGTGGCTGACGCTCAGATGGCAAACTTCTTTACCGCTTCCGGTGCAAAGTCCGGATCCATGGAGATGGACAGAACGAAGCTGATCTTTTCGGCTTCCGAGAAGCCTTCCAGCCAGTTGATAAAAGCCAGCAGAGAATCTGTGTTCTTGTCATTAACAAGTTTATAGAAATTATCGATGAAGAAGTGTGTAATATCGTAATTACCGGCATGCACCCCGCAGATTAAACCTTTCAGGAACTCAAAGCTGCCGATATCATAACTCCCTGCGTCAATTAAACGGGCCTGATAGGGAATGTCAAAGGTGAGCTTGCGGTCCTTTTCAATCACGACGACATCGCCGCTCTCTTCGTTGAGCGCATCCCGAACCAAATCGACCAGGCGCTTTGTTTTACCGCTTCCCTTCAGACCCATAAGAATGCTGACCATAGCAATCCTCCTTCGAATGACATAGTTCGAGTTTCAAAACCCTGATACAAGATTACCATGTTTTTTACCTTTAAGCAAGCCTGATTTATAAAAAATATTTTTCGGCTTTTTCGGAAAAGCCTTCCGACGGACGCTTGACGAGGGAAAAACAGTATAGTAGAATAAAAACATCGCAGAACCAGTAAAAAACTATCGAAAAGAGGTGTGCTGCTTGAAAGACCTGAAGCATCTGATCTGGTTTGAAAACCTTCTGCAGGAGGCACAGAACGAGCTGGTAAGCAAGGCGAAGGAGGAGGGACAGTACGCACTCGGGTACAACTGCTACTATATTCCCGAGGTGCTGCTGAATCTGCCTGGCTGCTTCTCCAGCAGACTCCGTGCACCGCGTTGCACATCCACGGACATCGCGGGATACTACATGACCAACCGCTCATGTCCCTATGCCCGCTCCATTCTTGAGAGAGCGATTGAAGGCGGGTACAATTATCTGGACGCCCTCTTCGGTGCAGAGAGCTGTGCTACAATGGATCGTATGGAGGAGCACTTTTTCCTGATCAATCCCGTAAAGAACGAGCGATTCTTTGTAACTCAGATTGACCCGCCGATGAAGGGAGACAGAACGAATCTGGATTATTACAAAGTTCAGCTCACAGTCAAGGTTCTCGAGCCACTGAAGGAAAAGCTGCATGTGGATGTGTCCGAAGAGGCGCTCCGTACTGCTGTGGAAAAGCACAACCGCCTTTGCCGTGTAATTACAGAGATCGGGAATTACAGGAAGCTTCCGAACCCTCCGATTACGGGTTATGAGTTTCATGTGATCCAGGTGGTGAGCCAGGTCTGTCCTCACGACCTCATTCTTCCCTATCTGGAAGAGACACTTGAAGAGCTGAAGACAAGGGAGCCGGAGCCGAAATTCCCATTCCGGGCCCGCGTTGCACTGGTGGGCAGTGAAATTGATGATCCGGATTTTACAAAACTGATTGAGAGCTGCGGTGCAATGGTGGTAGTGGACCGTTACTGCTACGGAAGCTTCCCCAGCAGGGAAGAGATAATAATCCGTGAAGACGAGACAGCCTTTGATGCAATCTGCAGGACGTATCTCTTCTGGAATCAGTGTGCTCGTTTTATGGATGGTATGAAGATCGATCAGCGGCATGACGAAGTGGAACGCCTGGTGAAGGAATATGCTGCGGACGGAATCATCTACGAGAACATGAAGTTCTGCGAATTCTGGAGCTATGAGAAGGTCCTGGCGTCCAATATCTTTATCAATGAGAGACAGATCCCCACCTGCACAATTGAAAAGGAATATGCACTTGGTGCCGTCGGACAGCTGAGAACCCGTTTCCAGGCCTTCATCGAGTCGCTGGAGATCAAGCAGATCCAGGGAGGGAAATAAGATGAAACTATTAGAAAAAATGATAGCACCGATCGATAAAGCCCTGGAACGTTTCGACCCTGTTAAGCAGTCAGAAAAGGGCGTCGGCGGCCTGCGTGATCGCTATTACGATAAAACCGGTGTGGCAAAATGGCGTGAATGGCGCGGAGTCAGAGATACGATGGTGGACTATACTGCCTGGCTGAACAACATCCTCAGCATGGTACAGATGGTCGCTTCTGCGCCGGTGCCCATCATGAAGGCTTTCTGGGAATATCGCTGGATGGGTTCGTATCTTGGCACATTCATGTTCATCGACCGCCTGTTTGAAGGCTATCGCGGACCTGAACTGAAGATTGCCCATATGAATATGCATGCGATTGTTCAGAGCCTCACCAAGCGCATTGCCTTTGCCATGAAGAATGACCGCCGGCTGGGGGGCGGCCCTGAGACAGAAAAGATCATCCCGCACGATGAGACCATTACGCCCCTTTTCCTGAAAGGCTTCAAGGGGCTTTACCCATTCCCGCTTCAGACCCTCCCAGAGTTCATCATATGCGACGTAGACCAGCACATTGAGCCTTACTACATCGATGTTGCAGAGTCCTATGGCCTGCCAGCGGACGTCTGCTCCCGCTGTTCGGCGGAGACAGGGGTTGCCATTGACGATGCCTTCCCGCTGTTCGGTAAGGTGTTGCTCTCTACCAATATGCCCTGCAACGCTTCCGAGGCAACCTCCATGTTCCAGCGGCGTCGCTACGGAAAGCCGGACTTTCCCATCACGCTGGCCATGCAGCACAATAATCCGGAAGCACTGCCATATTCCCGGGAGACATTGCAGAATGCCATGAAGTTTGTGGAAGACAACTATGGGGTCAAATATGACTGGGATGAGTTCTTCCGTTACGCAAAGCTCATGAATGAACAGAACACCATCGAGCTTGAGAAGTGGGATTTCTTCAAGACGCCGTATTCTCCACTATCCGGCATTGCGGAATCTCTGTATCGACTGTATTCCTGGCAGTCGGTCAACGGACAGGATCCGTATTTCAACAAGGTTGACCGTAAGGTAATCAGAATCATGCGAAAGTGCTATGAGGAGAAGCACCTGCCCTTCGGCGGGAAGACCAGGCACCGCGCTTTCCTTTGGGGGCCGTCTGCTGTCTATTATACAGATTTCCCGACATGGACACAGAACTGCTGGGGTATCACTATCGTGCTGAATATGGACTCTACGATGGGCTTTAACATGATCAACACTGAAGATCCCGAGATAGCGATGGATGACCTTACCCGCTTCACGGAGAAGGCCTGTATGCGGCACCATGCAGTCGGTGGCTGGGAGAACATCAACGCTGTCTGGGAGTGGGCCAAGAACTTCAACTGTGACATGGTTCTGATGAATGACAACATTGCCTGCAACGGCATGCTTGGCGTCCATGGCATGATGGAGGATCAGGCCAGAGACCTCGGATTCCACTTCATTTTCATTGAGCATGACCTGGAAGACAGCCGGACAGTTTCGCGTCAGGATATGCGTAACTGTGTAAACAAGTACATGAGCGTTGTGCTGAATGAGCAGCCTTTGGATCCGACCATTGTGGAATTTGACGATTCGGACGCCTACTGATCGGAGGATGTGATGATGAAAAAGTTTGTGAAACCCTTTATGAAGCTTCTCAGTAAAGTGCTGCTTATCGGCCTGATCGGTTTCGTTGCAACCTTTGCACTCTATATTACAAACGGCGAGAATAAACTGATCTATTATGTGATCCGACCTTTCCTGAACAAGCATTACGACTCACAGGAGAGAGATCGGAAGATATAATTCAATAAACTACAGATAACAGATACTCCAAGTGAGTATCTGTTATCTGTTCCAGGTGGGAAATAAACATGCAAGAGAATACACGACAAAGATTTGAATTATTGGATTTACTGAGGTTTATTGCAGCTGTCCTGATCCTGTTTCATCATTATCAGCAGGTGTTCGGGATCCGCTTCTCGAATATCAACTTCTGGGGAGGCAGAATTAATGTAGGGTTTCTGACAGAACTGTTCTTTATGATCTCAGGTTTTCTGACTGTTATGAGCACAAAAGGAAAACCGCAGGGCTACTGGTCGATCCGGAACTGTCTGAAGGCATGGCTGCACCGTATGGTGAGAATCTATCCAATGGCGGTTCTCGCATGTCTTTCCTATCTGATGATGGCATATCTGTATCGAAGGATGACGGGAGCATGGCCGGATGACCTGTGTGATTATTCTGATCTGAAAACAATTGCAGCAAGTCTGCTTCTGCTGTTCTGCGGGATCCCGGGACTGTATATGATCGGTATCAATAATCCGGCCTGGTACCTGTGTATCCTGCTGTTATGTTATCATGTGTTCTTTTTCATTAAATTTCTTACAGACCGATACCGGTTGAGAGAAATATGGTTCTTTGCAGGAATGATCCTCCTGGCAGAATACGGACTGAAAATCAGATTTGTCTGGATTTTCTTTATGGGAAATGCCAGGAGAGGTTATATTGCTTTCTTCTTGGGAGTGTTGCTTGCCGTGATCTGTGCAAGGCTGAAGAGAAACACTGTGAAGAAAATCTGTAAGGCTTTGGATGCTGTTACAGTGCTGAGTGCTCTTGCACTGCTTATCTCCGGACGGTGGGAGAAAGCGGTTGAACTGCAGTATCAGCTGGAAGTGTATTATCTGTATCCTCTGCTGCTTCTGAACATTTTCAGTTTTGACAACATCGAGTATAAACCGATCAGAAGACTGGGTGAGATTTCCTTCGAAATATACCTCTGGCATGCTCCGATGTTCGTTTTCCTTAAAATTGTTCTTGCCGGCCTTGCTGTACCACTACCGGAAGGCCCGGTGATCATGATTCTGACCGCTTTGACCGTGACACTGTGGGCGATCCCAATGGCATACTGTCTGGAGAAACCACTGGCTGCGAAGCTCAGATTGCTACTCTGATATGTTGAGGGTCTCTCGGATGACATACTGCGGAGAGTTATTCAGACTGATATAAATCCGCCCCAAGTATTCACCGATCATGCCTAGAATTAGCATGATGATACCTGACGAAAGAAGAGAAACAGCCATCATTGAACTGTATCCGAGAGGAACGGAAGGATTTACAAGTTTCCGGACAATAATAATGATGCTGTAGAGAAACCCGAGAAAAGCAAACATGATGCCTAAAAAACTGGCGAGACGCAGGGGTTTTACAGAGAAAGAAGTCATACCATTGAGAAACAGAGAAAGAGATTTTTTCAGTGTGAATCCTGTGTTTTTTTCATCTCCGCGTGCTCTCTGCTCCATTGGTATCATGCAGATGCGATGGGTAGCCTGCATCAGCAAACCTGTCACATAAGGATATGGATTGCGGTAACGAAGTATCTCATCACAAACAAAACGCTTTGCAACAAAAAAATTTTCAACCTGAACGCCATCCGGAGGATTAATGAGCAGAGATACCATGGCACTGTTGAATCGACTGCCGATGCGCTTCCAGAATACTTCCTGTTTCTTGTGATAGGCAGCAGTTGCACAATCGAAGTTTTCATTCCTGACTGCGTCTACCATGCGCCATAGCTCCGGCACAGGGCATTGCAGATCATCATCCAGGCAGACTACCAATTCGCCACGGACAAAAGAGAGACCGGCCATTATGGCGCTGTGCTTCCCAAAATTACGGGACAGACTTACCACACGAAAACTGGAGTCTTCTGAAGCCAGGTGACGGAGAACTGACAGCACACCGTCAGGGGAACAATCATTCACGGCGATGATTTCATAGCTGTAATCAGGACGTTCAGCAACAACCTGACGGATTTCCTGATAGACACTCTCAATGGTGTTTTCGCTTCGATAACAGGGAATAACAAAGCTTAACAGATTCTTTACTTCTGTATAATTATCCTGGCTCATTCTTCATCTCCTGCGTTTTGTATAAAGTAAATCTATTTTTTCCTCTGATGTTACAAATTGCCACTATCTCTGTGCAACTTTGAAGCAGTTCGCCTGCTGGGGCAAAAATGGATGCCTTTGGTAGACAGAGCAATCAAGCGGTATTACCGCCAGAGAAAATGCGAGGCTTACGGGTCAGAACCTCAATAAGCCTGGCTTCCATCTCCGGAGCTTCCCGATGTGCCTTGATTTCTTGAATCAGAGGCTCATTTGCGTACTGTATGTTTTGGAATGATACCTGACCGGTCCGGGTTTCCAAAATGACATATCCACAGCCTTTTCCATCCCGCTGCTGCCCGATCGAACCTGGATTAATGACAGTTGTTTTATTGCTCTTTATATATAAACGATGGTGAGTGTGACCAAGAAAAATATAGTCATAATCAGATATGGGAGAGAAAAAATCGGAGAAGTCATGATCAGGATAGATTCTGCCATTCAGGGGATCCAGAGGAGAGCCGTGTGCGAAAAGTAATCTGCTGTCTCCTGTTTCCAACGTGAGAGAAGGGTTTAAACCGGCGAGATGGTTTCGGTTATCCAGACTGATACGGTCAGCGATTCCCCTGTAGGTGCTTCCATATCGCCGTACCAATGCGGTTTCCTCTCGTGCTCCGGACAGAATATCGAGATAGTATTGATCGTGATTGCCGAGAAGGCAGAGTACATGATGCTGGCGAAGCAGGTCCAGAACTTCATTGCAGCCATAGTAATAACCGAAAACATCACCGCCAAATACCAGAAGATCATAATCAAGAGGAGAAACTGTCTGAAAAAAAGCTCTGGCGGCATACTGGTTGCCATGAGCATCAGAGAAAAAAATGATTCGCATTTTAAAGGCTCCGCATCACTGATATCATATCGCGAATACTGTCTTCAATGGAATAGCGAAAGAGAAAACCCGTTTCCTCCGCCAGATGTGAAGAGTCAATTTCCCAGACATCAGAATCAAAAGGATCCGGAAGCCCTGAAAAAACGATACGGGACTGACTGCCGCAGAGCTGCACACATTTCTCTGCAAGCTCAAGGTTGGATATGGTGCTGTCTGCTCCAATGTTGAATAGACCATGTGCATCAGGGCAGTTCAGCAGCGTAAGTACAGCCTGGGCAATATCGCGGACATCGACATAATTCTGCCGTCTTGAACCACTCCCGGATAGAACCAGGTCTTCGCCTCTGAGAGCATGATAAAGGAAGACAGGAAGGATCGTTTTTATGGGCTGTCCGGGACCAACCGGTGACGGAACCCGCAGCCCGACATAGGCAGTTTCAGACTGAGAGAGCTGCGAAAGAATCAGTTCCTGCGTGGCTTTTGAAGCAAGGTACATGTTGCCGGGCGCTAATGGGAGGCTCTCGGTTATCGGAAAAGCCGGAGGTCGGCCGATGACTGTGATCCCGGATATTAACACGATCTTTTGTACGGGTATTTCCCTGCACAGACGGTAAATCTGATATGTCCCGAGACAGTTGGTATAGAACAGTGCCTCCGAGTCGTTCCGGGTATCTTTGCAGGCGGCAGCGTGTACGATATATTCAGGTGCTTCCCGGAAAAGACAGTCGGGAGGGTCATCCCGACCAAGATTCCATTGAATGTATCCGTCACATTTGCTGAGAGGTGAAGAAGAGCTTCCGCATCCAAGCACGCGATACTTTCCATGAAGTGCCTCTGCAATCGCGCGCCCGATAAAGCCATTAGAACCAGTAATGAGTACGGTTTCCATCATAGCCTCCAGAAACTGCTGTCATGAACTGGGCAAAGCGATGAGACAGCAAGAGGAACAGCGTTTTCCGAGCAGGAGATCATTGTATCCGAGCCTCCCTGGAACAGATAAAACTCATTGTCATATCGGAAAGCTTCACCGAGACGGATGTGAAAGCAGTCTTCATTCTGCTGCTTCAATATATATTCACGGAGCAGAGCTTCAACATCGCAGAAGCCGAAATTTGCCCGCATGGCGGTAGTCCCGGAAAAACGGACATTCAGTTCAAAACAGACGGCTCTGCCCGTGACATCCTGACGCATCTGGATATTCAGAGGTCCCCTGGGATGAAAGGCAGAACATATTTTCTCAGCTTCTTTTCTGACAGCGGTGTTGTTGACAACCTTTGCATATACGGTTGTCCCATGCTTCAATCTGCGCTGCATGATGATGGGTTCCGGCATCCATCCTGACTCCGCGACATAGCAGCCTACCGTGTATTCCGATGCCTCGCTTCCGATGATCTCCTGAAGAACAAAGCAATCTGAATCAATAAGTGGAGCCAATTCGGAGGCGCTGTGCACAATGGACACTCCTGCAGCGCTTTTTCCATGCAATGGTTTGACGATCAACGGAAAACCATGCTCGCGGATGATTCGATCAACACCCTGGTGATCTGTCATCATACAGAAGTCAGGATAATTACATCCATGCTCTTTAAGCCATCGGCAGGTCAGATATTTATCCTGGCCTATGGTCAACTGCTCGAGACTTGACGAGACAAAGCATGCGCCGGTTTCTGCATGGATCTGTCCGATATTCTTTGCGAGAGAAAGAATGATCTCTTCCACACCGGTCAGAATGATATCAATATGATAATGCAGACACACGTCTATCACCCAGGATGTGAACCTGTCATCATCCGCAAATGGAGAAATCAGGCTTTCATCGCACAGATACAGGCCTGAAGAATAGGGAGAGATACACGCACCGACAACATGCGTCTTCAAAGAACTGTGGCGCAAAGCTTTCAGAATGCCCTGGCTGACGTTTCCGCCTACGCCAAGAAGTAGAACATTGATCATAATACCCTCAGTGTTGTTTTCGACGACTGATGCTGTTGACAGGCATGCAGTCTGAACAGATTGCCTGTATCATAGCATGGAAAACATAAAAACGCAAATAAAATGTAGCTCTGGTTGCGGTACTCTGCAGAATATGATATAATATCTGCATCATTTTGCGCAGATATCTTGGATGCTGAATACGAAGAGGAGTACATATGATTCCGTTTAATACTCCACCTTATGTCGGGACAGAAGAAAAGTATATAGAGGAAGCGATCAGAAATCACAGGATCTCAGGTGACGGAGATTTTACAAAACGCTGCAACAGCTGGCTGGAGAGCCGCTTCAAGGCGAAAAAGGCATTGCTCACGACAAGCGGCAGCACTGCCCTTGATATGGCAGCACTGCTTTGCGGGCTGAAACCTGGAGATGAAGTGGTTTTACCAAGCTTCACCTTTACAAGCACTGCAACGGCTTTTGTCCTGGCAGGTGCCAGATTGGTTTTTGTCGACATTCGTCCTGATACAATGAATCTTGATGAGAAACTGATTGAAGACGCCATCACGGAAAGAACACGGGTTCTTATCCCGGTCCATTATGCCGGCGTTTCCTGTGAAATGAATACAATTCTTGAGATCGCGTCCCGCCACGGCCTCAGAGTTGTTGAAGACGCGGCACAGGGAGTGATGAGCAGTTACTTCGGTAAGGCCCTCGGAACTGTCGGCGACTTCGGATGCTACTCCTTTCACGAGACCAAAAACTACTCTATGGGCGAGGGGGGTGCCATTCTGGTTAATGACACTGCATGCTCAGAGCGTGCGGAAATCCTTCGTGAAAAAGGGACAAATCGGACAAAGTATTTCCGCGGACAGGTCGATAAGTACACATGGGTGGACATCGGCGACAGCTATCTTCCGAGCGAACTGAATGCAGCTCATCTTTGGGCTCAGCTGGAGCAGGCAGACCGGATCAATGAAGCCAGGATGAGACTATGGAATCTGTATCATGCTGCGTTTCAGCCCGCGGAGCAGTCTGGACGGATTCAGAGACCGACAGTTCCGGAAGGATGCGTGCATAATGCACATATGTATTATCTGAAGCTGAAAGATCTGGATGATCGCGGCAATTTTATTCAATATATGAAAGAACATGATATTCTCTGTGTGTTTCACTATGTTCCACTGCATTCTTCCCCTGCCGGCCTGCGCTTTGGAAGGTTTCATGGAGAAGACCGCTTCACGACCTCAGAGAGCGAGAGACTGGTACGTTTGCCTCTCTACTACGGAATGACCCAGACGGAACAGGAACGTGTGATTGAGACGGCGCTGGATTATTTAAAGAAGTGAAAACAGATTTGAAGGCCATCAAACGAGACCAAATTCAGTTCTTCCTGTTTTGCCTTACGTCGGCATTTCTGGCTGGAACGATGATGAATATGGCTCCCTGGAGCAGGTTTTATCCGTTGGGCGACTCTTCAGTTTTTGCATATATCGGAAAAGAAATGGCTGAAGGAAAGATTCCTTACCGCGACCTGTTTGACCACAAAGGACCAGTTCTTTATCTGATACAATATCTCGGATACCGTATCACACCGGGCAGATTCACAGGGATCTGGATTCTGGAGATCGTGAATATGCTGGTAACCTTGCTTGTGCTGAGACCGGTCTGCTCCGAGGCATCAGAGAGAAGAACTGTCGGCTGCCTGGCGCTGTTTATGACTTTTGTCTTCTGCGGACATGCCGTCTATGAGGGCGGAAACTTTACCGAGGAGTATGCTCTGCCATGGATCAGTGCGGCTGCGGCGGTTTTTTTCCCTTTCTTCAGGACTGGGAAATACCGGAAACGGGACATTGTTCTCCTTGGAGCCTGCTTCAGTGCAGTCTTTTTGCTTCGCGCAAATATGATCTCCATCTGGCTCGTGTTTATTCCGGCTGTATTCATTATTCTGATACGACAGAAAAGATGTTCGGAAATCCTTAAGTGTCTTGGACTGTTCCTGCTGGGATGCATGCTGGCCTTCGGACCAATCCTGCTGTTTTTTGCAGTAAATAACGCTCTGGAGGATTTCTGGAACTGTTATCTGGTTTTTAATGTGGTTTACTCGGACGAAGTCAGCCTGGGACTGACCGGTATGCTGAAGCTGACAGCGAGCTTTCTCCTGAAGCTTTGGCCGGGGATGCTTGCTGCTGCATTCAGTGTCATAAAAAGAAAAAAAGATCCGATACGGTGGCTGAACCTGTTGTATCTGGTGGTAAGCCTGCTGATGGCGGAGATGAGCGGAAGAGATTATCCTCACTATCTGATTTCTGTTCTGCCTGCTCTTGTGATCCCATTCTGTGATGTCTTTGATTTCTTCATTGAGCGTATCGGGGCAAAAGAGATTGACAGGATGCTTCAGCCGACAATTCTGGGCTGCTGCATCCTGCTGACGATCGGAACCGTGGCCTGGCAAACTGTTCACAGGGTTAAAAACAGACCGGAAGAACCTGTAGAGAGATGGCTGAAAGAGAATACCGACAAAAACAGCGATGTGCTGGTGTTAGGAAACAGCGTCTGGGTCTACCTTGTGAGCGACAGACATACCGGAAACCGGTATTTTTACCAGACTCCGCCGGTGGCAGTCAGTGAAGTGCTTTATGAGGACTTCCTTGCGGAACTGGAAATGAAACCATCGGACGTGGTTGTCAATATGTCAGCCGGCAAATGGAGTACGGAGGTCTCTGAAAAGCTGAAAAAACAGGGATATGACACAGTACAGCTCGAGAACTGTGACGTATATGTAAAGAAGCAGGCTGCCTGATCCAGGCAGCCTGTCAGTTTAGTTTACAAGGCCGAAGGTCTCGCTGTTAAATACACTCACCTGTGCTTCAACGTACATCCAAACTACAAGATCAGGCTGAAAATGACTGATATAAGTTCGTACGTCGCCGTTAAAGTACCTGGGATGCAGGAGCGCAATCTCATCAAGATCCTGTGAAAGGTAGGCTACAACCGGCCAGGAGTAGGAATCCCCGAGAACCAGAATGC
The DNA here is from genome assembly GCA_024697625.1 of Oscillospiraceae bacterium. Taxonomy (GTDB): domain Bacteria; phylum Bacillota; class Clostridia; order Oscillospirales; family Oscillospiraceae; genus Limivicinus. The sequence continues at coordinate 36,295 of JAILFJ010000146.1, forward strand.
GATTCCCTTTATGATTTGTGCCGGACAGATTATGAATATCGGACAATACGCCGTTTCGGAAGATCAGGGTGTCGTGATATGCCCCAGCCTGCCTGCTCCCGTTTCGGGAATCCCAAGCGGATACGGGCTTAAGAAAAACCTCGGAAAAATCACCGCTCACAACTTCGGATTCATCGTGCTCAACGATATACTGCGGACTGCTGACAGGAACCAGAAATTCGTATGTATAGCCGAAATCTTTCTCTATTCGTTCACGGATTTCAGGGTGGCTGGATATGACATCTGTATAACGGGAAATGTCAAACAGAGAAAGATCAAAATGATATCCGTAGTCTCTGTTAAGCATCTCAGCAAGGAATGCGGCCGCATGAAGTGCATCGTCGGACATCCAGTGCCCGCTGTCATCGAGGGATATATCACGCAGAAGAACCGTTTGGTCGTTGAAGTTCAGAAACGGGATGCCGGAGGCAGACATCATGGAAGAAAATCGATCCCAGGTATCCAAATCTGCAGCAGGGTAAGGCGCGTTGCTGACATATGAGCGTATTCTTGTCTCAAACGGAAACTGAACATAGAGAAATGGGATGTTCTCCGAATCAAGCCATTCAGAGAACCTGCTGACCTCTTTGAAAGCTTCCTCTGCATATTCCTGGTTCGTTTTTCCCCCGACCACTGCGGAGAGGGTGCTCCGCATAACGTCCTGCCGATAGACGTCCGATAATCTTTTCATAACACCGCTTCCGGGGAACGAAGTGGTGCAGAAGTTCTCTATGGTGGATTTCAGTCCGGCAGCCACGGACTCATATTTTTCAACAGCTGATTTCGGACGGGCATACTTTCCCTCTTCACCGCGCAAAACTGTGACCCAGCCGAAATCGGGAGAGGCGTTACGGGAGAAGAGATCCACCAGAACGTTGGAAAATCCATGGATTCGGCAGAACCATGAGCCGATAATCAGCAGAACACAGAGAAAGCCACCTGCCAGTATGGAACAGAGACAGAAAGTCTCAGCCTTTTTTATGCTTTTCAAAATAATACCTCTCAAAGAAACGTGTAAAAACTGCTGGCTCAGAAATTGAAATAAATGAAAGGACTGTATCCACCGCTGATAGAGAATACCGATGCCATGAGCAGAATAAAAACCAAAGAGAAGCCTGTAAGGATTTCAACGAATGCTCCGGAATGACGTGCAACCATGATTTGTTTCAGGCGGCTGCCGGCCGGGAGACAGCAAACGGTACTCAACACCAGGATGACGGCACTGCTTCTGAGGTATGACAGGCTTGTCTCGTCATACAAAGCATTCCCACCGACCATGGCATGCAGATATGAAAAAGCATCGCGAATGCTGACGGATCTGAAGACGACCCACAGTAAGCAGATGACCAGGAGAGTGTAAAAATGCCGAAGATATTTTGGCCAGTGAGCAGGGTGATAGACATATCGTTCAGCGAGCTGAACACAGCAATACAACCCGCCCCAAAGCAGGAAAGTCCAGTTGGCACCGTGCCAGATTCCGGTCAGAAGCCAGACGACGACCGTATTTCGAAGCTGCTTCCCGATCCCACATCGATTTCCGCCCAGAGGAATGTAGACGTAATCTCTGAACCAGTCTGTCAGCGAAATGTGCCAGCGCCGCCAGAATTCGACAATCGAGTCAGCAAGATATGGCGCTCTGAAGTTTTCCTTGAAATGGAAACCGAAACAGAGTCCCAAACCGATCGCCATATCGGAATACCCGCTGAAATCAAAGTAGATCTGAAGCATGTACGCAATTGCACCGAGCCAGGCTGTGAGAGCGGGGATGGGCCCAACATGGGCAAGGGCGTAGACGTTATCCGCCGTCACGGCGAGAAAGTCCGCTATCAGAGCCTTCTTCCCGAGCCCGATAACAAAGCGGCGAATGCCCACGGAAAAATCTTCCCAGGATTCTTTCCTGTTCATGATTTCCATCTCCACCGTTTCATAGCGGACAATGGGACCGGCAATCAGCTGAGGGAACAGAGAAACGTAGAGTGCAAGATTGAGGAGGTTCCGCTGGACCTTTGCTTTTCCATACCAGACATCAAACAGATAGGACATCATCTGAAAGGTAAAAAACGAGATACCGATGGGCAGCGCGATGTCAATACGGGAAGAATTGATGCCTATCATGCGGTTCAATTCCTGGCTGAAAAAGCTGAGATATTTAAAGACGACAAGGATAACAACATGGTACAGAATGCCCGCGGTCAGAAACAGCTTTGCAGTCTTACGGTTTTCACATGTTTCCATTAAGCCGATCATAAAAGTAACCAGGATGGAAAACAGCATCAGAAACACGAACAGCGGCTCACCCCATGCATAGAAAATGAGGCTGAAAACAAGAAGCAGTGTGTTCCTGTAAGCTCTGTTCTGGCGCAGGGGAGGCAGATAATAGAGAATCAGAACCAAAGGAAAAAACAGAAAGAGAAATACAGTGGATGAAAAGACCATATATTCAGGCTCCGGGAGTATGTTTTGAAAAAGTGTTTGAAAGCATCGCGTTGATTTTTGCGTTCAGATCGGAAGACAGCTTTGCCAGACTGTGATGATAGAGTATGGAGATAAGAAGAGTCAGAAAGACACAGGTAAGACAGGAGAGCCCATACGCGACAGGGAGACCGAGATGCGGAGAGAGACTGAGAAGGAAAAGACTGCCGACGGAACAGAGAATTGGCCAGTGAAAACTGTATATTTCCCAGCTCAGACTGCTCAGCCAGACAAGAAAACGGGAAGAAAACAATTTTTTTGCCGGCTGGGTCTTATCGACGAACAGAAAGAAAGCAACAAAGAAGCAAATGAAAAAGAAGACGGCAAAATTAGGACGGCGATATATGACCCACATATAAAGAAAAATTGAAAGGATCGAGAAGAACAGAGTAATACCGGATGTTTTTCGGTTAACGGACAGGAGATCAGACAGCTGGCGTGTAACAGCCCCGAACAGACAGGCGGAGATCACCTTCTTGCAGAAAAACAGACAGACTGCGGCGGCCAGGAAAATGACCAGACGCCAGGTATCACTGAGAGATCGGGTGAGAAACTGCAGGAAATAGATCAGGAGAGAAGCATAAAACATACCGCTGATGACCCAGTAAGGACTGTTAATCTGACTGCGGCCGAACAGAAGGACATCAACCGGAGCTCGAATTATATCCAGAATCGTGATGGGATTTCGATAAGCAGTCTGAAACCATGGGTTCTCAAAAAGGGAGGAAGTCTCAGAATTATGAAAACCGAATACAGTACTGATCAGCCAGATCACTGCACATGAAAACAGGAGAGGCAGTGCGAAGCGGAAAAAACGCATAAGACAGTTTTTGACCAGATTGAGGACAGTACGGGTCTTTTTTCCGCTGATTAAAAAACCGCTGGCGATAAAAAACAGATAGTTCCAGAAACCCTGACCGGAGTCGGTCAAAAACCCGAAAACAGGGGAGAAAGCAAACCGATCAACCCAGGGGATGGAGGGATTGAAGACAACAGCGTCCCGGTAGAGAGCAAGGTAATGATAGCAGACGATCATCAGACAGGCGACCGCCTTGAGCCCGTCCACATACAGAAAATACTTTGAGTCTTTCCGCTGATTCATCGTCCTTCTCCGTTAACAGCATTTTGATGTATTATAGACGAGAAGGGGCCAGAAAATCAACTGTTTCATGGACTGAAAATGTTAAAATAAATCGCAGCGCTTGTAATCATGCCTGAAATATGCTATATTCAAATGAATTATGCAGAAAACGGCGGGGAGAGAGGCTGGCGGAATGCAGGAGGATATCCTTTATATTGTGATCCCGGCATATAACGAGGAGGAGAACATTGAGCAGGTCATCAAAGACTGGTATCCGGTTGTACTTGCTCATGACGGCGGAGGGAAATCCCGTCTCATCATCATTGATGACGGCAGTAAAGATAAAACATGGACAATTCTTCAAAGCGCTTCGCAGGGCAGACCGCTTCTGACCCCGATTACAAAACTGAACGGCGGCCACGGTGCGACGGTCCTGTATGGTTATCGCTACGCGCTGGATTCGGGGGCTGATTACGTCTTTCAGACGGATTCCGATGGGCAGACGCTCCCGGAAGAGTTTGATGCCTTTTGGGAACAGAGAGAACAGTACGACATGGTGATTGGCCTGAGAAAGGCCAGACAGGATGGACGGTCTCGCGTGTTTGTGACCAAGACGCTAAAACTGGTCATTCGGCTCTGCTTTGGCGTAAATGTCCCGGATGCGAATACTCCTTTCCGCCTGATGAAAGCAGCAACACTGAACAAATACATTGACCTGATTCCCAAGGATTTTAATCTGTCAAACGTGATCCTTTCAGTGATTTATGCTAAATGCGGCTGCACTGTGCAATACCTTCCAATCACCTTCCGACCGCGTCAGGGCGGTGTGAATTCCATCAATATGAAGAAGATCGTAAAAATCGGCGAAAAGGCTCTGCATGATTTCAGAGAGATCAACAGGACACTGAATCAGAAAATGGGATGATATCTAAAAAGAAAGAGAGAACATGGCTGTTTGCCGGTATTTTTGCTGCGATTTGGGTTTTTCTGTTCTGGAAATGCCGATTCGGAATCGCAAACCTTGATGAGGCATTCTATCTCACGGTTCCCTACCGCTTTTGTCAGGGAGACCTGCCGCTTCTGCACGAATGGCATCTGTCCCAGACCTCCGGCCTGCTCCTCACACCGATAATGAAGCTGTATCTGTCGGTTTTTGGCGGAACGGAGGGGATACTGCTCCGTTTTCGATGGATTTTTACGGCGATATGGGGTCTGGGTGCGCTTTTTCTCTACCGACGGCTGAGGGTGTTTTCTCATCACGGCGCGATGGCTGCAGCGCTGATCTTTCTGATCTATACGCCTTTCGGCATGATGGCTCTCAGCTATAACACGATGGGCCTTCTGCTGCTGTTATGTTCCTGTACTGTCCTGGCGTCTGTCAGAGAGCATATCTGGCTGCAGCAGTTTTTGGCGGGAGTTCTCTTTGCGGGAGCGGTACTCTGCTGTCCGTATCTGCTGCTTGCCTATGCGCTGTTCTGCATCACCGCATTTTTGGGGCTTGCCTTTCAGAAAAGATCTTTGGCTTCTCTCTGGCTGTTCTTCAGTTTCGGTGCAGCGACGGTGTGTGCTCTGGTTTGCGTTCCTCTGCTTTTGAATGCTCCTCTTCGGAGATATCTCGAGGTTTTTCCTTACATGCTGGAGGACCCGGAGCATGAACTGGTTTCGCTTTGGAGCAAAATCAAGCTCTATGTCTACTTCACAGCGACCAGCAGCCCCCTTCTGATTCCTTTCGGTGTTCTGTTCATACCGGTGGCCCTGTACTGCTCCAGAAGGAAGAAACATCTGGAAGGTTTTGTTTTTGTCTGCATCCAGATTGTTGCTCTGCTGTTCTGGTACCTTATCAGAGAGCATTTCCCGAATCATCTGATGTTTCCGCTTTGCCTCATTGGGCTGTATTGTGCGATCTGCAGCAGGGATGTGGAAATCCGTAAACTGTTTCTTGTGGTATGGCTTCCCGGTTTAGCATATTCTTTCTGCCTGAACCTGTCCTCCAATCAACTGTTCTTCGCTGTCTCTTCAGCATCGACTGTGATGACAGTTGCAAGTGCGGTGATGGCGGCGCGGTTTCTCGAAGTTGAGAGTTTTACTGAAAAAGGAAGCCGAAACCTGAGAAAAACGGCAGCTCTTTTCTTTACAGCGGTCATTTTTCTTCAGCTTGGGGCAGAGTTGTATATCCGCTATGACCAGATCTACTGGGATGATGCAGGAATCCGAGCACAGAAGCACGAAGCTCTCTCCGGCCCGGAGATGGGGATCCGAATGAACGATGAGGATCTGAACGAGTACAGCCGTGCGATGTCCGATTTTCTGCTGCTTGAGAACAGGCAGTGGAAAACTGCTCCAGAGGCTGACCGGGAAGATAGAAAGCTACCAGAAAACAGTGGAAAAATCCTGTTCCTCTCTGAGAAAACCTGGAGCTATCTTGGCACGAAAATGAGAAATGCCTCTTACTCCGCATGGATTTCTGGACTGAACGAGAATACCATACCCAGACTCAAAAAGTATTATGCACTTTTTCCGGAGCAGGAACCGGAGCTGATACTGGTTGGGCCGTACTACCCGGCTCTGACTGCGGAACTGCAGGGGCTTGGCTATGAACGCCTCAGCATCGAGTCGAACTACTATACATTCCTTCAGCGAGGCGATTCGGCAAAATGGTGAAAGGAAGGCCCTTCAAGAATATGAAAAACGGAAAAGACACATGCCGCAGGGTCCCTCTCTTTTTCGCTTTTGTGCTCCTGTTTTTCGCATTCTGGGTGCTCCTGCACGATCTGCCGCTGAATGTGGATGATAAGGGCTTCTGGATGCTTTTCACAGGTGATCCGGACCGGATTCTTCGTATTGCCCTGAGATACGGAAACGGGAGGCTGTTGGGTAACGCAGGGGTTATTGTTTTGCTGGCCTGGCCAAAGCTGGGAGAAATAATCCGGGCTGCCGTGCTGGCGGGAGTAACGATGATGCTCCCGGAGGTTCTGAACCTGCGGAACAACAGTGCCAGATGGTTGAGCTATTTCCTGGTTTTCACGGTGTCTCCGGGGATTTTTGCTCAGTGTTACTCGTGGATGAGCGGGTTTCAGAATTATGTTCCGCAGTTTCTTTTCCTCCTGACGGCACTTCTGCTGCTAAGATCATATCCTCAAAAGGGCAGGGTGGGGAGAATACTGAGCGCCGCTGCCATTCTGATAAGCGGATTCTGCATGCAGCTTTATATGGAGCACAGCAGTCTCCTGAATCTGCTCCTAGCATTGCTTGTTTTTCTGTTTTGCATAAGGAAGAACAGAAAATATATCCTGCCAGCACTGCTCCTGCTTCTGGCTTCTGTGTGCGGTCTTTCCGCGATGCTGATAATCCCCAAACTCTTTTCTGCAGGATCAGGCGCTTACCGCAGCACCTATTTTGCTGGTGGATTCCGCATGCTGTTATACGGTGTTGCACGAAATGCCGTGATGCTGTGCGGCATGTTTACCGAGAATGCAGTGGCACTGGGGGGCCTGGCCGCTCTGCAGACGGTTGTGATTCGAAAAAACCGGGATGTGTTTTCTCTTCATGCAGAGCAGCTTCTGATCACAGGGCTGTCTCTGCCGGCATTACTCTTCGCTGTGAATGGAGTGTTTGGCCTCCATCTCTACGGAAAAACGGCACCGGCGGAGAGCCTTGTACTTGTACTGGCTTTTCTGGTCTATGTTACTGCATTTTTTGCCGGTGCTGTACAGATCCTGAAAAAAAACTGGCAGGAGCAGAGTGGTAATAGAGATAAACTAGAAAAAACAACGTTGGCAGGATTCTGTATTGCATTTTCTCTGATCTCTGTTGTGCCGATGCTGCTGGTTTGGCCGATGGGTTACAGAGGTCTGTTTCATGCTTACTTGTTTTTGATCTCAGGGGTAGTTCTTATTTTGGACAGTCTTGATTTCTCCGGAGCTGCAGTCATGGAACGGGTTGCCGTTACCTGTCTTGTCTGTGTTGTTTTTGCACAGAGCCTGATCTTTGCAGATATCCGCCATCTGACGGAGGCACGGGAGCAGCATGTTCTTGCTGCGATGGAAGCGGGGGAGGAATCCGTGGACTATTTCATGATTCCGAGCCGTTATATTTACGACTATTGGTCGAGAGACAATGCAGAGATTTATTACCAGTACCGATACGGAAAATATGTGCGTTTAAATATTCTGCCTGCTGAAGTCTGGATCCGTAACAGTTATTATGGTTATGAATAATACCATGGCCGAATCGGGGAGAAAAAACCATGACAGTTTTGATCTCACAAAGGTGATTCTCTCCTTCCTTGTTGTTACACTGCATCTTACAGCGTTCCAGAAAGAGGCCACTTGGCTGATTGCGTTCAGCCGTATTGCGGTCCCGATGTTCTTTCTTATTTCGTCTTACCTTTTCTTTGAGCCTCTGGCTGCAAAACCGAATGACTCAGACTGGCGCAAAGAGCGACTCAGGCATTTTGTGCTGCGGGGTGTCACCCTCTATTTCAGCTGGTTTCTGCTGCAGATGCCTCTGACCTTACGGATCTGGGGGTGGCAGGCGTACGGCTACAGCGAGGGATACGGTATTACAAGAACTCTTCTTGCTTTCTTGAAAAAACTGTTTCTGGGAAACACCTTTGTAGCATCCTGGTACCTTTCGTCCCTGATTCTTGGCATGTGTACCGTCGTTTTCCTGGGCTGTTTTATGAGTGACATGGGACTGCTTGCTCTCGGAGCTGCCGCTTACCTGCTCTGCTGCCTGAACAGCGGATATGCAGAGCTGAATATCCTGCGGATCAGTTTTTTCTATATTCCGAACAGCTTTCCGGCGTCTCTGCTGTGGCTTGCATTAGGAAAGCAGACTGCAGAGAATACCGGTATTGTTGAAAAACTGCAGACTTTCGGTAAAAAAATGAAGATCGGTCTGACTTGCATGGCTGCGGTCCTGTATGCAGTGGAGTATTATGTCTGCAGCAAATTGCAGCTGTCGGGTGTGACGGATGCACATGTAATGCTGGTTCCGCTCTGCTTTTTTCTCTTTCTTCTTGTTCTTGAGGACGAGAGAGACATCCCCCATGCGCGAGAGATGCGCACAATCAGCACAGTGATCTACTGTTCTCATGGATCACTGGCTGCTCTGACTCTGCTCCTGGGAGAGCGGATCGGGGTTAGCTTTGAACAGATGCCGGAAGCAGTCTTTTGCTACTTGATTGTTCTGCTGGCCGGGACAGGGTTTGCCCTGCTCCTGATGCAGCTGCAGAAAAACAGAAGGCTGAAATGGCTTCGATACCTGTGGTAATGCAGGACTGTGTTGGAGCGAGGAACGAGGTGTCATGGCGAACGAGATGAAGAAGCAAAACCATGATGCACTGGATCTGCTGAAGTACATTTCGGCATTCCTGGTGGTTTTCACTCATGTCCATGCCTTTCATGAGAGCCTGCCGATTGGCGTTGCAGTTTCTCGTTTCACGATTCCGCAGTTCTATATGGTATCTGCTTATTTTTTCTTCCGCAGAGTTAATCAGGACGCTGATAATCCCGGTTGGAGAAAACAATGCCTTTGGGGCTTCCTCAGGAGAGTTGCGAAGCTGTATTGCTGCTGGCTTCTGGTGCAGGCACCTTTGATGTACGTCTTCGGCGGATGGTATGCCTTTGGCTATGAGGCGGCCGGAAGTGCCATGAGATCGGCATTCCTCCTCATCAAGAACGTTCTGCTGAGCAACACATTCCCAGCCTCATGGTACCTGATGGCACTGATGATCGGGACAGCAATGGTAACTTATCTGGACCGGTGGATCGGGAATACAGGATTGTTGATGACGGGGCTGTTTTTCTTCCTGATCTGCTGTGCTAACAGCGGGTATTTGAACCTGGTGAACCATCCGATCCATCTGTTTTATCCACCGACCAGTTTTCTGTCTTCGGTTCTCTGGCTGACGGTTGGTAAGATGATTGCAGAAGAGCATCCGGTGACACAGCGCTTTCGAGAACTCCCACATCAAAAGAAGATTCTGATCCTCTTGTCTGCGGTTGGCCTGTTCTTTGCTGAATACTTCCTCTGCCTCAGAAAGGAATGGGCTGGAAATACAGATGCGATGCTGAGCCTGATTCCTGTGTGCCCAATGATCTTCATGACAGTGCTGGATGCTGGGAGGAGTATCCCATATGCCAGAGAGATGCGAGCGGCCAGCACGGTGATTTATTGTTCGCACGGCATGATGCTGACCCTTCTCAGCCACCTGGGGGCGGCAGCTGGAATCCGACTTGAGGTGATGCCGATGGCTGCAGGCTGGTATCTTCTTGCTATCCTGCTTTGTAACCTTCTTGCCATTGGAATGATGTACTTCCAGAAGAAAGACGGATTTCGATGGCTTTCCTGTTTCTGGTGAGATCAGAACAGCCTGATTTTGGAGGAAGATTTGCACGACCGAAATCTTGATGCGATAGACCTTATGAAGCTGATCCTCGCCTGTCTGATGGTTCCGACACACATGCAGGCGTTTCAGGATAACGTACCTGTGATGGTTTTCCTGTCACGGTTTACCATTCCACTGTTTTTTATTACATCAGCGTATTTTTTCTTCCTGGGAGTGGAAAAAAAGCCGAATGATCTCCAGTGGAGGAGAACACGGTTGAAGAAATTTCTGCTCCGTGTACTGAAGCTGTACCTGGCCTGGGAACTGCTTCAGCTGCCGATCACGGTACGAAACTGGGGAGGCCCGAACATTACAGAGCCGGGGGGACTGAAGTACTTTCTGATCAGGCTCTTTCTGGGCAATACCTTTTTTGCATCCTGGTATCTGAAGGCACTGATGCTTGGTATTGTGACGGTGACTCTTCTCGCTCGGAAACTCAGTAATGGGAGCCTTTTCGTTCTGGGACTTGCAGCTTATGTGCTGTGCTGTCTGAACAGCGGTTACAGGGGACTGGAGCTGCTTCAGATTAGAGGCCTTTCTGTATCCAATACTTTCCTTGCAGCGATCGTATGGCTCGTAACAGGGAAAATCATTGCGGAAAATAAGCCGGATCTGTCTGCTTTTCACGGATGGAAAGTGAAAAAAAAGCTTATTGCGCTGCTTATTACCCTCGCTCTGTATGTTCTGGAGTACTGCCTGTGCGTAAAAAAGGGATGGGCAGAACAGACAGACAATATGCTGTTTTTGATACCGGTCTGTACGCTGGTTTTCATGTTGGTGTTGGAGTGCGGGATCAAGCTTAAACATGCATCGGATATGAGAACAGCCAGCACTGTAATCTATTGTGCTCACGGCTCTGTGATGGCGCTCCTTTACAGTCTGGGCAACAGGATCGGAACAGATTTTGAATCTCCACCGATGGCATATCTGTGTTATATCATGATTCTGGTGCTGTGTCTGGCGGGAGGAATCTGTATCAACCGTTTAAAGGGAAGAAAGAAGCTGAGCTGGCTGAGCTGGCTCTGCTGAAAGGATGGAAAATGGAAGCAAAAGTACCCCTGTTTACCCTGAGCCGGGAAGACAGCAACCTGCTGAAAGGGCTTGCGGTTCTCCAGCTTCTTCTGACCCATACAGGTTATATGGGTGGAGAAGGCGGTTTGGTACTGTTTATGATTGTCAGTGGCTTCGGTGTGGAGCAATCTTATCGGAGCAGCGGTCTGAGACTGTACTGGAATAAGAGAATCCGCAAGGTCTGGTTGCCCTACGTCCCAATCGGACTGATGGGGATCCTTTTGTATAACATCAACTACCCCGGCGGGATCATCTGTTCTCTGCTTGGCCTGGATTTCAACCGCATTGCGGACAAGACCATGTGGTATATCTCATATATTCTTGCCTGGTATGCTGCCTATTATCTGGTGACCGCTGCAACTGGGAAAATCGGAAAAGAACCGCTTTCTACAGTGCTGAAGCTTGCAGGGCTTCTGGTGTTTGGGTTTCTTTTCAGAAAGCTGTATCAGCTGGGAGTCTGGCACGAGAACTCCGGAGCGGACAACTATATATATGCCTTTCCATTTGGTGTTCTGCTGAATAGCCTCTCCCGGGTTGAAGTAAAAAACAGCATCAGGAACTGGCTCTGGGGAGTGATTCTTTTTGTCTGCCTTATCTATATGATGAAGTATTATCCGTGGCCTTTCCATGTACCGATGGCCATGATCATGGGAATCATACAGGTTGCCATGGTGGAATGCGTCAGCATACGGGGGAAAGCAGCAAATCTGATCATGTGGTTCGGAAAGTATACCTATCCGATTTATCTGATTGAAGGTCTGGTTCTTGGCAAGCGCAATCTCTGGTTTGGGGCGCTGGGAGCCCAACCGCTGATTGATCTCGGGTTTATTGCCATTACCGCAGGGATTGCAGTACTGTATTGGGACGGCATCTACTCAAAGCTGGAGAAATCAATTCCCTGGGACAGGATTATCCGTTTTTAGTCGAAAAGAAGAAGCTACATGGAAGGGTAAAACACAGGTTTTCTGCTGACACCCAGGCCGCATATGCATGACAGTATATCAGCCATGGTTGAAACGCTGTGATGGGAACGCAGAAGACATTGTCACGACTGAGGAGTTTTCGTAAATTTCTGTCAGTGAGCAGAATATGGAAAACGTGCAGATCCGGTTCTGTGGGAGGGCTGCAGGATGAAAACCTCTCACGAGAGAAGCATTGCGATATAGGGAGGAGGAAGTCGAGCAAGTCTACTCGACGTGCGAGATGACTGTTCAGTGGCTGGGACACGCCTGCTTTCGGATTACACACAAAGACTACAGCATTGTAATTGACCCATATAACAGCGATTATATCAATGGCTATCCTAAGCTGTGCGTAATGGCTGATCAGCTTCTGGTAAGTCATGAGCACTTTGGCCATAATTATCGTGAGGGTGTGATTCTCTCCGGAAAACCAGAGTCAGAATCACCGTTTGAGATCGAAACTCTGAAGGTTCCTCATGACTTCAAAATGGGGAATTGGCGGGGCTTTTGCCTGATCCACATTCTGAGGGCTGATGGACTGAAGATTGTCCACATGGGCGATCTGGGAACCCAGCTCTCCGGAGGTGAAATCAGCAGAATCTTCGGAGCCGATGTCATGATGGTCTGTGCAGGATCCTGTACAGCTCTTCCGGCCCAGGAGGCAAAGCGGGTGACAGACGAGTGCATGCCGACGGTGATCATCCCCATGCATTACAGAGATGTTAACCGTGGTGGGCACAGACTGGAGACAGTGAAGGATTTTGCCGGATATTTCGAGTCTCCCGAATTGGTACACCATTATGATTCTGATACGATTGAGATCACGCCGGGCATGGAGCCGCAGATCGCGGTACTGTCATTCCGAGGAGTAAATGAAGCGGTTATCGATCGTAGTGAAGGTGCGGAAAAGCCTGTGAGAGGACTGTTTTCGCTGCTCAGAAGAAAGCTGTGATAAAATTGAAGCGGAAGGAAGTTTGCAGGCTTACATTGCTACTGGCTTCGGTATTCGCTGTTGTCTATGTGCTGACGCAAATGACCCCATTTGTTGCGGATGATTTCAATTACGCCTTCAAGTGGGGGGGAGGCGGCCGCGTAAGGAACTTCTGGGAGATGTTTTTTTCCATGGGGATGCATCGTTTTGCGACGAACGGACGGGTCTTTGCCCACGGCTGGGTGACTCTGTTTATGATGTGGCCGAGATGGGTATTCCCTGTTGTAAATGCTGCCGTCATCATGCTCTTTTCGTGGGGCACGTACAGAATCTGCAGGATGTGGGATGTCCCCTGCCCGGATTGCTTTGTGCTAACGGTCTTGTTTTTGCTGTGGATCTGTATGCCTGCATTTGGACAGGTTTTCCTTTGGCTGGACGGTGCTGTCAACTATTTCTGGGGCGCAGCACTGTCATGGACCGTTATATGTGGTACTCTGTACAAATCGAAAAGAAAAGGAATTGCAGCATTGGTAACTCTGTTGCTGCTGCCACTGAGTTTCGTTGCGGGAGCCTGGTCGGAGCATATCTCGTTTTCTATGCTTGTCATACTTCTGATGCTGGCGGTTTACGGATGGGTGTCGGACCGAAGCTTTCCGTTCAGGCAGAGTCTTATGATCCTGTTCGGCGGCTTAGGCTATCTCTATCTGATGTCAGCGCCTTCTATGCTTCCTAAACAGCTTGCATCGATGGGATTGCCGAAGCCGAAAGGAATGCTTGAGACAGTCCGGGCTGTATTGGGTTATTTCTGGTGGGCTTTACTTGCTGCTGTGCTTGCACTGCTTGCCGGCGCTCTTCTTATTCGCTTACTTTACAGAAAAAAGCTGCTGAGGAAGACGTTGAATGTACTTGCACGTTGCGGCATTGTCGTTGGTATCTGTGCAGTACTGCTCTTTGCCGTTACATCGGCTCGAGATGATGGTTTATACTCCATGGTTTCATCTACCGGGTTGGGGCTGGGAATCCTTATTACAGTCTTTTCATTTGGATTGATATGTGCCCTGAGGAGTCAGATCGAGCGAGAGCAGCTTGCTTTTTCAATCATCCTGTTTCTTGGGGGCATATCGGCAGTTCTGCCCTTCAGCGTTGCGGCTTACCGGCCTGCCCGGGGCCTGTGTGCTCCGGTGGTTTTCGGGGCGATCGCGACAGTTATTCTCATGAACAGCAGCAGTATAGAGAGAAGGAAGCCTCTCATGGGGACGTTGCTCGGTGTTTTTCTTTTTACCTTTGTGATTGGTACTGCAGATATCGTCAATGTTCATCACGCTGCGGATATCAGAGAGGAAGAGATCGCGGAGGTCCTCTGTACAGACGGTATCCTTCGGACTGCACCATACCCCTGCCGGACAAAGTATAGCGCTCAGTTTGGACTGGAAGATCTGCAACCGGACAGCCTGTGGCCGAACGACATTGAAAAGGAATACTACGGACTGCAGGGGATCATTGTAGATACTGAAGAATAAAAAAATACCGAAATGCTGAAACAATGCATCTGTTGAAGATTAAACAAGGCATGACTGATACGTGAGCCTTGTGCGCTTAACAGGAATACAACCGATCATGTGCCACAGAGTCCGGACAGCCGGGGCGCCCTTCGCGTTTTCCTACTTGATTTTTTATGGGATGTATGCTAAAAGAGTACAATATATCCTTAATTCGGGGCGTTATTATGGTGTTGTAATGGGGCAGGGTCAGGGGATGTTTCAGTTTGGAGAAGACAATGCTGGTTGACCGCGCGATAAGCTTTTGAAAAACAGTGGGAAGTGGTGTTTTTCTCGGGAAGGAGATTCCGAAAATGGAGATCGACAGAAATCGGTCTGCAAGAGATTGGGTAAAAGAGAAAAAGTATTTACTGCGCCCGGCGATAATCCTTTCTATTATTTATATCATCGCGATTTCAGCAATTATCCGGGCAGATGTTCTGTATCTTGATGATGTTTGGCGGGCTATGGAAGGAACGAAAGGGTGGGACTTTTTCAGCCGCTATCTTTCCAACTTCCTGTCTGTATTCATTCATGCCGAAAATTATCTGACAGATGTCTCACCAATGCCTCAGATCCTTGCGGCACTGATCATGGGTATAACTTCGGCTTTGGCTTTGAGTATTCTGACCGGACGTGAAGAATTCTCCGTCTGGGATTATATTGCAGTGCTTCCGCTGGGGCTCTCACCTTATTTTCTTGAGTGCTTTTCATACCGATATGATGCGCCTTATATGGCTGTGTCGGTGTTCTTTTCTGTTGCACCGCTGATATTTGCAAATACTTCCATATATGCTTTCTGCCTCGCAACGGTATTAGGCACACTGGGAATGTGCACAACGTATCAGGCTTCTTCCGGGATCTTTCCCATGATGATGATCGCGCTGCTGTTTCGACAGTGGACTCAGGGAGAAGAGAAAGGCAGATTAATAAGACTTGCAGCGAGTTCCGCCGGCAGTTATGGAGCTGCTCTGCTGTTCTTTCGGATTTTCCTGATGCATTATGTGGACGACTATGTTTCGGTTGCAATCAGTCGGAACGGTTTTCTGTCGTATGTGTTACGGAACTATAAGGATTATTACACTGCAGTTGTGCTGGATTTTCGAAAAGAGTGGCTGGCCTTGATCTGCCTCATTCTGCTTCTGTTCGTGGTGTATGAAACAGTACGCAGTAGAAGAAATCGATTTGCAACTGCAATTATTGCGCTGCTTAGCCTGTTTTCACTTCTCTTGCTTGCTTTTGGAGTTTATCCCTTCCTGAAGGCGCCCCTGTTCGCACCGCGAGCGATGTACGGCATAGGAGCGCTTGTAGCGGTCGCCGCTGTGATTGCCTGTGACGGAAAACACCCGTGGCTGGCAAGGCTGTCGTGCCTCGCTTTGAGCTGGTCCTTTTTCGTGTTTGCATTCACCTATGGAAACGCATTGAGTGTTCAGGAAGAGTACTCCCGATTTCGGATGGAAAGTGTGATTTCGGATCTGACTGATATCCCGGAGTTTTCTGAAGCGGAAAGCGTATGTCTTCAGCTGGAGGGATCAATAGGATATGCCCCTCAGATCAGGCATTATCCGCAGAATTACAGGATGCTGAGAGATTTGGTACCGATCACATTTCAGGATTCCTGGCGCTGGGGAGAGTACACTTTTTATAATGTTTATGATTTGTGGAATGTGCACACGGATTCAGATACAGATCTGACAAAAGAGAATCTGGTGCTGTTGAAAGAGAGCATATACCATACGATCTATGGAGATGAAAACAACTTTCTGGTTGTTCTGAAAGATCCGGAGAACTAGAGAATTGGGCTGAGGGTTCAGGCAATCTGTTGGACAGAAATGTTCTTTTTTGAACTGCTTAGAGAAATCACAGTTTCGTGATCGAATATTATGAAGCAACTGAGCCGTGGCGAACCTGAGCCTGCGGAAAAACAGATCAGGCTTTAGCGGTGTTGTTGTGGTATGCTTTTTTGTATAGAAAAACAGATTCTGCACGGTATTCTCTGCTGCTCTGCGAGCTGCTGTGAATTAAGCGGAATCGCTGGTTTCTGGAACGAAGGATAAGTGATGGATAGAATCCAAGATAATCGACAGCCCTACAGGAGACTGTGTTGGATATTGCTTGGCATCTTGCTGCTGAGCTTTATACCTCTGCTGTTCCTGGGGCGTTATGATGCACCTGCCGGGGATGATTTTTCCTATGGTGCGGAAGCTCATCTGGCTTATGTACATTCCGGGAGCATTCTAGAAGCAGTAAAAGCAGCCTGGGGACAGGTTAAATCAAGCTTCTATGGATGGCAGGGAACCTGGTCGGCAATCCTGCTGATGTCCCTTCAACCGTCGGTCTTTGGCTTTGCATGGTATCAGATTACGCCCTTTCTGCTGATTGGCATGCTGGCATTCGGCATCTTTATCCTCTGTATTCGTCTGTTTCGTGAGGTCTTCAAAACGGGACTGTATTTCGGACTCTGTGTTGGGGCAGTAGTCACCATGACCTGTGTTCAGCTGGTTCCATCACCGGTGCAGGCCTTTTACTGGTATAATGGTGCGATCTACTATACCTTTTTTCAGGGAATGGCATTTTTGAGCTTCGGAATCATGATTCCCTTAGTATTGAAAGAGAGTCGAAAGCCGGTGGATCGTTCCGTACTTCTGATTTTTCTGGAACTTGTTTTGGGTGGAGGAAACTTTGCTACCGCGCTTTGCAGCGGTATTGTTCTGTTTGGGACGGCTTCAGTGCTGATTCTCCTGAAAAAGAAAACCTGGCGGAGACTTGTATTACCAGGGGGTGCTCTTCTGGCTTCCTTTCTCGCCAATGTTTTTGCACCGGGCAATGCATACAGAAAATGGACAGCACAGATTCTTGAAAAACCAATGGGAGCAGGGGAGGCAATTCTTGCATCCTTCGGAGCGGGATTGAAGAGTGTTGCTGCCTGGATGAGTCTTCCTCTGCTTGGAGCACTTCTGTTCCTGGGAGTGCTGTTCTGGCAGCAGCTGAAAGAACACCGGGAGGATGCGGCCTTTCGCTTCCCGGTCCCGGGGCTGGTTTCTCTGTATTCATATTGCCTTCTTTCCGCCATGTTCTGTCCCTCTTATTATGCAATGGGAAACAGCGGCCCGCTTCGTATGACCAATATTATGTGGTATGTCTATGTGCTTCTGCTCGCCGTGAATCTTTATTACTGGATTGGTTGGATTATGACAGGGAGACATGGCAGAGAGGGATCAAAAACACAATGGGTGCTTCCTGCCGCAGTATTGGTCAGTATCGTTTTGTGTGCAGCACATGTTGTAATCGGAAAGGGCTATACCTCCGCAGCAGCATTCGGCACGCTTCACTCAGGGGAGGCGCAGGCATATTATGCAGAAGCAAAAGCGCGGGATGAGGTTTTGAGGACAGATGAAAGTGATCTGATAGAATTGGAGCCGTTTACATATCTGCCTTTTATGCTCTATACTGGTGATCTTTCTACGGACCCGGACTTCTATGCAAATCAGGACGTGGCTTTGTTTTACGAAAAGAGCCGGGTTGTGATCAGAAGTTGAGAGCCATGATTGTTCTGCGAACGGTTCTGTTTCTAGCCTCTCTGCTTGGGTATCTTGGCTGGCTGAGCCGTAGAATGCTTCCAGAGTTTGTACCGGCAGTTCTGTTCTCGTCAATCGGCTGCCTGATGCTTCTGGCAGCATTGTGCGGAGCTTCAGGTGCAGGAGCAGTGGCTGTATGCCTGACAGGGCTGCTGCTTTTGGGATTCGCACTGCGAAAACGAGAGTCTTTTCGAGGACTGCTCTGTTTCTCCAACGGGTTTCTTCTTGTCCTCTGTCTGTATTTTCTCTGGAACCTTTACGGTATACGTCTGACAGGATATGACGACTTCAGCCACTGGGGTGTGATAACCAGAATCCTGATCACACAGGATCGGCTTCCAGATTCAGGGGATGTCCTGCTGTCATTTCAGTCCTATCCACCGGGGATGGCATTGCTGATCTATTGGGCAGTAAAGATCGTAGGTATTAATGAGGAATGGTTCTGGCTGTATACTCAGGCTGTTCTTACCATGTCGATGTATATGGGCCTGTTTGCATTCACACAGACACGCCGTGAGCGCTGGTTTATGTGTGTCTGTATTCTGATTCTGCTCTGCAGTAATACTTTTTTCATCAACCTGCTTGTTGACGGTGTGGTGACTGCTGCTGCGCTGGGCAGTATGTGCTTTTGCCTGTGGTATACGCATACGTCTGAAGGCAACAGGGTGGGAGACAGAAAAGCAGTTCTCTTCTGGCTTATACCGCAGATGGCGTTTCTGCTTCTGGTGAAGAATAGCGGTGTTTTTTTTGCACTGATCCCGGCACTTTATCTGCTTTTTAAGAGTGAGAATACGGAGGACCGACGCAGAGGGATTGTCCTGATGTTACTCAGTCTTATGCCGGTTCTTCTGTGGAGATGGCATGTGAGATCGGTATTTCCGGAAGGAATGCTGTCGAAGCATGCTCTGTCATGGGGATACCTCAGCAACACGATTACGGATAAAACCGTGCAGGGTATGAAATATATTCTAGCCAAACTGCTGAATCGACTTTTTTCACCAAAGACAGAACTTGTCTGGCTGCTGGCGTTCTCCGGACTTGCAGCATACTCAGGGCGCAGTCTTCTGAGAAGAAGAGACTCACTTCTTCGTGCGGTGCTTTCTGTGGATCTGCTCGCCGGACTGTTCTATGTCTTCTTTCTGTATCTGATGTATCTGTTTGCCATGCCCTGGTACGAAGCTTCCCTGCTTGCAGGGTTTGAACGATATCTCAGGACTTTCACGGCATATGCCTGCGGCCTGATGAGCCTGGCGCTTCCGGAGATATGGAGAGACGGAGGGGGCTCTGCGCAGCGCCTGCACCTGCGCTCGGCATTGATGGCTGGATGGGTTCTGCTGATTGCGCTTTCAATGGGAAGACGGTATGATTTTTATTTGAAATGGCCGATGGACGGAGAACCAAGGACAGCCTTGGAGGCCGTCATTGCGGAACACTCTGTCCTGCCTGGCAAGAATTATCTCATTGTTATCGGGGACGAGAACGAAGACCGGGAGTATCTTCAATACATGGCCCGTTATGTTTTAAACTCTGAACAGGTCACCGTTCTTACGCCTGAAGAATTGCATGAGAAAACGGACTGCGAAGGAGAAGCGGACTATGTGATCGCATGGGATTGGAACGATGAAATCAGAAAACAGCTTTCGCCAGAATTCGGTTTACAACCGGATCGGGTGATTGCCTTAGAAAAGGTGACGGAGCAATTGTGATGCCGTTATAAGGGGTGACAGAGATGAGCCAGATCAGGAATACGGCAGAAGAACACAGAAAGCTCGCATTAATGATTGCGGTTTTTTTGTTCTATCTGTTTTATCTGCTTTCCAATCTCAATATTTATCTCTATTACAGTTTGAGAGAGACTTGGTTCGTGCTCGCTGTTCCAGTCCTTGTTGCGGGTGTGCTGTACTTCGGCAGACACTGGGACAAGTGGGAATACCGCCTCATGGTCGCCTATTGCACATGGTTTCTGATTTCACGTATGCTGCATGACAACATTGCTCTGACGGAAGACTTCATGAAGACAGTGGATGTTTTCCTGCTGATTCCGTTCTTTGCACTGGGACTGTGCCTGAAAACAGAGGAGCGCAGGCGGTTCCTGGACGTTTTTTCTGCCGTGATCGGGGTATTTTACTTTCTGCTCGGTGTTTTATGCATTTTTTCCGCGCTCTACAGGATTGAATTCATTAATCCCATCTCACAGCAGTATCTGTGTAAAATGAGAACGGAGACGGGTTTCTCAAGACTGATCATCATGGATATCAATCCAGATACTACAAATTGCTGGTTTATGAACAGCTTTTTCCTGATGGTGTATCAGTTTTTTGCTTGCAGAAAAAAGTGGTGGCGGATTCCTGCTGTACTTTGTGCGGCTGTAGATTATGTTGTATTGTCGATATGTTATGTGAGAAGTGTCATGGTAGCTTTCTCTGTGGGGATGGGCTTGCTGAGCGCCCTGATGATTCTCAGACATTTCAAGGGGAAGACAGGCTTACGTGCTTTTGCAGGTATGAGTGTGGTGTTTTTGATTACTGCCTCCGTAGTTTTTCTTGGTTTTGGTGTGGTATTTCGGAGCTATGGACATCTTTCTGTCGAACTGCGATATCCAAACGCTTCACAGGAGGAAAAGCAGGAATACTATCTGAGAGATTTTACGAATCCCAAGAAGATAACGGGGAACAATCTGACAGAGATCTCTACAGGACGTGACTGGATCTACAGATCTGCTTTTGTTACAATCAGGGAAAACCCCAGCATCCTTTTGACAGGTACCCTTACCAAAGATACGACGGAAATAGCCACAGATTATCTTCGGGAACACGGCAGATACAAGCCGGACAGAGAACTGGATCACTTTCAGAACTTTCTGCTTCAGGTGATGGTTCTGACAGGCCTCCCGGGGCTCCTGCTCGTGCTTGCAGTATGTGTTCTGCTTGTACGCTCTGCACTGCGGCTGTTTTTCTGTGAGCCGGAGCGGGTACCGATCTTTGTCCAGACCCTGATGCTTCCGGTTCTTGGAGCCATGATTTACGGCATGTTTGAGATTACATATTTTACCAATGCTGACCACTGCTCACTGATGTTCTATCTTATGGGCGGGATGATGACAGGCTGGTATTATGACATTTTTCCTATAAATGATAAAGGAGCCGTAAGAGCATGAATATTCTATTTGCTGTCGCACATCCGGATGATGAAGTGCTCGGTGCGGGAGGCACGATTCCCAGACTGATCCGGGAAGGCCATCACATTGCCGTCTGTACTCTGGTGAACCTTGCAGACGCCAGGGCAAACCGGTCCGCCACACTGGCGGAGGACCAGAAAAACGCCCATGCGATCCTTGGCATCGAAAAGGCATATAATGGAGATTTCCCCAATATCCGGATGAATACTGTTCCCCATCTGGAACTGGTACAGTTCATCGAGAAGGCCATTGAGGACTGGCAGGCTGAAGTGATCTATACGCATCATCCAGCCGATACGAATATTGATCATGAGATGACGAGCGGCGCGGCACAGGCTGCGGCGAGACTCTTTCAGCGAAGAAGCGGGATTCCCCCTCTCAGACAGCTGAGCTTTATGGAGATCCCCTCCAGTACCGAGTGGGCCCTGAACAGCGCCATGAATCGCTTTACACCGAATTGCTTTGCAGATATCGGTGAAGACGGAATGAAGACCAAGCTCCGTGCGCTCGCTGCCTACATCGGAGTGATGCGTCCACAGCCTCATCCTCGCTCAGAAGAGGCTCTGCGCGGTCTGGCTGCGTGGCGCGGTGCTCAGGCGGGCTGTGCGTTTGCGGAGGCGTTTGAAACCGTCTTCCAGAGAATGTGAGGCTCCCATGCACAGCAGATTACTGTATCAATCCGGCAAACGGGCATTTGACATTGCAGCATCCGGTGCAGGGATCGTTCTGACCAGCCCGATTCTTCTTGCCTCTGCTGTTGGAATTGAGCTTTCGGACCCGGGTCCGGTTTTTTATCTTGCAAAGCGTGCAGGCAGGGACAACAGACCGTTCCGTATGTTCAAGTTCCGCTCCATGAGAGTGGACCGTACAGCGGATGAGAAAAGCCTCCGGCCGGACCAGGATCGGATATTTCCATTCGGACGATTTATGCGGAGCACGAAGATCGATGAGCTGCCGCAGCTTCTGAACGTGCTGCTCGGCTCCATGACGGTTGTCGGACCGCGTCCGGCGGCTATGGATCAGCTTGACATTACCCGCGGCGGAGAAAACGCAGCGGCTGCGGCTCTCAAACCGGGGCTTACGTCACCTTCGGCACTGTATGATTATATCTACGGTGACAGAATTGAGGACGAGGATGAGTACAACGAGAAGGTGCTCCCAACCAGACTCGCGCTGGACCGGTATTATCTGGAGAAGCAGAGTGCGGGCTACGACCTGAAGATGATTTTCTATACTGTCCGCTGTATTCTCGGGACTGTGACAGGAAAACCTGCACTGGGTATTCTGGAAGAACTGATCGATGCGGTGGACGGAGACCGACGGGCACTGAGTGAAGTGGGTGGAAGTTTATGACAGTTCTTGTAACCGGGGCCAGGGGAATGATCGGTTCCGCACTGGTAAAGGAGCTTCTGGCGGCAGGATATCGGGTTGTAGGCGTGGACCGTGGTCCTGATTCCTTTACGGATGACAATTACAGACATTATGAAATCGACCTCTCAGACAAAGAAAGGCTGATACAGATCCTCCATGAAGAGAGGGTTGACCGGGTGGTCCATCTGGCCGGTTTAGCGCATAAGAAAGAGCAGAAGAAGCTCTCCTGGGAGGACTATTACCACAGCAATGTGGAATGCTCCCGTAATGTCTTCGAGGCAGCCGGAGACAGACCGCTCTTGTTTATCAGCACGGTGGATGTCTTCGGCTTTTATGACGGAAAGCAGCCGCTGACACCTGCATCACCGCTTCACCCTGTAACAGCCTATGGCATGAGTAAGGCAGCGGCCGAGACGGAATGCAGAAAGCTGAAGCATTACGATATTTTCCGATTCTCTCCGGTTTACACGGACAGTGAGAAAAGAGATATCCAGAAGCGCTATTATCTGGTCTATCCATGTGTTGCCTATCAGATTGGTTCCGGAAGTGCCTTCGAGATCCTGAATATCAGGAAGGCGGCAGATGAAATGGTATGCTGGTGTACAAAGGATCCGACAAACAGGATCCGAATCGTCAAAGACGACAGACTGATGTGGACACCGGCATATATTGGGAGAGAGAGGGAGAACGGAAGGGCGAAGATCCTGCTTTGGACGCCGAAATGGCTGGCAGAGGCAGGCTACAGCATTCTCAAAGGGCTTTTCGGTGAGAATCAGAAGACGTATCTTATGAATAAAGCCCTGTTTCCGATCAGAAGTACGGAGGACTTATGAGAGATATTACCGCAATCATTCCCACGAAGGATGAAGAACTGAATATCCGCAGATGTATTGAATCCATCCGGGAGCTGGCCGCCCGTATTATTGTGGTGGATTCCGGAAGCAAGGACCGCACAGCAGAGATTGCAGAAGAAATGGGCGTGGAAGTGGTATTCCATGCCTTCGAGTATTCCGCTAAGCAGTGGAACTGGGCTTTTGACAACTGTGATCTGAGAACGGGATGGGTGCTGCGGATCGACGCGGACGAGGCCTTCACGCCGGAACTCTGCCTCGAGGTAGAGAAAGCGATCGATTGTCACGGGAAAGATGATGTCAACGGATTCTGGGTCAGTGCCGATTACTTCTTTCTGGGCAAAAAACTTCATGGGAGAAAGAAGAAGAAGCTGATTATCTTCAAGACGGGTATGGCCAGAATGGAGGACAGAAGACGCGATGCGCACATGATCCTTTCGGAAGGCAGAGCGATCGAACTGAAAAATGCGTTTGAACATCATGATTTCAAGGATCTGGATACCTTTGTTAAACGCTATAACTGGTATGCTACCCGTGAAGCACAGGATTATGTGGATTATGCTGTCAGGGGCAAGCAGGATGCGGCACTGTCGGATAAGAAAAACCAGAGTAAGAGAAACAAAAAGTTTGGCGTTTACTATAAAGCCAAACCGTTTCACAGAGCATTGCTCTTCTTCATCTACAATTACTATCTCAGGGGTGGATGGCGAGACGGCAAGGAGGGCATGATTTATCATGTTCTGTCGTCATTCTGGTACCGTTTTCTGGTCGATGCGAAGATCTATGAGTATATGGAAAAGGGAAAGGAATTCGATGAACTGAAGGCGATTGAATGAGTTTGACGGGAGTGGCATAAATGGCCAAAAACATCGCAAAGAACTCGTTTTATAACGTAACCTACAAATTCCTGAATGTAAGTTTCACAGTCATTGCTGCGGCATATGTCAGCCGTATTCTGATGCCGGAGGGCGTAGGAAAAATTAACTCTGCACAGAATATTGCACAGTATTTTGTTTTGCTGGCAAGCCTGGGAATACCCATGTACGGGATCAAGGCGATTGCAGTGGCAAGCGGAAATCAGGATGAGACGAACAGGGTTTATTCTGAACTGCTGACGATCAACGCCGTTTCGACCCTGATCTGCTCGTTTGTTTACTACGGGATTATTCTGATTCATCCGTTTTTTGCGGAGAGAAGGGCGTTGTATTCGATATGCGGGCTGATGATCCCGTTCCGGTTGCTCCATAATGAATGGTACTATCAGGGACGGGAAGAATACCGCTATATCATGATGCGCAGCCTCATTATTAAGGCTGTGATGCTGGTGTTTGTATTCCTGACGGTCAGATCCGAAGCGGATTATTTAATATATGCCTTCCTGCTCGTTGCGGCAACGGAGGCAAACAATATGTTCAACTTTATCCACGCAGGAAAGACGGTCAGAATACAGCTGAAAGGACTAAACCTGAAACGGCATCTGAGACCGATTCTGGCTCTGCTTGCCGTAGCTCTTTCCGTAGAAATCTATACCCTTGCAGACATTACGATGCTTACCTTTATGAAGGGAGATTCAGCGGTAGGACTCTACACACATGCAGAGAAAGGGATCGGCGTAATCAAAATGCTGATTTCTGCTGTCTGCATGGTCTTCCTTCCCCGACTGAGCCGGCACTATTCGTCCGGAGAAAAAGAGGAGTTTGACGGGCTGGTACAGAAGGGATTTCGGACACTTTTTTATTTTGCAATTCCCGCAACAGTAGGCATTATCCTGATCTCTGAGGATCTGATTCGCTTCCTGTTCGGTACCGCCTTCCTTCCGGCTGCAGATACGATGCGGATTCTGGCACTGTCAATTCTTACTGTGGTGTTCAGCAACTTCATTGGCAATCAGGTGCTGATCGCACTGGGAAAAGAAAAGCAGGTGATGGTCTCGACGGCTGCAGGCGCCTGCCTGAATGTGATTGTGAACGCAGTGCTGATTCCAAGATGGTCTATCAACGGAGCAGCGGTTGCTTCAGTTCTGACACAGCTGGTCGTGGTAGGAGTACAGTATTATTATGTGCGAAAAGACGTCAGAATTCGGTTCAGTGCGCGATATATTCTGTCTTTGGCGCTGGGTACCATCCTGATGGTTTTTGGAGTCTGCCTGATTGGAAAAAGCATGTCACATTACATACCGCGCCTGCTGTGTATGTGTGTGACAGGAGTGGCAGTGTTCTGTGTCATAACGCTCAGCATGAAGAATGAAGTGGCATTGAGTTTCATGCAAGTGATAAAACGGGTCGGAAAGCGCATTGGCAGCGGGGCCCGGGGTCAGGAGGAAGAGCCTTGAGAATAACAGTTGCGGGAGTAGGCTATGTGGGTCTGTCGCTGGCGACACTGCTGGCGGGGCGGCATCAGGTTACCGCGATTACAACGACAGAGAGCAAAGCGAAAAAGCTGAACAGCTTAGTCAGCACAATACGGGATCCGGAGATCGAGCGGTTCTTTGCCGAGGCAAAGGCCGGCGAACGCTGCCTGCACATCTCTGTCACCACAGACAAAGAGACTGCCTATAAGGACGCAGATCTGGTAATTGTAGCGACCCCGACGAACTATGACGATGTGACAGATTCTTTTGATACCGGCGCAGTGGAGGATGCGATCGAGACAGCTCTTCGGGTTGCTCCGACGGCGCTCATTGTTATCAAAAGTACGATCCCGGTTGGCTACACGGAGACGGTAAGGGAACGGTTTCATACTGAGAATATCCTTTTCAGCCCGGAATTTCTGCGAGAGTCCAAAGCATTGTATGACAATCTCCATCCATCTCGCATTGTGGTTGGCTGTGCCGAGAATCAGGTGAAAGAGGCACAGGGCTTTGCAGATCTTCTGCTGGAGGGATGCCGGGATGAGGAGCAGCGATCAGGACAGGCTCCTCAGAATATCCCTGTGCTGATCACACGGCTCACAGAAGCGGAGGCAGTGAAACTGTTTGCCAACAGCTATCTCGCCATGCGTGTAAGCTTTTTCAATGAGCTGGATACTTATGCTCAGCTCAAAGGCCTTGACACCAAGATGATTGTGGACGGCGTATGTCTGGACCCCCGTATCGGGGAGCACTACCGTAATCCCTCTTTTGGATACGGTGGGTACTGCCTCCCGAAAGACACCAGGCAGCTTCTGGCAAATTATCGGGATGTGCCGCAGACGATGATCGAGGCGGTTGTGCGCTCAAACGGAGTGAGGAAGAATTTTATTGCAGAGCAGGTAATTGCAAGAGCACCAAGGATGGTGGGGGTCTATCGGCTGACCATGAAATCCGCGAGTGATAATTTCCGCTCTTCCGCCATACAGGGGGTTATGGAGTACATCGCTGCTGCAAAGATCCCAATGATTCTCTATGAACCCGGGCTGGAAGATGGAAGTGAATACGGAGGTGCCGTGGTTACCCACGATCTGACCAGATTTAAAGAAGAGGCTGACCTGATTCTCGCAAACCGCTATGATGCATCTCTGGACGATGCAGCCGAGAAGGTCTATACCCGGGATCTTTATCGATGTGACTGAGGAAAGCAGGAGCTGAAACGGAAAGCGCGGGACAGTGATGATACGGGACCGATTCTGGCAGCAGATTGGTTCGCTCAGCTGAAAACGGCAGGACAGATGCAGCTGAAGTTGACAAAAAAATAATCCCCTCCCCATGCTAATGAGACAGAGGAAAAGAGAATGACAGATACACAGAAAAAGAAACGACGACTGGCGGCCCTGACCCTTCTGGCATTAATGAGCTGTTTTGTAGCTGTTCTGGTTATGACACCGCACTTCGTTCCGGTTACAGAATCAACAAAGATAATGCGTGACCGCATTCGTGAGGAAAGATTTGTTATTCATGCCGGCGGCTATCTGCCAAAAGCTGAAAGTGGTTATTATGCCTTTACAAACAGCCTTGATGCTGTCGAGAACATGTACGAAATGGGAAACCGAATCTGTGAGATTGATATTCGGGAGACTTCGGACGGGGTATTGGTCTGTGCTCATGGAGATGACCAGTATCTGGCTGATGGAATGACTGTCCAAGTTGGGGCAACGAGTGAGGCGTTTTTAAGTCAGAAGGTTTATGGCGAATTCCGACCGATGACTTTTGATGATCTTGTGAGGTTTATGAAACGCCATGAGGATCTTTATATCATAACAGATGTGAAAGAGAATAATGTGGAGGTATGCAGAAGGATTGCGGAATCTTATCCTGAGATGAGAAACCGGTTCATCATACAGATCTATCATGCCTGTGAGTATGATTCCGTTGCGAGTTATGGATTTCCGTATATTGTCTATACTCTGTATAGAGCTACAGAAGCAGAGACAAATATCTGGAAGCTCTCCGATTTTGCAGAACAGCATGAGATCGTAGCATTTACATTCCCTGATGTTTATTTTTTAAACAGAAAGTATCGCACAGCGATGGCGAGAACGGGAACACCGTTTATGTTCCATACTATTAACCATTATGAGATGGCACAGGAATACCTGAAAGCATCTTTTGTAATTGGTGTTTATACGGATCGTACAGATTTCCGAATGATGGATTAGGCTGACGGTACGAGTTCCGGGTGTGTAGAGATATAGTACATCAGGTTATCATATTGCTGTAAGAGAAGACTGCCGTTTTCAGACAGCTGCGAAGTGAACTGTCCATCTTCATAATAAAAGCCGTCA
The DNA here is from genome assembly GCA_024697625.1 of Oscillospiraceae bacterium. Classification (GTDB taxonomy): domain Bacteria; phylum Bacillota; class Clostridia; order Oscillospirales; family Oscillospiraceae; genus Limivicinus. The sequence goes on from JAILFJ010000146.1 coordinate 64,456, forward strand.
GTGTTTATCACGGGCAAGGATGTGAGTACTCGATCAGTAAAGCGCATGACAGAATTGCCTTCCCATCCCAGTGCCTGAAACAGAACATTCATCAGATATCCTGAACTGATGAGCGGACCGGAACCTGAAAACTCTGTTTCAAGCATTGTTTGAGCGGCGGGGTTTGCCCAGATGACGTAAGGAGTTGAAAAACGATTGAGCAAGGTTTCAGCATCGTGTACATTGAGATCGATACCAAGCTCTTTGTATACTGAGTTGCCATCACCCAGCCAGGGTTTATGATCTCCGTAGAACATCAGGACGGTCGGGACATCCAGGCTGCGCAGTTCATTTGAAACCTGAAGGAGCAGGTCGGAGGTTTCTTTTACAGAGCCAAGATAATTATTCAAGATATATTGCGTTTCGGCCGAATATGAATCGCCGTTCCAGTATTGCTGATCATACTCATATTGATCTGAAGAATAGGGACTGTGCCCCTGTATGGTCACATTGAAAGAAAAAACAGAATTGCCGTCCCTGCATTTGCTGATAAAGTCCTGTGTTGCCTCTGGTATCAGTATATGGTCACAGAGCCATGGATTTGTGAGATCTGCAAGCTGGGTTTGATAGCGGTTCTCCGTAAACCAGTACTCCTGAAAGCCCATATAGGACATTACGTTTCCGCGGTTGTAGAAAGCCTGGTGATTAGGGTGACTCCCTGTTGTCATATAGCCCTGGTTTCTTAAAAACCAGACATAGGTCAAGGCAGGCTTGCGGTATTCCGGCATTTTGTAATTGCCGGAGAGAAAACACCTTTCTGTGAATACGGTACCGCCGGCGAACACACTTGTGATCTGCTGCCCACTGATTCCTTCTTTCTGCAATTGATGGAAGCCCTCATAGACGTCATCGCGTATGCCGCTTATGCCCAGCTCGGTAAGATCGCAGAACGCTTCCAGCTGGAATGCCAGAATATTAACTCTTTTGTTGTCCGGTATACGGCTGTCGCCGGTATCCTCTGATTCAAGAAGCACTGCGGCCTCAGCTTCATTATAGCTCTCTCCGGAATAGGTATCTTTGATGCTGTATATGAATTGATAAATAAAGCCTTTGGAGACTTGCTGTTGCTGCGTCCATCCGGGTATTACCTGACTGGATCCCGTAAGGCCGCTGTTGTATAATTCTTCATTTGAGTATACGTTTCTCCACAGGGGATAAAGAGAGAGGGCTATCAGGAACAGCAGAATACCGCGAGCCCTCAGATTCATTCTCTGATGGATAAAAAAACCGAGAAACAGAGACCCCAGTATGATGAGTAAAACAGCGAGAATGAGCCTGAGATTCGGGGTCATATCATAATGGTTGGCGACTCTTAAAGCGGTGCCGACCGAAGAAAGGTCAGAAAAAAGAAAGGGCTCATTTCTGAATTTGAGCTTAAAGAAATCACCCACTGAAGCCGCAATAAAGATTACGGAAGTGCATAGAAAGGATACCCACTGCCTGTTAAAGACGCACAGAAAAGCTGTTTGAATAATCAGAACAGGAAGCCAGTTCAATAAAAACAGAACAGGATGCTCGAAATAATTATAGAAGAAGGAAATATCCATCATACCGAGACCGAGAAGAAGGCAGGAGCAGCAGATGGCGGCAGATGAAAAAACTGTGACTGCAAAAATGGAAAGATATGTTGCTGCTGGGCCAGACCGCTCAGCCCTGTTCATGTGGGTCTGCGCAGCAGATCTGTTTTTATTGGAAGAACGAAACATGACAGATAAGCCTCCGAAATAGTATGTTGCCGTCTGCTGCGCACAGTCTAACACACGGAAGTGAATAATTCAAGTTTTGCGGAATGCGGATGGGGAGCAGTGTGAATAAAGAAATGGGATTAAAACCTGAAAGGAATCAGGAATGGATGTTAACCTGAATAACCGTAAAAAGCCGGATTATCGCAGTCTGCTGTGCTCTGCTGTGCTGACATTGTTTTCATTCCTGATGATTCTCGGCGTGGCGCTCGGGACCTTCGGCAACTTCCGGCACAGGTCGTATACACTGGCACTGATGATTTCGGCTGCTTTGACGGGATGCCTGTTTCTGTGCCGAAGAGGCTTGGAAAAAGCATGCAGACGGCTGGAAGAAATCCCGGCCTGGAAGACTGCGCTGGTCCTTGCCGGGCTGTGCCTGCTGCTTAACGGCGCGTGGGTGCTGCTGTTTCGACCCGAACAGGCTCCGGACTATCAGACCTTCTATCAGGCGGCGGTTGATCTGTCAGAAGGGCAGCATCCCCAGAACAGAGCCTATATCGCGATGTTTCCGCACATTCTTGGCTACGCTTCCTTTCTCAGTGTTTTTCTCAGACTGTTCGGCCGAAGCCTTATGACGGCCGCCGCAGTTAATGTGGCGCTGACGACGCTTTCCGGACTGATCCTGTTTACCCTGTGCCTGAAATGGAGAGGACGGGCCGCAGCCTGCTTTGGCTTTGCATTCTGGATCCTTTGTCCGTCCAAAACTCTGTACAATACCATGACGCTGTCCGAGCCTTACTATACTTTTCTCATTCTGTTATGGTTCCTCTGTGTCGTCAGCGAGCAACGGACGCTTGTATCGAGGGCTTTTTTGGGTATGATGTCCGGAGTGCTTCTTCGACTAGTCAACACGGCAAGACCGATCGGTGTCATTCCAATCATTGCCCTTGCTGTCTGGCTGTTGTTTCTCTCAGCTCCGGCAGAGAGAAAGGAAAATGGCTTTAAGTGGTTTGTTTTTCTTTCGGGGCTCCTGTGCGTTTACCTGATTACAGGCCCGATCTGGGAAAAATATATGACGGAACAGCTGGAACAGAGACCGGCTTCCGTTCCGGGATACAGCGTTTATGTCGGCTTTAATCCGGATACACAGGGAACCTATTCAGATGCAGATATGGATCTGTTGCAGAGCCGCTATTTCGGGGAATATGATGAAGACGCTGATTCTGCGCAGAAAAGCATGCTGGAGGCTGCCAGACTGAGGATAGCAGAGAATAAAAACAGAATTCCCGGAATAATTCTCCATAAGCTGGGTGTGCTGCTGGGACATGACGAGGGAGGAGCATATTACTCTAAAGAGAGTCTATCCCCGCGCTGCTATTCCGTTCTGTGTGTGCTCAGCAATATCTGGTATTATTTCATAAGCCTGCTGGCTGTATGCGGAAGTCTTGATTTCATGAGGCGCAGAGAGAACTCGATCTGGATTGTTCTGCCGCTTTTTGGAGTTGGGCTGATTCTGGCTCAGCTTCTGGTGGAGGTAGCGGCAAGATATCATTATGCTCTGATTCCGGTACTGGCTGTGCTTGCGGCTTCCGGGACAGACAGATTATGGAAACGGGGAGAAACAGAATGAATTTTCGGGGAGTCAGGATACTGCTGTTGGATGGTTACGGTCGGCAGATTCCCTCTGTCCTGAGACAGCTGCATGACCTGGGCTGCGTAGTGACAACTGTAAACAGTTCACGACTGGATGTGGGCTACACCTCCAGATATCCTTCACGCCGGCTGCTCTGCAAGGATTCTAAGAACAACCTGGAAGCGCTGAAGCGCCTGCTGGATGAAGAAATCCCTTCCGGCAGATACGACGCAGTATTTCCGATGCTGGAGCCTTCTACAGAGCTCTGCCTGCAGTATGAGGAAGTATATGGAAAACATGTCCGGATTATTGCTGCACCTAGGGAAGCTTTTGAGATTGCCTACGACAAGCAGAAGACGATGATGGCATGCATGAACAATGGGATTCAATGTCCGCGGACGAAAGCGGATGGGGAAGCGTTTGATGACTTTCTGTCAAAGGTCGGTTTCCCGCTCGCGGTGAAGCCGCGGAAAGGCACGGGATCGATCGGATTTCATCGCATAAACAATATGCACGAATGGAAGGCTCTCCTGGGCACTGGTTTTCAGCCCGAAGAGAATGTGATCCAGGAGTATATCCCGCAGACAGATACCCAGTATATCGGGATATTCATGCTGGACCAGAATCAGGAACTGAAGTCTGCGGTGATCTGCGATAAGCATCGGTGGTATCCGATTGACGGCGGAGCAGCTTCGTATGTCCAGACCGTTGACAAGCCGGAACTCATAGAGAGTGGATACAGGCTGCTGAAGGCAATAGGCTGGAAGGGAGAAGCCCATCTGGATTTTATCGGGGATCCAAGGGAAAACGGCAGGGCGAAGCTGATGGAGATCAACGGGAGAATCCCGGCCAGCATCAAAATCTGCTGGTGTGTCGGAATCCCGATTATCCAGCAGGATTTGCAGTACGCCTTTGATCAGCCGGTAGAAAATCATCTGAAGAGTACAAAAAAGGGATACGGCCTTCGCTATCTGCAGACAGATTTCCTGTGGCTGCTGAAGTCTCCGAATCGTTTTCATACCAGTCCGTCGTGGTTTGATTTCCGAAACAGTCAGGACTTTATCTGGAGCTGGCAGGATCCCGTCCCTTTCCTGTCCTATTCCGTTTCTCATCTGCTGTCTTTCCGCAGGGATATGAAAAAAAGAAAACGATAGAAAAAAGACTTGACAGAAGAGAGATTAGACTGTATTATAAGCACACGCTTAAGAGGTATATGCGTGTGCTTATATTTATGCTGATGGAGAAACGATGAATCCAAGAAACTATGACAGCTATGTCTTTCAGATTCAGAAGCAGGGCAGCATGACGAAGGCTGCGGCCGCTCTGGGAATCTCTCAGCCGGCGCTCAGTTCCGGGTTGACAAATCTTGAGAAAGAGCTGGGGTTTCAGATCTTCAACCGGCGTACTGTACCGATCTCCCTTACGCCGGAAGGGCGCTTATATATGTCATATATTGACAGGCTCCAGGTGCTGGAAGAGGATTTTGAGAGAAGACTTGACAGCCTGAAGAAAGAAGCTGGACAAAGTGTGACAATCGGAGGAGCGGTAGCCTATATCGAATCTCTGGTTGCCGAGGCGATGACAGCCCTTTTGACAGAGCATCCGGAGTACCGTGTGGAGATCAAGGTGGCACCGATCTCTGAGCTTATCGAAATGGCAGAAAGAGGTACTCTGCAATGCTTTATCTCCACAAGCGGAGAGCTACCCGAAGAGTTTGAACGTGTTATGGTCAAGCGTGAAAAGCTGTATTTATGCATTCCGGCTTCCGATATCCTGAACCGTCAGCTTGCGGAATATCAGACATCACCCGGCAGGGAAGGAAAACGTTTTGATTACAGTGTTCTTTCGGGAAGACGATTTATCCTGATGGAAGATGGGCAGCCGATGCAAGACCAGATGAATCGTTTTCTGAAGGAATATGGGCTGCCGGATAACAGCCGAATCCGGGTGAATCAGACGTCTACGGCGGTCAATCTTGCCGCCCGGGGTGAGGGACTCTGCATCGCATCGGAAGACGCCCTGAAACGGGGTGTTGATCTTTCCAATCTGCGGATCTATTCTCTGCCGGAGACGATATCTGCCAGGGAGATCTATATAGCCTATCTGAAAGGACTGTACCTTCCGGAGGCATGTAAGAAACTGATCAATAAAATCATTTTAACAGGAGGAACAAAATGAAAATGCTGAGAAACAGGATACTGTCGGTTCTGTGCGTAATCGCAATTATGCTTCTTGCTGGATGCGGCGCGCAGAATACAACTGCAAAGAACGGAGAAACGACGGCAGCGGAGGCGAAACCGACCAAGACGATCAACATAGCATACCAGGGTGGGATCGGATATGCGCCGATTCATGTGATGGAGACAAAGAATCTCATTGAAAAGAATTATCCCGGTGAGATTAAGGTAACTTTTCAGAAACTGGATTCGGGTGCAGCCATCAATGAGGGAATCATCGGCGGGAGTATCCAGATCGGATGCATGGGTGTGGCACCGGCCGTGTCTGGTGCTGCAGCAGGAATTCCCTATAAAATCGTATCCGGTCTCTGTGCCCAATCCCATGGCCTGATGTCCAACAATCCTGAGATCAGAACATTGGCGGACATCAAGGATACTGATAAGATTGCACTTGTCAACACCGGTTCCATTCAGCATATCCTCCTCGCCATGACTGCCGAGAAGGTACTGGGAGATGCGCATGCATTGGATAACAACATCCAGAAAATGTCACATGCCGAGGGTATGGCAGCTTTGGAATCTGGTACGGTACAGCTTCATCTGACATCCTCTCCTTTTATCTATCAGGAACGGGCCAATGAGAGATACAATGAGCTTACGGAGCTGAACGAGGTCTGGCCGGTCGGAAATACATTTCTGGTTGCGATGGCTTCAGAGTCAATCAGTGAAGATCAAGAGCTGTTCCAAGCTGTAAAGAAAGCCTTTGATGAAGCGATTCGTTTCATCAATGAAGACCGGAAAGGAATTGTCGAGATTGAGTCGAGATATCTCGGGCTGGAGCCGGAAGAAGTGGAAGCCGATCTGAATCAGCCGGAGTGCCAGTTTTCCGCGGAACTCAAAGGGGTACAGGATATGGCAGATTTTATGTATCGTGCCGGATTTATCGAGAAAGAGATGAAAGCGGAAGATCTGATGTTCTGAGATGAAGAAGAAACAAGACATTCTGATTCAACTTGCTTTTATAGTCTTCTGCGGAATCTGCTGGCAGCTCTATGCAAAAAGCCGAAATGTGATGGGCTTTCCGCCTCTGGATGTGATTTTCGCAAAGCTGATAGACTGCTTTACCAATGAGCGCAGACCGATTCTTCTTTATCTGCTGCGTTCGATTGTAGCGATTGTCAAAGGCCTTGGAGCGGGGGCGATCCTCGCGCTGCTTTTTTCAAGTCTGTCCATCATCAGCAGGGTTTTTGGGTTGCTCTATAATCTTCTGGTCTCCGTCTTTGACCTGCTGCCCGGTGTTGCGCTTCTGCCGATCCTGATGATCACGGTTGGAGCGAACGATACGTCTATTCTGATTCTTGTGATCCATTCTGTGCTGTGGCCAATGTCCAGGAGCCTGATCGATGGGTTCAGGACTACTCCGAAGATCTATCTGGAATCGGGGCAGAACATCGGTCTGACAGCAGCCGGCCTGATCTTCGGCGTGTATATTCCGGCTTCTTTCGCCAGCATTCTGTCCGGGATTAAGGTTGGCTGGGCAAGAGCCTGGCGAGGGCTGATCAGCGCAGAGATGATTTTTGGTGCAGCCCAGTCGGCGGGAATCGGCGTGTTTATCAACAATGCCCGTACGGTTTGGATCGATTACCCGGCGGTTTATGCGGCGCTCATCCTTGTGATTCTGGTCGGGGTGATTGTTGAGTATGGGATATTCCAACAGATCGAAAAGCGTACGGTGAAAAAATGGGGTATGGTCCGATGAAGGAAGTCCTGAAGATTGAACACCTGAGCAAGGCGTATCTCACCCAGGGAAACCGGATGAGAATTCTGGAGGATCTGAACCTGACGGTTGTAGAACGGGAGTTTCTGTGTATACTGGGGCCTTCCGGTTGTGGAAAATCAACGCTTCTGCGATGCATTGCTGGATTTGAAGACTTTGAAGGAACGATGATCTGCAACGGGAAGACTGTGAAAGGCCCGTCCACAGAGCGTATTATGGTGTTCCAGGATTACAATCAGCTGTTTCCCTGGAAAAGTGTGGCTGAAAATCTGGAATATCCTCTGAAGATCAAAGGCATGCGGGATAAACATGAGAGGAGAGCTGTGACGGAGGAATATCTTTCCAAAGTTGGACTCGCTGAATATCGTGATTTTTATCCACATGAGCTGTCGGGAGGAATGAAGCAGCGAGTTGCCATTGCAAAGGCTCTTGCGCTGAAGCCGGAGATCATTCTTATGGACGAGCCGTTTGCGGCACTGGATGCAATCACAAGGAACAGACTGCAGGCGGAGCTGCAGAGAATATTTACAGAAGAAAAGATTACGGTAATCTTTGTCACGCACAATATTCAGGAAGCACTGACACTTGGAACCAGGGTAATACTGATGGACAGTGACGGCGCGGTGAGAATCGACAAAATCAATCCGTTGGAAAAACCGGTAAAACCGTCTTCACCAGGCTATGGAGAACTTTGGGATTTATATTCACAGGGGTTGGAAGGGCGATTCCCAGCAGATTAGAAAGGGCCTGCGTGGAAAACGAAAACTAATGCAGCTACAAGAAAAGTACGATACAGTGTCATGTATAAAACCAACCCGGCTCAGAGAGCCGGGTTGAAAAAATTATGTTGGCTTGTTTCAGGTCCTCTCGTATTCCGAGGCGCCCATTCGGTTCCAGTCTCCGTCAAAGCGCTCAAAGGTGAGATGCCCGATGGCGTTGATGCAGACCCTGTAGTTCCCGGTCATGAGTTCCCGGTTGACAAAGCGGATCTCGCCCCTGTCGCCGTATTCGACAGGCAGGTCGAGCGTCAGGGAATTGTTGTCGCCGAAGCTGAGACGCATGGTGAGATTTTCATCCTTCGTCAGGAGCACGCGGGACATCACATACATGCATTCAAAGTCTCCGCCATAGGTCTTGGACAGAAGATTCGGATCGCCGCTGGAGAGGACCCAGATTCCGCAGTAGGGCATATACGTGGTCAGAAGCTGCTGCCATTTTTCGCGCTCGGGGAAGACCCCGCCGTAACCCAGCAGCCACTGCTGCGCTCCGTAGAGGTCGCCCGCCTCGCACAGCATGAAGAACTCTTTGGTATAGTCGGTCTTCTCCTCAATCTGGGCCGGATAGTCCTCGCTGTCGGCATATCCGTCCAGTGATACAAAGAATTCCGTCAGAGCGTCCTTCAGGCTGACCAGATTGCCGGAGGGCTCATCCTCCATCCGGATGTCGACCGGGTCACCGCCGCAGGCTGCTCTCAGTTCGTCAATACAGCCGCTGCCCAGGCGCAGGGCTTCGCTGTTAGGCATGGAAAAGATGCTGTAATCGTCCGTGCCCACGCCAATTTTTGCGGAGATGCGGCTGACGTCATAGGCGCTGAGAAAACGGAACAGAGAGAGCGCCTTCTGGTACTGACACTCGGTGATCATCTCCGCACTGTCCGAAAAATCACCCAGCTGCTCGAATGCGGCAGCGGCCTCACCGTAGAAGCCGGTTTCCAGAAGCTCAGCCGCACGGTCATATTCCGCCTGTTTAAGCGCCAGTTCTTCTGCTCTCTTTTTTGCAGCCTCCGCTTCCAGCCTTTCGACCTCCGCCTCTACAGCGGAGCGGCAGGCAGCAGCTCTTGCGGCGCTGTCCTCATAGTCTCCGAGTGCCTGAAACGCATCCCCGGCCGCGGTGTAGAGGAGCATCTGCACGGTGTTTTCCTCATTGATGTCTCCCTTGGAATAGCCGGCATCCGCGAGTGCCGATTCATCTCCCGCCTTTGCCGCATCCATAAGCTCGCACGCTCGAAGGTACGGGAGCTGGAGATTCATGAGACGGTTGCTGTCCCGATAGGACGGGATCTCCTGCAGCATCTCTTCTGCAGCGTCCAGTTCTCCGGCCTTCATCGCTTCCACTGCCTTGCGGTATTTCTGCTCGCGCTGCACAGCGCCCGGGATCGCCGCGATGGCCAGAATCAGGACAAATACGACCGGAATCAGAAAAATCAGCAGGCGGGACCTACGTGGCTTCTTCCCGCTCTCTGTTTCAGGCTCCTCCGGGTCCTGTTCTTTCTCCTGCTCCAGCTCTGAATCCTGTCTGGTGCTTCGCACATAAGCCGCGACCTCGGCGCGGAGTGAATCCACATTCACACCGGACATGGCCTTCTTCAGGCGGCTGCAGCGATGACAGGATTTTTCACTCTCGTGGTTGACGGCCCCGCAGGCGCAGAACCAGAGATCGGCTTCCGACTCACAGGCATACCTGCAGTCGTCGCCGTAGCGGACCCGGAACTGTTCGGCCAGCTCCGCATCCTCATAGGCCTCTTCCAGCGTCCTCGGCCCGGAGAGGGGGAGCATGTCGGCCTCGCCGAAAACGCTCTCGCCGCCATCCGGGTCAGTGACGGCAGTGACGCATGCGCTGAAGGATACGGCGTCGGGAGTGGGAACCGGAATCTCGTCCCTGTCTCCGAAACGACCGTCCCGCTGCATCTCGGGAACAGAATAAGTATAGGTGAACTGATCCCCGTTCTGACAGCCTTCAACATCATAGAAGGAGAGGAGAACCGTGACCTCCTTCGGACCCTGATCTGCCAGAACCTGGAAATCAAGTGTGCAGTAAAGACTGCCGCTTTTCCTGTCTCGGGATAACTGCCCGGAACGGATCAGAAGATCTGTTCCCGGGGTGTATGCCATATCTGGAAGATTGTAGAGAAGCTCCTGCTTTTTTTTCAAGTTCCTCACCGCCTGACCATAATATTGTTAATTATGCATAAAATACCAACTTCCACTTTGCCTTCAGTATAACACGCTTTACCCGCGGATTCAATCTTCTTTCAGTAACAAGTATGTAACAAAATATATCTATAGAGGTATGGTAAATACAGAACAGTGATGTTATAATAAGAACTCAGCAGGTTGCAGCTGCGCATCAGCTGTCCCTTGTATGATTATGCATTATGGCCCGATGGCCCGCTGCACGCTTCCGCGAAGGAGTGCATGACGAAGACGTGCAGGACAGAATGTAACAGGAGAATGGTGAATATGGAAATCAAAAAAACTGCCGAAGGGACCCGCCTTACCGTCGCTCTGGAAGGCCGGCTGGATACACTCTCGTCCCGGGATCTGGAAAAGGAACTGCGCGCCACGGTGCCCGGACTGACAGAACTGGTGTTCGATTTTGAAAAACTGACTTTTATCACCTCTGCGGGGCTTCGTGTCATTTCCTTGGCCAAAAAACTGATGAACAAACAGGGGCACATGGTCATCCGCAATACGCAGTCGGATGTCATGGAGGTCTTTGACGCGACAGGGCTTTCGGCTTTTCTGGAGTTCGAGTAAACAGACCGGTGCCATGCATGACCGATGAAACCGAATGAACCGAAAGACATGCCCCGCAGGACGACCATCTCGCACACATTCCTCCTTTGGCTGCTGCTGATTGTGACTGCAGCCTTCCTGGTATCAATGGTATTTACCTGGACCCATCAGACGGCGATGTCCAGGAACAATGCGGAGATGCTTCTGCGGACCAACGTCAGTGATGTGAGGCAGGATGTCATCGATGCGTCGGACGAAAACCTTCTGGACCTGTGCAGGAGAATTGCCCGTGACTTCGATGAAGGCGCTGCGACAGACAGCTCCGCGCTGCTTGAGATGATGGACGTTTTCGATGTGGCGGAGATCAATATCATCGATGAGAATGGAATCATCACCTCGACAACCTTTCCGGACTTTCTGGGCTATTACATGGGAGACGGCGAGCAGTCTGCGGAGTTTCTCTGTCTGTTGGACGGGTCGGAGACCGAGTATGTCCAGAGCTATCAGCCGACTTCGCACAACGCTTCTCTCCTGAGAAAATATGCCGGGACCGTCCTGAAGAACGGCGGTTTTGTCCAGGTGGGATATGACGGAAGCCGCTTCCGGAGGGACATCGACAGGTATGTGATCAACGCCGCAAAGAACCGCCATGTCGGACAGAGCGGCTGCGTGATCATCGCCAATGAGGAATGGAACATCGTCAGCGATCTTTACGGAAACGAGGGAGAGAACCTGTATGCCACCGGCATCTGGATCAACCGGGACACCATGCCGGAGAACGAAGTGTTCCGTGCGCAGGTCTACGGCCAGCCGTGCTCCTGCGTCTATATCTTTTCCGAAGGATACTATATTGTGACTGTCCTTCCGGAGAACGAGATCATCCTTCAGCGGGAGACCTCCGTCAGAACCGTCGGCATGGTTGAAATTCTTCTGTTCCTGGTGCTTTTCTGTGTGATCTTTACTCTGGTCAGGAGGCTGGTGGTCGACAATCTGGAGAAGGTCAACCATTCTCTGGCGAAGATCACGGACGGAGACCTGGACGAAGTGGTGGACGTGCGCTCCAATGCGGAGTTCTCTGACCTCTCGGACGACATCAATTCCACGGTCAGCACGCTGAAACAGTATATCGCGGCTGCGGCCTCCCGGATCGATGAAGAACTGGCTCTCGCAAAGAACATCCAGCTGTCCGCACTGCCCTCCGTTTTCCCGCCCTATCCGGACCAGACTGCGTTTTCTGTTTTTGCCGCGATGGATACGGCAAAGGAGGTCGGCGGGGACTTTTATGATTTCTATCTCCTGGATGAAAACCGGCTGGCTTTCCTGATTGCGGACGTCTCGGGCAAGGGCATCCCTGCGGCCATGTTCATGATGACCGCCAAGACCGTCCTGAGGGACTATGCCGAGCGCGGCGATCCGCCGGAGGAGATCTTTGACAACGCAAACGGCAAGCTCTGTGAGGGGAACGAGTCGGAGATGTTTCTGACAGCCTGGATGGGCTTTCTCGAAACGGAAACCGGACTGGTCCGTTACATCAACGCGGGTCACAGCCGGCCTGTCCTGATCCGGAACGGCACGGCATCCTTCGTCGAGCAGAAGGTCAATCTGATGCTGGCAATGATGGAGGACTTCCCCTATGCGGAGCAGACTCTTCAGCTGCTGCCCGGAGATATTCTCTACCTCTATACGGACGGCGTGACGGAGGCGTCAAAAGCGGACGAGAGCAGATTCGGAAATGACAGACTTCTGAGCATCCTCTCGGATGATTTCGGAACCGGAGAAGCCGCCTGCCGGAGCATCTGCCGTGCCGTGCGAGAGAGCATTGATGCATTTGCGGAGGGAGAGCCGCAGTTCGATGATATCACCCAGGTGTGCCTGTATTATGCAGGGCAGGCCCCGGGGAAAGCCTGCCTGCCCGAAGAGGACAGCGGGAAGGCCCACCGTCTGACGGGAGAGCTGACCGTGGCGGCGGAAGAGGCCGGTCTCTCTCCGGTGCTCGACATGATCGACGGACTTCTGGAGGAAGCCTCCTGCGCATCGAAGGCAAGGGAGCAGATCGAGATGGCGGTGGAAGAGATCTTCGTCAACATCGCAGATTATGCCTATCCGGAAGGGCTTGGGGAATGCACCGTTCTTGCGGACATCGACAGAGACTTGAAGACAGCCGAAATCACCGTCATCGACACGGGGAAACCCTATGACCCCCTGGCAAAGCCGGATCCGGACCTGAACATGGACCTTGAACAGCGGGAGTTTGGCGGCTTTGGAATCTTTATGGTCAAGGAAGCGATGGATACCGTGGAATACAGGCGGGAAGAGGGGAAGAATATTCTGACCATCCGGAAAAGCTGGATGCAGACGGAAGTGTGAACAAGATGTCCTTCATGTCAAAGAAGTATTATTCCATGCTGCTCAGCGGAACACTGAGTACGATTGTCGTTACCGTTCTGCTGATGTCCGATTCGATCATAGCCGGCTCGGTCATCGGTGAAACGGCTGTGGCAGGGATCACGCTTGTCTCGCCCCTGTATTCACTGGCGGTTTTTTTCAGTTCTGTTTTCTCCCTGGGCATTCCGATTGCCTATTCCGAAGAGATGGGAAAGTTCAGGCAGAAAGAGGCTGACAGGGTATTTGGTTTCGGCTTTCTGATGTCATTGGCGACAGGCGTGTTTCTCCTGCTCTCGATCCTTCTGTTCGGAGAAATCTATCTGAAGAGCAGCCACCAGCTTCCGACCGTCGTGGAGGAAGCCCGGAGATATCTCTCCTTTATGCGGTTTACGATGCTCTGCCTGCCTTTGAATAATCTTCTGTCGAGTGCGGTTTATTCCGACGGAGATGACACGATCCCCATGGTATCCAGTCTGGTTCAGTGTGTCGGCAATCTGACAGCCTCCTTCCTTCTCAGCCGGACGATGGGGATTCGGGGGATCAGCCTCGCGTCGTTTGTGTTTACATTGATTGCGACAGCAATTCTCTTTCTGCACTTTCTGAAGAAGAACAATTCTCTGAGACTCAACCTGTATTTCTCCTTCCCGCTTATGAAGAAGGTCGTCCGTTACAGCTTTATTGATGCAAGCGTCTACCTGTTTTCAGCTGCGTTCACGACCGTTCTGAACACTTTTGTCACCCTGTATTTCGGTGGAGAATACCTGGTTCTGGTGTCCGTTGTCCTGCTTTGCAGCGAGTTCCAGATGCTGTATGACGGGATCGGAGAGGCGATTACGCCCATACTCAGCGTTTATCTGGGTGAGGACTGCTTCCCGGGAATCAGGAAGATTTACAGACTGGCGGAGAAGACCTCCGTTGCTGAGGGAATCTTCGTTTTTGCGGTGCTGTTTTTTGCCGCTCCCCATATTCCCGGTCTGCTGGGCATTTCCGACCCGGAGATGGTTCGGATTGCGGCTGCGGGGGTACGCTTCATTTCGGTCAGCGGCCCGTTTGTGAGTCTGCTCTCTCTGACTGCAGCCTATGCCCTCGTGGTCGACAGAATTTTGCTCGGGATGGCGACCATCGGACTGCGGGATTTTCTGCTCCCCGGGCTCTTCTCCGTGCTGTTCGGAATGCTCTTCGGACTGAAAGGCTTCTTTTTCGGCGTGATGTTCGGCCTGGTACTGGCCTGGGTCGGGATGATGGTTTTCATGCGTCTGAGATATGGGGACGACGCCCCGCTGCTGCTCAGGAAGCTTGAAGAAAACAGGGAGACGCTGCTCTACGATCTGACGGTTGAACCGTATTCGGTTCGGCGCATCCGGGACGAAATCGGGGAGGCGCTGAAGTCGCGCTCCTATGACCATTCGACGGTGTTCCGGGTAGAGCTCCTTTTCGAAGAACTCTTTATGCTGATCAATGAGAAGAATGGAGACCGTGTCATACAGGGGGAGTGCACGCTGCTCCTTGGGGACAGTGCAATACGGATGATCACCAGAGATACGGGGATCATATTCGATCCGACGGATGATGACATGGCGATTACCAATATCGGCAGTCATGTCCTTCTCAGCGTTGCGGAGAGGATCTCTGATCAGAAACGTTATCTCATGACAATGAGCTTCAACCGCACCTCGTTCGAGATTAAGGCCCGGAAGGAGATCCCGGCGTAGCTTTGTACAGCCGTGATAGCCGGCGACGGAGGATACGGCTGCGGCGCTGTTTCAGAATGCTGGTTTCAGCCTTTACCGCTGCGCCAAAAAAGCCGGGCGTTTTGCTCGGCTTTATCCATAGGAATTGAAAAATGTTGAATAATGCTTTTAATCTTGGTAATATAATACGTTAGCATCGGCTCCGTGCGGTAAAACGCATGATCGGTTTAGATTGATAACAGGGTGTGATCTCTTGTGGCAGGAAAAATGTTGAAAAGGTTCTTTTTATATTGCACGCTGACCGCGGATGAGTTCCATATGATCAGGCCGCTGATCTGGATCAGAAACCGGCGTACGCTTCAGATCACATCCCTGCTTGCGACCGCGATGGGCCTGCTGTTCTACCTGATCAACAGGCTGACGAACTCCGGGGTTCTGTTTCCGTATCTGTTCCTGTTCTGCAGCAGCTTCCTGATCTATCTGTGCATCCGGCTGACGAAGCGCGTGAACAAGCGGGAACTGATCAACATGGTCCTGTGCTATACCCAGATGCTGATGGTCTGCGCCTATGCGGGGATTCTCAGCACCCAGAGCAGCAACTATGCCGTCCCGGCCACCAGCATCATCGTGTTCATCGCCATCCTCCCTCTGTCCATTGATGACCGCCCCGTCCGGATGTACAGCTTCATGCTGATGGAATCGGCGATCTATCTGTTCCTCTCCTTCCGCATGAAGGCGGAACATGCCTTTTCTCTGGATGTTCTGAACACCCTGACTTTCTGTGCTGTGGGGATGGTGCTCTACGCCGTGATCTGCGTGCGGAATGTCCGCGAGATCTACCAGAGCGTCAAGGTGGAACGGATCCAGCAGAGCATCATTTCGTCGCTTGCAGCCGTCGTGGAAGAGCGGGATGAAAACACGGGAGATCCTGAAAGAGGGGACAGGCACACAGTTTGACCCGGATCTGGTTCCCATCTTTCTGGAGGCGGTTGAGCGGCTGTGCTGAGAAGAGGGGGTGGCATTCTGCCACCCCCCTCTTGACGAAAGCCAGAAATACCGGGATAATATATAATTGTGAGACTGTGTGGTATTTCAGACTCTCGCCCGCCCGAAGTAGGCTCTCGTGATGCAGCACGGTCACCGGCCTGCTTTCCGTGAAGTTTTTCCTGGAATTCTGCGTGGGGTAGATCATATGCTCAGAAGATTAAAGACCATCTTTTTGTATGAAAATTCCATCATAAACAGCCCGAGAGACGTTAAGGCCCAGATTATGGAGGAAAACCGGAGATTCGCCATCATCTGGTCGATTGTCCAGATCCTCTACTGGGGTTACTGCCTATTCATGTCCACAAGGCAGACTGATTTTC
Source organism: Oscillospiraceae bacterium (assembly GCA_024697625.1). Taxonomy (GTDB): domain Bacteria; phylum Bacillota; class Clostridia; order Oscillospirales; family Oscillospiraceae; genus Limivicinus. Next base: position 80,722 of record JAILFJ010000146.1, read on the forward strand.
TGGTCTGCCGCTCCATCTATGCCGTCTCTCTGGTAGTCTGTATCTATACCCTTCTTATGTCTCTTTTCGTCGTGCCCAGGTTCCCTTGGATGATCCAGTTCGTCTCCATTGCGGTGGACGCTGCATTCCTTGGCGCCGGCGTCGCGATTGCGTGGCATCTCGCCCCGAAGACGATCATCATTTTTGGTTCGGTTCTGATTGTGCCGGTGCTTTTCATCTGCGATCTGCTGTCGTCGGTGATTATGCTGCTGGCAACCGTCACGGCGTTTGCGATTGTCGGAAGGCACGGCATGGAGCCCTCTGCCTACAGCTGGGCCCTGAGCAATGCGATCCTGTTTTCTTCACTTGGGCTGATCCTTGGCTTTTTTGTCAACAGGACCCGTTACGAGCGCTATCTTTTTGCGGATTCCGTTCTGAAACTGGCGGAACTGCAGACCCAGTATGCGTATAACGATCCGCTGACAGGGCTGCATAACCGCAGGGCGTATTCTGAGAATATGGATCGCTTCGCCCTGAAGATGCCTCCGTACTGCTGTGTGATTATGGCGGATATCAACGGCCTGAAAGAGATCAACGACAGGCTCGGCCATGAGGCGGGGGATGAGCTGATCATCGGTTCGGCGGAGTGCCTGCGCCAGGGCTTCATGGAGATCGATACAATCTACCGGATCGGCGGCGATGAATTCTGCGTGATCTTTACAGATTCGGATACCGATGCCGGACAGTCCATGAAGCGGACGGAGGAATACTGCGCCGGCTGGAAGGGAAAGTATGTGAACGGCATCTCTCTCTCCTACGGCTGGGCGGATTCCAACGATTTCTCCGATCTGGAATCCATCCGGAAGGCGGCGGACCAGCGGATGTATCAGTTCAAGAGGCAGTACTATATCAGCAAAGGGGCGGACCGGCGCAGAAGATGACCGCGGAGCAGGCGTTCTCCGGACTGGGCTTCCGGAAACCGGCTCCTGAGCATGGTCTCCCGAAAATGGGTCTCTGGAAATGGGACCTTATAAAAACACAAAGAGATACCCGGTGCCGCGGCACCGGGTTTTCTGCACGGTTTATGTGATTTCCGCTGGAGCGTGAAGGGGAGCCGGTGAAGAGAGCAGGATCGACAGCACAAATTCGTTTCCCTCTGTGCGGCAGTTGAGAGTACCGCCGTAGCTTTCAGCGATGTACCGCATATTCCGGAGCCCGTATCCGTGGTTTTCCGGATCACCCTTGGTGGAGACCGGGAGCCCGTTTTTCCAGGAAATTACGTCGGCACAGGTGTTGCGGACGGTAAGAACAACGGCGTTCCCTTTGGCCGTTGTGTAGAGGCGGATGAATCGGTTCTCCTCTTCCGGGATCTTTCGGCAGTTTTCTATGGAGTTATCGAAAGCGTTTCCGAACAGGGTGCACAGATCCAGCGGCTTGACAAAATGAAACAGTTGTCCGTCTACACAGGGAATACAGGTGATATGCTCCTCAGTACAGCGGTTCAGCTTTTCACTGAGAATCACGTCAATCACGTCATTGCCGGTGGAAACCGTGTTTCCGTAGGGGTCAATGCTTTCAATCAGCTGCTCGAGCTCCTGCCCGGAGCCGGGATGCCGGCTTTCGCTGCGCAGATATAGCAGCAGATTCTTCATGTCATGGTATTTGCGATTGATGGTGTCGGCGTTATGCAGCTGCTGTCGGAACATCTCCTGCTGGCTCTCGAGGATGCTGCGCATCTGCGCTTCCTGCATCTTCTCGTATTCATTGGAGCTGTGGCCGACCTCGGCCGCCAGTGTGATCACTCCGGTCAGACAGCAGAGCGTCATGATGATCTGAGCAGTCTTGTCGCTTTGGTCGACACTCTGACCCGCAAGCAGGCGGAAGTATAAAAAGGGGAGTACAAGCGCCGCCGAGAGGATGCCGTCATAGATGTTCAGCCGGATCTTCCCGGGCTCCGGCAGCATGCGGCGAACCATGCGCGCCATGAGGCATTCCAGAGCCGAGAGCGTGAGAATAAAGGGAATCCGAAGAAGAAAGGCTCCGTCGTAGAGATAATTTCTGTTCCAGACCGCTCTGGAAATGCCGCTCACCAGCGGCCAGATGCAGCTGTCGATCAGCAGCAGCACAAAGGCTGCAAAACAGCAGACCTCCCACTTCGCCCGGGACCAGAGAAACACGAAAATCGCATAGAGGACCCAGTTGGCCGCCAGAAACGGCAGTGTCGGCAGGCTCCCCATTCCGCTTTCTGAAACATATCTGTGCAGCTGCGTCTGCAGCAGAACCAGCAGGAGATAGAAACAGACCGTGCAGGGGATGCGGGTGCGGTCCCGCTGAAAAGCATCCGGCTCGTCATATAAAAAGAAGCAGAGCAGCGCCGCTGTCTGTCCGATCCCGATCAGCGCGGGAGAAAAAAGCCAGTCCATCTTTGCTGCCTCAGCCCAGCCACTGAGACCAGGCATCAAGGAACTCTTTCCTGCGATAGCGGCTGATCGACAGACGGTCGCCGTGTACCCATACATCGTTCCCCTTGACCTGATCCACATACTGGAGATTGACAAGAAACGAGACGTGACACCGGAAAAACGGGCAGGAAGAGACCAGCTTTTCCGCTTCTGCCAGGGAGAAATCCACAGGGATTGTTTCCTCCGTCGTGTGAATCATCACCCTATGATTCAGCAACTCAAAATAACAGATCTCTGATGTGGAGAGAGAATGAATCCCATCCCGGTTGGAAACCGAGATCTTTTGAGAACCGTCACGCTCAAGGCGCTTCCTTACACGGTCCATGCAGAGTCTGACGCCCATGTAGTTCACCGGCTTCACAAGGAAATCCATCGCATCCACGCTGTATCCCTGAACGGCGTACTGGACCATGCTTGTAACAAAAACCAGCAGAACCTTGGTGTCTCTCCTCCTCAGCCTCCGGGCCGCGGTGAGCCCGTCCATTTCATCCATCATGATATCCATGAATACGAGATCCAGCTGCTCAGGATAATCGGACAGAAGATGAGCCCCGTCTGTAAATTCGGTGATCCGGAGCTCTTCTTTGTTCTTCCTGGCATATTCTGTCAGGCAGTCCCTTAATACTTTGCGGTCAAAAGCCATATCTTCCACAATCGCAATATGTATCATTTTTTCACCACCTCGGTCATACTGCCATTTTACAGAGATTTTCCCGGTTTTTCAATTCCCGGATGGCAAAAAAATGACCCTCTTTGGCAAGTTCGACAGACCGAACCGACTGATTGGGAGGACTGTTCTGACAATCAGCGGAATCGGTTTTTTTCTTCTCCCGAAAATGATAGAATCAGCCTGCAACCAACAAATTCTGTCTCGAGGAGGAGAGAAATACTATGGCTAGAACGATCAGCCGCCGGGACTTTCTCAGGGGAGTTGCGGGTCTCAGTGCGGCAACTGCTGTCACCGCCGTCGCGGGAATCCCTGCGGCAAATGCGGAGACTGAACCCGAGCTCGTGGAGCGGGTCACCACCGAACTGCCGATTCCGGAAGCGGCAGCGCCTGCGAAAACCGAATATGAATGTGATGTGCTGGTCATTGGCGGCGGCTTTGCCGGCCTGAACGCCGCTGCAGCGGTTGCGGATCAGGGCAGTCGTGTCGTCATGATCGACAAGGGACACCCCGGTTATTCAGGGTTGAGCCCCTGGCCGAGTTCTCACCGCTGGGCGGATAAGGATATGGGAGACGATTATGATGCGCTCCGCAGCTGCATCCGTCACGGCAGTGAATATCTGGGAAACATGGATCTTTATGAGGTCTGGCTGGAAGAATCCAAGGGTACGTATGAGCGCCTGAAGGGCTGGGGAATCCTTGATCAGTACGAGACTGCGGCTGAGAGCGGCTATTATAACCAGAGCGGTGACCCGACAGACTGCTCCGGTGATTACCAGGGGTACCATGAGAAGTTTATTCAGCATGATCGGAGAACGAAATTTACGGCCGTCCTGAAGGAAAAGGGAATTGAATATGCCGACTACACCATGATCACCAACGTCATTGTGGAGAACAACAAGGTGTGCGGCGCGGTTGGTTTCCATGTTCCGAGCGGAACGATCATCACCTGCCATGCCAAAGCGGTTGTTATGGCCATGGGCGGAGGCTGCTACAAGCCGACAGGTTTCCCGACCGGAGGCGTGACCTTTGACGGCGAATACATTGCCTACAATCTGGGGCTTCCCATTGCGGGCAAGGAATTTGACGATTTTCACATGACGCTGTCATGGGCCCCCGGAAATGCGTTTCTTAACAACAACTGGACCTATCTGGATCCGCTGTGGCTCTGCGGCGGGGATATTACCCCCGAGACAGCGGTTTCTTACGCCACTACGAAGGGAAAGGTCATGGTCCTGGACCGCGTGACCAAGTCCATGAGCGGACTTGCCAGATCGGACGGCACTGCAGTCGAGGATATGAGCAAGCAGGATGTGACCCGCCGCGGCGGCTCCTCCTCCGAGAATCCGGAAGAAGTTCGGTTCGGAAAACGCAATGACACCATGTACAAGGGCGATATCTACGGCGCCGCTGTCGGTTTCGGTGCCCATCTGTCCAACGGCGTCTTCTGCGGGCTCGATGACCTGGAAGGCAGGACGTCCATTGAAGGCCTCTGGGTTTCCGGAGACGGAATGCAGGCCTGCGGACCTACAGGCGCGGCGTATCCGACCGGTGTCGGCTTTACCTCAAACTATGTCTCCACAATGGGAAACCGTGCCGGCAGAGCCGCGGCAGAATACGCCGCCAGCGCGGTGCTCACTCCGGTTTCCTCCGACCGGATTGCGGAAGAGACAGAGAAAATCCAGGCTCCGCTGAACGTTGAGAAGGGTTTTGACCCGACCTGGGCACGGGATCAGCTGCAAAACATCATGTCTCCCTACTGGGTCTATATCGCAAAGAATGAGACCACGCTGAAATCCGCTCTGACGCAGGTTGAATATCTCCGCGACAGAGTGGTTCCGAAGCTTCAGGCGGCCGACTACCACGATGTCCGCATGTGTCTCGAGATGCAGCATAAGGTTCTGAACGCGGAGCTCCGGCTCCGGGCCAGCCTCGCCCGTGAAGAGACGCGCGGTCTGCATTTCCGCACGGACTTCCCCTATCGTGACGATGAGAACTTCCTCTGCTACATCACGCTGACCAAAAACGCGGACGGAGGCATCGATATTGACAAGGTCCCCGTCAAGGACGAGTGGAAGGGCGACCTGAGCGAAGACTACAAGACCAGATATACCTATTATTTCCCCAAAGAGTTGGAGACGCTCGGACTGCCTGCCGAGGAAGAAACCGGCGGCTGGGGCGGCAAGAAATAAGGGAAGGAGAATCGTCATGAGTGTTGCAAGATATGATCTCAACAAATGCATCGGCTGCAAATCCTGCATAACGGTATGTCCCATGGATGTCTTCCGCTTTGATGAAAAAGCGAGAAAGTCTGTCATCGCCTATCCCGAGAACTGTCAGAGCTGCGGTCAATGCTTTGTGAACTGCCTGGGAAGGTCTCTGACCATCGTGAACGATATGTACGGCTATGCACAGACCAGCTATCGGGCGGCAACAACTGTCGCCATGAACCGTACTGCCCAGAAGGTCATTGATCGATAAGCCCACCCTGCGCTAAGAGTAATACACACCTGAACTGTCTGGCGGCACGCTGCGGAAATGCATCGTGCCGCCTCGTTTCGTTGGAGGCAGGGGCGGCCCCGGGCGTGCTTTCACCGGACCTGCCCTTTCAGGTTGCCTTGAAGGGCTGTCTGTGTTATAATCAGGAGACAGCAGGGCCCGTACAGAGCCTGTATGATTTGGGAGGATTTTTCGTGTGAAAGAGACAAAAAAGAGCGGAGCAGCGCTGCTGCCATTCCTTGTTTTCATCGTCATCTATCTGGGCGCGGGGCTGATCTATCAGGCAATGGGCGAGAAGATGGCGTTTTACATGTTCCCGTCCGTGACGGCAATGTTTTTTGCGGTCCTCGTTGCGTTCTGCATGGGGAAGGGCTCCATCAACGAGAAATTTGTAACCTTCGCTGAAGGGGCGGCCAACGTGGACGTCCTTACCATGCTCGTCATCTACATTCTGGCGGGTGCTTTTGCCAATGTGGCCGGCACAATGGGGGCCAAGGACGCGACCGTCAACCTCGGCCTGTCTCTCGTCCCTCCGTCTCTGCTGGCTGCCGGCCTGTTTGTCATCGCCGCATTCTTCGGCACTGCCACAGGCTCCTCCATGGGCACCATCTCAGCCCTTGTCCCCATCGCCATCGGCGTCGCTGAGAAGGGCAGTCTCTCCACGACCGTAGTCATCGCCGCTGTGGTCGGCGGCGGTATGTTCGGTGACAACCTCTCCATGATCTCGGATACCACCATTGCGGCCACCCGCTCCCAGCGTGTTGAGATGCGTGACAAATTTCGCGTGAACTTCCTCATCGCGCTGCCCGCCGCGATCATTACGCTGGTCCTGCTGCTGGCCTTTGGCCGACCCGAGACAGCCACGCCTCTTGGCGATCTGTCCTTCAGCATCATCAAGGTCCTGCCCTATGTTACGGTCCTGGTTCTCGCCCTGTGCGGTATGAACGTGTTCCTTGTCCTGGTGATCGGCATTTTTCTGGCGGGCATCATCGGGATGCTTACCGGCAGCATGAACATCGCCGGCTTTGCCCAGGCAATCTATGACGGGTTCTGCGGAATGAACGAGGTTTTCTTCCTGACCCTTTTCTGCGGCGGCATGTCCAGGCTCATTGCCAGAAACGGAGGCATCAACTGGATCATGGATAAGCTGCGCGGCATCATGAAGGGAAACAGATCTGCTCAGATTGGGATCTCGGCTCTGGTCTCTGCCTGCGACTGCGCGACCGCCAACAACACGGTGGCCATCATTGTTGCCGGTGACATGGCCCGCGAGGTCTCCCACACCTACAGGGTGGACCCCCGCCGCACAGCCTCCCTGCTGGATGTCTTCTCCTGTGTGTTCCAGGGCATCATCCCCTATGGCGCCCAGCTTGTGGTAGCGGCCAGCCTTGCCACCCAGGCCTCTACGACAGGACAGACCTTCTCGGCCGTGACCTTCGTCGGCAGTATGTGGTACTGCTGGCTCCTTGCCGTCATGGGTATTCTGTCTGTCTTTGTGCCCTTCGCCGACAGCGTGATACGGAAAAATCCTTGGAACTGGGAATATGACTGCCCGGAATCTGAAGTCGCCGCAAAGAAGGCGCAGCCAGCGGCCGGCGCAGAGGCGTGAACACCGCAAACATGCGGGAAGCATTTTCTGTCTTCCGAGACGCCTTTATTCTTCTTTTGTGAGTACCTTCTTTTGCCAACTCCACTGCCCGCATTCCGGACACTTTATGTATATAGCTGATTTATGGCAGCCTCCGATCATGGCGATAAACGGGAAGCTGTCAGCGCACCGACTTTCATAATTCTTTTTTAACCGAACCGATTATGGTATCAACATCGGCTCCGATCATGTCAAGCCCCGTAGCTTTGATCAGCCTGAATTTCGAGATACCGTAAAAACTCTGGGCCAGCGCTTTGACGTATCCGGCTCCGTATTCTTCAGGAAAGATATTTCCGCCGACAGTTGTGACATATGTCAGGCATTTTGCCTTGCACAAACCGGTGGGTATTCCTTCCAGAGTATAGTAAAACGTGATTCCCCGGACATTGATCTGCTCGAAATACTGCTTTAATACGGCGGGAAAAGACAGATCCCAAAAAGGAGCGGCAATGATAATGTTATCCGCTTCGGCGAATTGTTTTGCCAGATCAAACATGGGATCGCTGAAATCCCGATCAGCAATCAGCCGGTCACGCCTGCTGAGAAAGTCTTCATCGACAATCGGGAAGTTGATCGAATTCAGATAGATTTCCTCATACGGTTCGTTCAATTTCGACAACAGATGATCTGCCAAATCTTTTGTTCTGGATTCTTTTCTGACACACGCGTTGATAAATAATACCATCAAAGTTCTTCTTTCAACAAATCACGGTTTATATCTGCGCAGTAATATAGTCGGGCTGCCACTTGACTTCAACTTCTTTCTGTTAACCTTTTTGCCCGAAAAATGAGCCCTCGATTCAGGCTGCCCTCCAGCCGCCGCTGTCTATGACGAGCGCGGTATTATGTTTCTCTGAGGTTTTGTAGATTTTGTAGTATTGTGAATTTATCTTTCCTCACTATACTTTGCGCCGTGTGCATGATATTATGCAATCGTCCGGACGAGAGAATGACAGCGAGGAGCGATGATCATGAAGAACAGTCGAAGAATATTCACTGAAAATAACACTCGGTACATTTTCAATGATAAGGCCTTCAAATCCTGTGTCGTCAATACAGCCAGGAAACGAGGCATTACGCAGGGTAAATTAATGGATGAGCTTTCTGATACACTCGGTGTAACGAAAGACGCTGTGAACAATTGGCTGTACGGAAGAAATGGTGTTTCAGATCCGGAAATGATCAGGAAGGCTGCTGCGTATCTTCAGGTCGACTGGGCGCTTCTTGTCAGGAAATTGGACGGAGGGATTACGATGTTTCAGTTAACAGACAGACAGAAAGATGCTGCCAAGCGTATTTATGATGTCCTGATCTGGTTCCTTGAGGAATACAGCAATACTGATGGCTTTCATGATTGGTGGATGGATTTCAAAAATCAAGGTGTCCGCGACCCGGAAGACGCTGTTTATGAGCGTATAGCACGTATGGAGGAAAAAGTGCGGCTTGTCCTCAGTCAGGAATACTTCGATCTTCATGATCAGGATATTTACGACGAATTCTGCGAGTTTGCCAGCGAAGATCTGCCCAATGTTTATAATGGTAAAGTCAGCTGCGCCTGCAGGTTTGAAGCGGACGGCGAAAACGAGCCAACCGTGTGGCAGGATTACGAGAAGGCTATGCAGCGTGTGAATGAAATCATTGAAAGGATTGTCTGACATGAACATTCCATTTGCAGACTGGAACGGGAATGGCAGAATTGATCCTGAAGACATCGCCATTTCCATTGCAATAGCTGAGGAACAGGAAGAAACGGAGGATGACGATGATGACGTACAATGATCTCGTGAATGAATTCCGCGCTGATCCGCGAGAAGTTTCCACTGCGCCAATCAACGGCAGCGCTCCGAAATGGTTCTCTGTGTATGAACAGCAGAATGAGGTGTATGTTGCCTCCGGCCGCGATCACCGTGATGCCTGCAGTGTTCATCCGGATCGCAGATTGAAACCGTCAGAGTTTCCCGTCATGCTGGAGCTTTACCACAGGCGAAAAAAAGGTGAGCCGGTATCACAGGAAGCCGGGAGAAAGTCGATCAACCAGTCATACTGGTTTGGCATTTTCAAAGAATTATCAGTGTAAACTGAACTGCTTACCTTTCATTATAGGAGAGCGTTTATCTTCGGATGGGCGCTTTTCTTATGCCCAGTGTGATGATCTCGTCCTGGACGTGCCCGACGATTCGGCAGCCATACAGCCGGTCCCGTTTTTCACCGCACCGGTCATGCAGAAAGAGTCTGCCCGGAGACTTGACCGCAGGGTATGTGTCCCCTGCAGAATACTCGAAAGGAAAGTCGATAAAACATGCTGACGATCAGCCGTTTTTGGAGTGCGGTCTTGTCCTCTCACAGTCTTTGTGCTATGATTCAGCTGTACATCAGCGGACCTTTCCGCATTTGCATCTGATCGCAGAAAAGGAGGGGACAGATGAAACCAAGATTCTTTTCCTTGTTCTTGCTGCTTCTGCTTCTCTTCAGCTTTTCCGGAACTGTCGGATCAGCGGACGCGTCTTTTCCACATTCTTCCCTGAAAGCGGAAGCGCTTCCGGCCTGGTACCCGGATTCCGATTACTACGTCGAGATCAACGACGATGTCCCCGATTTTGAAGTCTGGCAGCGCACAGCGTTTCCCTTTGTCCTGTTCAGTGACCTGGACGAGCTGGGCAGACCCGGTCCCGCCTATGCCTGTCTCGGCCCTGAGACGCTGCCCACCGATGTACGCGGCCAGATCGGAAGCGTCTATCCTGTGGGCTGGCAGAGCACAAAGTACGAAGACCTCATCGATGGCGGATACCTCTTCAACCGCTCCCACCTGATTGCCTGCCAGCTCTGCGGAGACAACGGCACGCGGGAGAATCTGTTCACCGGTACACGCAATCTGAATGCCGGCAGTATGCTCTTCGTGGAATCTGCTGTGGAGATGTACATTCAGGAGACAGGCCATCATGTGCTCTACCGTGTCACCCCATTCTATCACGGGGACGACCTCGTCCCTTTCGGGATCCAGATAGAAGCGCAAAGCATGGAAACCGATGTCGACGGGATCTGCTGCAATCTGTTTCTCTATAACGTCCAGCCCGGGATTGAAATTGACTACGCAACAGGAGAGAGCCGAAGAACGGGAGAACTGCTCACGCTGGAGGTTCCGGCTGTTTCAGCGGGAGATACGCTCAGAACGGTCCCGGCAGAGAACCCGACACCTGCCCCGGAACAGTCGTCTCCGGCGTCAGTCACCTATGTCCTGAACAAAAATACGAAGAAGTTTCATTATCCGGACTGCTCCTCCGTGGATGACATGAAAGCCAAAAACCGCCAGGACGTGGACTGGACCCGTGATGAGGTCGTGGCTGCAGGCTATGTACCCTGCGGCAGATGCAAACCTTGAACCTGCGGACTCCGAGCTTACACGACATACCGGAGAGATGTCAAAGATTAAACAGAACCCCGCGGCAGAACCTGTGATGCACTTTGTGCAGGGCAGGTCATGCCGCGGGGCTTACTATGTCCTGTCCGATCAGCCCTGGACCTGACGGTCAGTACTCGAATCGGATGCTTTGCTTTTCCGTATCAACGACAGCGTCAACCCCGAAAGGGATGATGCATCGGGGCAGAGCGTGCCCGATGTTCAGGTTGAATACAACAGGCAGCTCCGGCCGGCCGATGACTTTGACCAGCAGCTTCCGGTATTCCTCCGCATAGGTATTATCCATCGGCTTCCCGACCAGCACACCGGAGACGGCGTCAAAAACGCCCGCCCCCCTGAGATACTCCAGTGCACGCCGGTATTTTGCGGGGGCCGGCTTTTCCTCGCTGGATTCCAGCAGCAGGATCCGTCCCTTCCAGTCCTCCGCATCAGGGAACAGCCGATACTTCCGGCAGAGCGCCGGCATATCGGCATAGAGTTCGCCGTCGAAGATATCATAGAGGGTGTCGATGCAGCCGCCGAGGATCTTCCCGGAGAACACCGGCGGTCCCTGCAGCAGCTCATATCCGTGATCCGGGTGGACGGGCAGCGGCCTGCCGGCCTGGTCCGGGGTAAAGCACGCTCTCTGCTCGTACCAGACGTCGCTGGGCGTGATCTCCCGGATACGCCCGGTGCGGATCAGCTCCTCAAAGTATTTACGGGTATATGGGAGCATCTCCGGGCCGAGCTCTCCGACATCGGGTAGAAATGCCTGCCCGTAGAAGCTGCGCAGTCCAACCTTGTGAAGCATCAGATGGTTGACCGTGGTATCCGAGAAACCGAGAAACACCTTGTCTGTGACCGCATCCGCCAGTTCGCTGTGATCGAACAGCCAGGGCAGCAGGCGGTAGGTATCGTCTCCGCCGATTGCGCACAGGATCATGTCGATATCCGGGTCACGGAATGCCTGCAGCAGATCCTCGGCCCGCTTCTCCGGATGGGCCTTTACGTACTCCAGCCCCTTCAGCGCATGCGGCATGAACCTGACGTTCAGACCATAGTCTTCCAGTCTGCGCAGCGCGATATCCACCTCGAAGCGGACATAGGGCTCTCCGATGATCCCGCGCGAAAGGCTTACGACGGCAATGTTCCTGATCCTTCTCATAGCTTCGTTCCTCCGCCTGCTCCGTGTTGTGAAGTCTCCCGGCTCTCATGCCGGGCCACTTCGGCTGTATGGACGCCCTCATGGACTCCTCAGCCGGGACAGCGTCCCCTCAACAAGGTTTTATCGGATTTGTACCGTGCTGTCAAGAGGAAAGTCATCGTCCGTCCGCTCATGCATTGCCTTTTCGACGGCTGCCTTCCAATAGATCTGTCCGCATACCGGGCAGAGCATGGACCCGTCGCGGCGAAGATGTTTCTTCTCGAGCCTTGTGTTGCAGAGCCTGCAGGTGATCATAATATCCTCCCTTTCCATGGTCTGTCAGTAAACTCTGCCGCTGGCATCGACGATCGTCAGGATCCCGTGCCGGACAATGTAGGTGTTTCCTTCCTCGTCCTCAAAATAGCTGCAGTGAGAATCCCGGCCCTCCGCGGGGATCAGGTCCCCCTTGACGGTGAAACCAAGGCGCTGAGCCTGAAGGTAAAGCGACATGTCAGTCCTCCTCTCTGAGATAGTCATAGTATTCTGATTCATCGGAGAACAGCAAATACTTACCGTCTACCATTCCGTAAAAGCCACCCGCTGTAAAATAACCACGCATTGCGATGCCCTCCTTTGCTCTTGATGAGCGGATTATCTCACTTTTGCTGTCCTTTTGTCCGTACAGCGGGAACATTTTTTCCGCAGCCTTCCGAGAGGATTGTTCTGCCGGGATAATTGTGATAGAATACAGAAAAATCATACAGAAAAGCAGAACAGAAAAAAGGAATGTCGGGAAGCGAGGAACCTGTGGCGGAAGGCCAAACGGAAAAACAGCTTAAACGTAATCGGAGATCACAGAGGAGGAGAGACAGCAGTATGCCGGACTTTGCAAAGCGTATGGACTGCATGGCGGGTTCCGCCGCCATTATTCGGGGCCTTTTTGGCGCCATGAACGACCCGGAGACGATTTCGTTCGGAGGCGGCGCTCCGGCCTCGGAGGCGCTGCCGGTGGAGCAGCTGCGCGAGATCGCCGCTGATGTGCTGCGGCGTGATTCGCGGGGGGTGGAAGCCCTGCAGTACGGTCCGGTACAGGGTCTGAAGCAGCTGCGGGAGATCGTCGCCGGAACCCTGCTGGCCCCCAGGGGCATCGCGGTCGACCCCGATGACGTCCTCATTGTCAACGGAGGTCTGGAGACCATGAACCTGCTCTGCCAGGTGTTCATCAATCCCGGTGACGTCATCCTGTGCGAGTCTCCGACCTTTGTCCACTGCGTGGAGATCTTCGAGATGTTCGAGGCAAAGTGCATCGGCTGCAGGACGGATGACCTGGGGCTGGACCCGGAGGACGTGGAACAGAAGATCCTGCAGTACCGCCCGAAGATGGTCTATGTCATCCCCACCTTTCAGAATCCCACCGGCAGAACGCTGCCGGCGGACCGACGGGAGCGGCTGGCGGAGCTCGGCAGCAGGTACGACGTGATCATTCTGGAGGACGATCCCTACAGAGATCTGCGCTACAGCGGTGAAGAACTCAGGCCTATCAGGTCCTTTGACCGGACCGGGCACACCGTTCTGGCCAACAGCTTCTCCAAGATCTTTTCTCCCGGCAGCCGCCTGGGCTATGTGTATGCAGACCACGGCATCATCGAAAAGCTGGTGGACGTCAAGACGGCCACGAACTCTCACACCTCCATGCTGCCGCAGATCCTCTGCGCCGAGTTCTTTGCCCGAGGTTTTTATGAAGAGCATCTGAAGAAGCTCTGCGCCATACATCGGGAACGCCGTGACGCCATGATGGCCGCCCTCGAAAAGAATATGCCCGAGGGGACCAGGTGGGTGTTTCCGGATGGCGGCCTGTTCAGCTGGGTAGAGCTCCCCGGTGACATCGACACGACGGAGCTTCTGAAGGAAGCTGCCGCTTACAGGGTGGCCTTCATCGCGGGCGCGGGTTTCTTTGTCGGCAACACCGGCGAGGGGAAAAACTGCATGCGGATCAGTTACGGCAACGTGACACCAGAGAAGATCGAGATCGGGATGAAGCGCCTGGGTGATCTGATCCGATCGAAGCTGTAAGCGGAGAAACGCTTCTCAGACAGAGACAGGTCTCCGATGCGAGGCCGTGGCCGATGTGCTCCGGCAGAGGATGCCGACAGTCTGGGGAGATCGGGCCCCCTGCGGTTCCGGTTCGTTCCGGTCCCGCAGGGGGTTCCTTCCTGCGTTCTCCGGCTTTGAGTTTCCGTTGACATCCGGGGCGGAATTGGATATAATAACCTTGTATGCCCGAGAGGCGGCCGACGGAAATGCCGGGCCTCTCATAACGAAGCATGAAGCCGGTTACCCGGGCTTCAGGGAGGATTGAACAAATGATTGCAATCGGCTGTGACCACGGTGGTTTCGAGATGAAGCAGGCTGTCATGAAGCATCTGGAGGCGCGCGGGGAAGAGTACCGGGATTTTGGCACCTTCTCTCCGGCGAGCTGTGACTATCCGGACTTTGCCAAACCCGTCGCCCATGCTGTGGCGGACGGAAGCTGCGACAGGGGCATCCTGATCTGCGGGACGGGGATCGGCGTCTCCATCACCGCAAACAAGGTCCCGGGCATCCGCGCGGCGCTCTGCGGGGACTGCTTCTCGGCGGAGGCGACGAGGCTGCACAACGACGCCAATGTCCTGGCCCTCGGCGCCCGCGTCGTGGGGGAGGGGCTCGCACTGAAGATCGTCGACACCTTCCTGGATACGCCCTTCTCCAACGATGAGCGGCATATGCGCCGTATCTCGAAGATCGAGGGAGACTGATCTTGGCCAGAACACCGGAATTCTATCAGGGCCGGAAGCAGAGACGCAACTACTGGCTGATTCCCTTTGTGGTTCTCCTGGGCCTGATCACGATGCTGGTGGTCCTGTTCTACGGTGTGCAGAAATACGCGGTGATCTCCGACGACGGGGTGAAGGTCGTGCTGCCCGGCATGGAAGACACGGGCGGGACTGTAGCACAGAATACGGTAGAGCAGGTGGAGATCTTTGACAAGATCGTGCCCGAGATCGTCTTCGAGGCGCCGGACTACTCCCGCATTGTCGCAAAGGCCGGCCGGCGGGTGAAGCCCATGCGGGCGATGTTCATCGACGCCTGGGACATCAGCGAGGAGCGGCTGGAGCAGGCTGCCGCGAGCCTCGTGGAGGGCAATGCCCTGCTGCTGGAGATGAAGCCCAGGAGCGGTCAGCTGGTCTGGAATTCCAAGGCACCGCTGGCTGTGAGCTACGGGCTCTCGACGGATACGGAGTTTTCCAACAGTCTCCCGTCGCTGCTGGCTTCGCTGAAGACCAGGGAGGACGGGAAGGAGATCTGGCTCGCGGCGCAGATCAGCTGCTTTATCGACGACCTGCTCGCCACCCGCAGCACCCAGTATGCCCTGCGTACCGAGTACGGGATGAACTACTCGGATGAGGCGGGGACCTGGCTGGATCCCTACAACGCCGATGTCCGCAACTACATCATCGATCTGGCCCGAGAGCTCTACGCCATGGGCTTTGACGAGGTCGTGCTGGCGGACGTGATGCATCCGACGGTGGAGACCGTACAGAACAACCTGGGCGAGGAAGTAAAGGCTTCCTTCCTCTATTCGCGCGAGATGTCCACCGAGCCGAACCCGATCACGGCCATCTGCGGCTTCGCGGTCTATGCGGAGGAGGAGCTGGAGGGGCGGACGGGCCTGCTGTCCATCTACACCGACAGTCCGCGCTCGCTGGTCCGGGACGACGAGGGCAGCGGGCAGAACGCGGTCCTGTTCATGAAGCTCTACGACCGGGTGTACTACCGCACCGACCGCTATACCTACACCTACAACCTGCAGGACATGGAGGGCAGCGTGAGGTACGGGGATGTCCATGACCGCTTTGTCCCGGTCGTCGTCAACCTGATTCCCCACGACAACAGCTCCTGGGTGTATATCGAACGTCTGGAGGAGTGACCGAGGCCATGTTTGAGAAGGAGATCCTTGTTCCTGTCGGGACCTGGAGGGCTGCGGCGCTGCTGCACGAGCTTCAGGAGCTCTCCGGTGACGCGGTTGCGGCGGCGCATGCCACCGGCGCCGAGCTGAAGCCGCTGGGCCTCATGTGGGTGGTCGTGCGCTATGACCTGAGCCTGGCGCGGCCGCTCCGCCCCGGCGAGGCGCTGCACTGCGTGACCTGGGCCAATCCCTTCCGCCACCGTATGAGCCAGCGCAACTACGTGATTCTGGACGCCGCCGGCGACACCGTCCTCCAAGGCGCCGGGATCTGGGCGGTTGCGGACCGGGAGAGCCGGACCATGATCGACCCCGCCGAGCGCGGTGTCCGCTTCGAGACCGAGCTGAACGGGCGGGAGTCCCCCCGACCCGGCACACCGGAGAAGTTCCCCCTGACGGACGAGTGCCGCTACCGGGTCTCGGATGCGGACCTGGACATGAACGGGCACATGAACAACACCCGTTACTTCGCACTGGCGGAGAGCTGTATCGGTGAGGCCGCTGCCCGGGCGGCGCTGAGGCGCACCCGCGTGGTCTTCCTCAACGAGGCGGTTCCGGACGAGGAGCTCACCGTCCGCTGGGGCGCGGACCCGGAGGGAGAGGGCGCCCGCTGGTACGTCACCGGCACCGGCCGGGGGAGAGACTGTTTCCAGATGGGCCTGGAATACTTTGCCTGAGAGGGACAGTCCTGTATCGTTATCCATACCGTAATATCGTTATTCATACCGTAACATAAAATATCATCATAAGGAGTACAGACATGTACAAGGTTGTCACCAAGCGATTCCTGAACGACTCGAAGTCGATCTGCCTCTTCGAGATCGAAGCCCCGCTGGTAGCCCGTCACGCACAGGCGGGGCAGTTTGTGGTTTTCCGCCTGGACGAGCAGGGCGAGCGCGTACCGGTCTCTGTGGCCGGATATGACCGCGAGAAGGGGACCGTCACCGTGATGGTGCAGGCGGCGGGCAAGACGACGAAGATGCTCCATACCGTGGAGGAGGGAGACTATATCTCCGACCTCGTGGGTCCGCTTGGCAAAGCCACGGAGATGGACGATCTCCGGAAGGTCTGCGTCGTGGGCGGCGGCGTCGGCTGCGCGATTGCCTACCCCATCGCGAAGGAGATGCACGAGAGAGGCATCAACGTGACCTTCATCGCCGGCTTCCGTTCGGCGGACATCGTGATTCTGAAGGAGGAGCTGAAGGCGGTCTCCGACAAGCTCATCATGTGCACCGACGACGGCAGCTACGGCAAAAAGGGCTTCACCACGGTGTTTCTCAAGGAAGAGATCGAGGCCAACATCCGGGACAACGAGATGCAGTTTGACCGCGTCATCGCGATCGGACCGGACATCATGATGAAGTTCCTCGCCGATGTCACAAGGCCCTACGGCATCAAGACCATCATCTCCCTCGACCCGATCATGGTCGACGGCACCGGCATGTGCGGCTGCTGCCGCGTGATTGTCGGGGGCGAGACGAAGTTTGCCTGTGTGGACGGCCCGGACTTCGACGCCCACGAGGTGGACTTTGACAGCCTGCTGAAGCGGGCGGCCTTCTATGAGGATGAGCAGAAGGCGGCGGACCAGCATATCTGCAGAATTACGGGAGGGAAGCGCAATGGCTAATCTGAAGGTCAACATGAGCATGACGAAGGGTGCGATGCCTGAGCAGGACCCGATCGTCAGAGCCGGCAATTTCGACGAGGTCGCCCTGGGCTATGACGCCGAGACCGCCATGCAGGAGGCGGCGCGCTGCCTGGACTGCAAGAGCAGCCCCTGCCGCACGGGCTGTCCCGTCAGCGTCAAGATCCCCCGCTTCCTTGAGAAGGTCCGGGAGGGCGACTTTGACGCCGCCTACGACATCATCACCAGCACCAACTCTCTGCCCGCCGTCTGCGGCCGCGTCTGCCCCCAGGAGAAGCAGTGCGAGTCCAAGTGCGCCCGCGGCATCAAGGGCGAGTCGGTCGGCATCGGCCGGCTGGAGCGCTTTGTGGCGGACTATCACATGGCGAAGGAGAACCGGCCCGATCCGGTGGCTCCCCCCTCCAACGGTCACAGGATCGCGGTGATCGGCTCCGGACCTGCCGGGCTGACCTGCGCCGGGGACCTGCGCAAGCGGGGCTATGACGTGACCATCTACGAGGCCTTCCACAAGTCCGGCGGCGTCCTGGTCTACGGCATCCCCCAGTTCCGTCTCCCGAAGGAGATCGTGGCGGCCGAGATCGAGAACCTGACCAAAATGGGCGTCAAGATCGTGAACAACGCTATCATCGGCAAGTCCATCACCGTGGACGAGCTCTTTGCAGACGGCTACGAGGCGGTGTTTATCGGCTCCGGCGCCGGCCTGCCGCAGTTCCTGCATATCCCGGGCGAGAACCTGCTGGGCGTGTATTCGGCCAACGAACTGCTCACCCGCACCAACCTGATGAAGGCCTACCGCGACGACTATGACACCCCGATCAAGCGCTTCCACCGCGTCGCCGTCGTCGGTGCCGGCAACGTGGCGATGGACGCGGCCCGTGTCGCCAAGCGGCTCGGGGCCGAGCATGTCTACATCACCTACCGCCGCGGCCGGGACGAGCTCCCCGCCCGCAAGGAGGAGGTCGAGCACGCGGAGGCGGAGGGGATCGAGTTTGAACTCCTCAACAATCCCTGCGCCATCCACGGCGACGAGAGTGGCCACGTGACCGGCATCGAGCTGATCCGCCAGGAGCTGGGCGAGCCGGACGAGAAGGGCCGCCGGAAACCGGTGGCCGTGAAGGGATCGAACTGGATCCTGGACGTGGATACGGTCATCATCGCCATCGGCACCAGCCCGAATCCGCTGATCCGCAACACCACCAAGGGCCTCGCCTTTACCAAGAAGGGCGGCATCGAGGCGGACGAGGGCGGCGTGACCTCGCGCCCCGGCGTCTTCGCGGGCGGCGATGCGGTCACGGGCTCTGCGACGGTCATTCTGGCCATGGGCGCGGGCAAGGCCGGTGCAAAGAGCATCGACGAGTATATCCGGAATAAGAAATGAAACCGCAGGTCTCGGATTTTGAGCGCGGCCGCCGGATCGTGATCGCCCTGATCGCCCTGGCCGTCGCCTTCGGGCTCGCGGCGCTGATGTTCACGAAGGAGGGCACGACCGAGAATATGGTCCTGGCCCTGGCCTCCCTGGCCTGCATCATCGCCGTGATCGCCGCTGCCATGCGCTACTGCCGCTGCCCCCACTGCGGGAAGCGGATCGTCAACGGCGTCCTGGTGCTGAAGGTCTGCCCCAGCTGCAAGCGCAGTCTCATCACCGGACAGAAGATTAAAAAATAAGGGGGATTGTCATGAAGTATATCATGGCGCTGGATCAGGGGACCACGAGCTCCCGCTGCATCCTCTTTGACCAGAACGGCAACATCTGCAGCACGGTCCAGAAAGAATTCAAGCAGATTTTCCCGCAGCCCGGCTGGGTCGAGCATGACGCCGACGAGATCTGGGACGTGACGCTGGAAGTCTCCCGGGCCGCCCTGGACAAGCTGGGCGTGAGCGCCTCGGACATCGCGGCCATCGGCATCACCAACCAGCGCGAGACCACCGTGGTCTGGGACAGGGAGACCGGCGAGCCCATCGCCAACGCCATCGTCTGGCAGTGCCGCCGCACGGCGGGCACCGTGGACGAGCTGGTGGCCTCCGGCTGCGGCGAGACGATCCGCAAAAAGACCGGGCTGGTCCCGGACGCGTACTTTTCGGGCACCAAGATCAAGTGGCTGCTGGACCACGTCCCCGGGGCGAGACGGCGGGCCGAGGCGGGCAAGCTTCTTTTTGGCACCATCGACACCTGGCTGATCTGGAAGCTCACCGGCGGCCGCGTCCACGTGACCGACGTGACCAACGCCAGCCGCACCATGATCTACAACATCCATGAGCTCAAATGGGACGAGGAGCTTCTGAAGCTGCTGGACATCCCGGCCTGCATGCTGCCCGAGGTGAAGCCCTCGAGCTGCATCTACGGCAAGACAGACTTCGAGATCTACGGCGGCGAGATCACCATCGCCGGTGCCGCGGGCGACCAGCAGTGTGCCCTCTTCGGGCAGTGCTGCTTCGAGCCCGGCAGCATGAAGAACACCTACGGCACGGGCTGCTTCCTGCTGATGAATACCGGACGCGAGATCGTCGAGAGCCGCAACGGCCTCGTCACCAGCATCGCCGTCGGCTTCGAGGACCATGTGGAATATGCTCTGGAGGGCTCGGTCTTTGTGGCCGGCGCCGCGATCCAGTGGCTGCGCGACGAGCTCAGCGTCATCTCCAGCGCCTCCGAGAGCTCCGAGTACGCCGAGAAGGTCCCGGACTCCGCCGGCGGCTACGTGGTGCCGGCCTTCACCGGGCTCGGCGCCCCCTACTGGAACCAGCGCGCCCGGGGGGCCATCGTCGGCCTGACCCGCGGCTTCAACCGCGCCCATCTGGTGCGGGCCACGCTGGAGTCTCTGGCCTACCAGACCTATGACGTGGTGCGGGCCATGGAGCGCGACGCCGGGATACGGATCGGCGAGCTGAAGGTGGACGGCGGCGCCTGCGCCAACAACTTCCTGATGCAGTTCCAGTCCGACCTGATCGGCAGCGACGTCGTACGTCCGCGCTGCATCGAGACCACGGCCCTGGGCGCGGCCTACCTCGCCGGGCTCGCGGTGGGATTCTGGAAGAGCCTGGACGACGTGAAGAACAACTGGTCCGTCGACCGGGTCTTTACCTCGTCGATGGAGGAAGAGCGCAGAAAGAAGCTGCTGCACGGCTGGCACAAGGCCGTGGACTGCGCACTGCTGTGGTCGGAGGACTGAAACCATGACGGTGGAGAATGAGATGAATACAGCCATGCATACCGATCCGGACTTCACCAGGCTCCGGGACTGCGAGCTCTTCCTCTTTGACATGGACGGCACGCTCTACCTGGGCGACGACGTCTACCCCGGCGCCGTCGAGCTCATGGAGACCCTGCCGGCCCTGGGCAAGAAGTATATCTATCTGACCAACAACTCCTCCCGCGCCGGCACGGACTACATCACCCGGCTGCGCAGGCTGGGCTTCCCCTGCGAGGCCGAGAACGTCTTCACCTCCGGGATGGCGACGGGCCTCTACCTGAACCAGAACCACCCCGGCGCCTCGGTGTACCTGGCCGGCACGAAGGCCTTCTACCGCGAGCTGACGAGCTACGGCATCCGCCTGGTCAATGACGAGAACGGCCATACCGACGCCGACACCGTCGACGTGGTGGTGCAGGGCTTCGACACCGAGCTGGTGTACGAGAAGCTGAACCTCGCCTGCCACTACCTGCGCCGCGGCTCCGTCTTCATCGCGGCCAACCCCGACTGGGTCTGCCCGATGCCCCAGGACGAGGTGCTGCCCGACTGCGGGAGCATCTGCGCCCTCCTGACGGCCTCCAGCGGTGTGAAGCCCAACTTCATCGGCAAGCCGAACCGCAACATGATCGACGTGATCGCGAAGCAGACCGGCATCCCGAACGAAAAGATCTGCGCCGTGGGCGACCGGCTCTACACCGACATCGCCGTGGCCCAGAATGCCGGCTCCGTCTCGGTGCTGGTGCTCTCCGGCGAGACGAGCCCGGAGATGGCCGCCGCGGCCGAGCGCCAGCCGGACTACATCCTCCCCTCGGTAAAGGAGCTTCTTGACGCGCTATGCTGAAGCCGTCCTTTGTCTTCGCGGTCCTGATCTTCCTGATGATCCTGCTCTTTTTTACAAATCTCCCCGATCTGAAGACCTGCCGGCTGCCCCAGCGGAAGCCGGCAGGCTTCCGAGCGGAATGGGGTCTTCTCGCGGTGACTCTGGTCTATACCGCGGCCGCCTTCTGGCACCTCGGCAATACCCAATCGCCGCAGACCTTTGTGCCCATGAGCGGACAGAGCGCCGTATTCAGCTTCCCGGAGCCCTCCAAGCCGGCCACGGTGGTGCTGTTTCCGGGCGTCGGGGAGGGGAGCTACAGCATCGAGGTCTCCGATGACACCGAGGGCTGGTACCCCGTCAAGACCTTCACGCAGGACCACGGCTCGGTCTTTAAGTGGCAGCTCGTCACCCTGGGCCTCACCGACTCGCGGTATTTCATGCGGATCCACTGCACCTCCGGCACACCCTGGCTGGGCGAGGTGCTGCTGCTGGACATCTACAACCAGACCGTGCCCGGAATCTGCAGTTTCCCGGCGCTCACGGACGAGGCCGACACGGTGCCTCCGTTTATGGACAGTATGAACTCCAGCATCTTTGACGAGGTCTACCACGTCCGCACGGCCTGGGAGCATCTCAACGGCATCTGGCCCTACGAGGTCTCCCACCCGCCCCTGGGCAAGCTCCTGATCTCCCTGGGCATCCTGCTCTTCGGGATGACGCCTTTCGGCTGGCGCTTCTGCGGCACCGTGACCGGGATCCTGATGCTGCCGGCGATGTATGCCTTTCTGCGCCGCCTCTTCGGCGGAAGCCGGATCCCGCTGCTGGGTACCGTCCTGCTGGCGACCGGCTTCATGCACTATACCCAGACCCGCATCGCCACCCTCGACAGCTTCGCGGTCCTGTTTATCCTTCTGATGTATTACTTCATGCTGGGCTGGCGGCAGACCGGCCGGAAGCTCGACCTCCTGCTCTGCGGGATCTGCTTCGGCCTCGGCGCCGCGACGAAGTGGATCTGCATCTATGCCGTCATGGGCCTGCTGTTCCTCTGGTTCGGCCACTGGATCGGCGTTTTCCGGGACCCGGAAGCCCGCAGCCGTGCTGCGGTCAGGGCCTTTCTAGGCCACTGCTGCTTCTGCGTGCTCTGCTTTATCCTCGTCCCCGTCCTGATCTACTATCTCTCGTACATCCCCTACGGTCTCGCCCAGGGGAAGGCCCCCTTCAGTGCGGGCTACACCAGGCTGGTGCTGGATAACCAGAGCTTCATGCTCTCCTACCATTCCAACGTCCGGGCCTCGCACCCCTATGCCTCACGGTGGTGGACGTGGATCCTGGACGTCCGGCCCATCCTGTACTTCAATCAGCACTACACGGACGGTGGCCGGGAGACCATCGCCTGCTTTGTAAACCCGGTGATCGCCTGGGCCGGGCTGGTCAGCCTGCTGGTGCTCTTGTACTGCGCCCTGTGGCGGCATGACGGGAGAGCGGCCTTCCTGCTGGTCTGCTGGGCGGCGGGCCTGGTCCCCTGGTTCTTCATCGTCCGCCCGACCTTCATCTACCACTACTTCGCCTCGGCGCTGTTCCTCATCCCGGCGATCTGCTACGTCTTCGCCCTCATGGAGGACGGGACCCCCTACGGCCGGTTCTTCACGGGCTGCTTCACGGTCCTGGCGGTGGTGCTGTTCCTCTGGTTCTTCCCGGTGCTGAGCGGCCTGCGCATCAACCACGTCATCGGTACCAAACTTCACGGCTGGCTGCCCAGCTGGCCGATCTGAGGGGTTTTTCATGACAATGCTTTATACGGTCGGCCTCGCCGCCTTCGCGGTCCTGTCCGTCTATCTTCTCATCAAGCTTCTCGCCGCCCCGATCAAAGGCCTTGTGAAGTTCCTGCTCCATGCGGGCTCGGGCCTCCTGTTCCTCGTGATCTTGGACTTTGTCGGCGGCTTCTTCGACTTTTATATCCCCCTTGCCTGGCCGTCCCTGCTGGCTGCCTGCATCGGCGGGCCCCCCGGCGTGGCGCTGCTGGCGCTGTACCATCTGCTCTGGGGCTGACCGACCCTCAGGACCCTCGGAATGAGGCGCATCCTCCTGCAGTCTGCCCCCCAACCCGCTTACGGCGTCTGCCGCCGCTGCGGCGCACCGGGCTGCGTTCCCGGTTCCGGCTTTTGCAGGTCCCGGCCTCTTTCCCAACCCGCCGGGTTTCCGCCAGCGCCCTTCGGCGCCTGCGCCTCACTCATCCCCCCATATTTCTCATACAAAGGTGAATGCATGTCTAAAACTTACGGCAACGAAAGTATATCCCAGCTCACCGGCCCGGACCGCGTACGGCTCCGCCCGGCCGTGATCTTTGGCTCCGACGGCCTGGACGGCTGCGAGCACGCCATCTTCGAGATCCTCTCTAACGCCATCGACGAAGCCCGGGAGGGCTACGGCGACCTGATCACCGTGACCTGCTTCCTCGACCACTCCATCGAGGTGGAGGACTACGGCCGGGGCTGCCCCCTGGACTGGAACGCCCGGGAGGAGCGCTGGAACTGGGAGCTGGTCTTCTGCGAACTCTACGCCGGCGGCAAGTACAACAACAACACCGAAGGCGGCGACTACGGCTTCGCTCTCGGCCTCAACGGCCTGGGCTCCTGCGCGACGCAGTACGCGTCGCGGTGGATGGAGGTGACGGTGCGGCGGGACGGGTACCGCTACGACCTGCGCTTCGAGCGGGGCTATGCGGTGGGCGAGCCGGGGCAGGAGCTCCGGAAGGCCCCCGCGGACCGGAAGAAGACGGGCACGGTGATCCGCTGGCTTCCGGACCTGGACGTGTTCACGGACATCGCGGTCCCGGAGGAGTACTTTGACGACGTGCTGCGCCGCCAGTCGGTGGCCAACGCGGGGCTGCGCTTCCGGCTGCGGCTGCAGAGGCCCGACGGCGGCTTCGAGTCCCGGGAGTACCAGTACCCCAACGGCATCGTGGACTACGTGGCGGAGCTGGCGGGCGAGAACCCGCTGACCCTCCCGCACTACATCGAGACCGAGCGCCGGGGCCGGGACCGGGAGGACCGGGACGAGTACCGGGTGAAGATCACGGCGGCCTTCTGCTTCTCCAACCGGGTCTCCGCGCTGGAGTACTACCACAACTCCTCCTGGCTCGAGAACGGCGGGGCCCCGGACAAGGCGGCCCGCAGCGCCTTCCTCTCGGCCATCGACGGCTGGCTGCGCGCAAACTCGAAGTACCAGAAGTCCGAGTCCTCCGTCCGCTTCCAGGACATCCAGGACTGCCTCGTGCTGGTGACCAACTGCTTCTCGACCCAGACCTCCTACGAGAACCAGACCAAGAAGGCGATCACCAACCGCTTCATCCAGACGGCGATGACCGAGTTCTTCCGCGAGCAGCTGGAGGTGTACTTCATCGAGTCGCCGGCGGACGCGGAGCGGATCGCGGCGCAGGTCCTCATCAACAAGCGGAGCCGGGAGACGGCCGAGCGTGCGCGGCAGGGGATGAAGAAGAAGCTGTCGGGCAGCCTGGACATCTCGAACCGGGTCCAGAAGTTCGTGGACTGCCGGAGCCGGGACCCGGAGAAGCGGGAAATCTACATCGTGGAGGGCGACTCGGCCCTGGGCGCCTGCAAGCTGTCCCGGGACGCGGAGTTCCAGGGGATCATGCCGGTGCGCGGGAAGATCCTGAACTGCCTGAAGGCGGACTACGTGCGGATCTTCAAGAGCGAGATCATCACGGACCTGATGAAGGTGCTGGGCTGCGGCGTGGAGGTGAAGGACCGGCACACGAAGGACCTGAGCTCCTTCGACTTGGGCTCGCTGCGCTGGAACAAGGTGGTGATCTGCACCGACGCGGACGTGGACGGCTACCAGATCCGGACCCTGATCCTGACGATGCTCTACCGCCTGACGCCGACGCTGATCCGGGAGGGCTACGTGTACATCGCCGAGTCCCCCCTGTATGAGATCAGCGCGAAAGGGAAGACCTGGTTTGCCTACACCGAGCGCGAGAAGGCGGACATCCTCTCGAAGCTGCCCGCGACCGCGAAGCCGGCCATCAGCCGGTCGAAGGGCCTGGGCGAGAACGACCCGGACATGATGTGGCTGACGACGATGAACCCGGAGACCCGGCGGCTGATCCGGGTCATGCCCGAGGACGCGGAGAAGATGTCGCGGATGTTCGACCTGCTCCTGGGGGACAACCTGGAGGGCCGCAAGGCCCATATCGCGGAGCACGGCTCGGAGTTCCTGGACTCCGCGGACCTCTCCTGAGGGAAGGAGCAGCATGAAGAAGAAAGAAGTCAGGACAGACAACCCGAACGTGCTGGGCCTCCGGGGCGAAACCACCGAACAGCCCATCACCGACACCCTGGAACAGAACTACATGCCCTACGCCATGAGCGTGATCGTCTCCCGCGCGATCCCGGAGATCGACGGCTTCAAGCCCTCCCACCGGAAGCTCCTGTACACGATGTATCGGATGGGCCTGCTGACGGGGGCCCGCACGAAGAGCGCCAACATCGTGGGGCAGACGATGCGGCTCAACCCCCACGGCGACGCGGCGATCTACGAGACGATGGTGCGGCTCTCGGCGGGGAACCAGGCGCTGCTGACGCCCTTCGTGGACTCGAAGGGGAACTTCGGCAAGGTCTACTCCCGGGACATGTCCTACGCGGCCTCCCGCTACACCGAGGCGAAGCTGTCGAAGATCTGCACGGCGGTCTTCGGGGACATCGACCGGGACGCGGTGGACTTCACGGACAACTACGACGGCAGCATGAAGGAGCCGACGCTGCTCCCCACGGCCTTCCCGAACGTCCTGGTCTCGGCCAACACGGGCATCGCGGTGGGCATGGCGAGCCAGATCTGCGGCTTCAACTTCGGCGAGGTCTGCGAGGCGGCGGCGGCGATCCTGCGCGACGGGGACGCGGACCTGCTGAGCCTGATGCCGGCGCCGGACTTCCCGACGGGCGGCGAGATCGTGTACGACCGGGCGGCGATGGAGCAGGTGTACCGCACGGGCCGCGGCAGCATCACGGTCCGGTCGAAGTGGCGCTACCTCCCGAAGGAGAACATCATCGAGATCACCGAGATCCCCTACACCGCCACCTGCGAGGCGATCCTGGACAAGGTGGCGGAGCTCGTGAAGGCGGGCCGGCTGAAGGAGATCAACGACATGAGAGACGAGACGGACCTCCAGGGCCTCCGCCTCGCCATCGACCTGAAGCGGGGGACGGACCCGGACCGGCTGATGCAGAAGCTGTTCAAAAGCACCCCGCTCCAGGACGCCTTCCCCTGCAACTTCAACATCCTGGTGGCGGGGAACCCGCGAGTCATGGGCGTGCGGGAGATCCTGGACGAGTGGATCGCCTGGCGCACCGAGTGTGTCCGCCGCCGCATCTACCACGAGCTGTCGGGCAAAAAGGACAAGCTCCACCTCCTGCGTGGCCTGGAGCAGATCCTCCTGGACATCGACCGGGCCATCGAGATCATCCGGAACACGGAGCTGGAATCCGACGTGGTGCCCAACCTCATGCGGGGCTTCGGCATCGATGAGACGCAGGCCGAGTTCGTCGCGGAGATCCGCCTCCGGAACATCAACCGGGAGTATATCCTGAAGCGAACCCGCGAAACCGCCGACCTGGAGCGCGACATCGCCCGCCTGGAGTCGATCCTGAACTCCCGGCGGAAGCTGCGGAACGTCATCGTGGACGAGCTGGAGAAGCTCCGGAAGGAATTCCCGAGCCCCCGCCGCACCGCGATCGTGTACGCGGACGAGCTCCCCGAGTTCACCGGGCCCGAGCCCGTCAGCGCCGACCCCTTCACGGTGTTCATCAGCCGCGAAGGCTACTTCAAGAAGATCTCGCCCCAGTCCCTCCGCATGAGCTCCGACCAGAAGCTGAAGGAGGGGGACAGCCTGGCCTGCAGCTTCGAAACCCGGAACGACCGGGAGCTCCTGGTCTTCACGGACCGCTGCCAGGCCTACTTCCTGCGCCTGCAGGATGTGGAGCCCTGCAAGGCCTCTGTCCTGGGCAGCTACCTGCCTACCCTGCTCTCGATGGATGAGGGGGAGAGGGTGGTGTCCGTGGTGGATGCCGGGGATTACAGCGGCACGCTGCTCTACGCCTACGCCAGCGGAAAGCTCGCCCGGGTGCCCCTGGAGGGCTTCCGCACCAAGACGAGGCGGAAGAAACTGACGGGCGCTGCCTCGGACCGTTCAGAGCTGGTCAGCGTCATGCTCCAGCCGGAGGAGGTCCTCTGCTTCACGGACGACAACCGGGCCCTGCTGGTCAACACCAGCCTGATCCCGATCTACCAGAGCCGCAGCACCCAGGGCCTGACCTGCCTCAGCCTCCGGGGAAAGCACCGCCTGACCTCCGCCGTCCCCATCACCCCCGAAGCTTCGTCCGTTAAGCCCGACCCCGCCGCCAGACCCTCTTCTGAAGATTCCAAACCCGCCGCCTCTTCAGGCGAAACCGGCACTGAAGCTTCCAAACCCACCGCCGGTAAACCCGACCCCGAATCCTCCGCGGCGCCGCTGCAGAATCTGAGCCGCTACCGCGCACGGACGCTTCCCAAGGCGCCGGTTGCCATCCGGCCCGAAGACCGCGGAGAGGTTCAGTACACCCTGCTGTAAAGAGGATATCATCCGTCTGCTGAAGCTTGCGGAGAGCGATAACCCCATGATGAGGGATTATATCCGTGCAGTTATGCGTGTGAGTTTTTCGGTTGTTCGGGCCCGGCTGAAACAGCCATAAAGTGACCGGCAGAAATCGCCAAAAACGGCTCAAAAGAAAAAGCCATTACCTAAACCTTTCAAATCCTTTATACTGAATAGCGACCAAACAACCCAGTAGAAAGGAATAAAATGAAAGGATTAGACGGCAATGGCTTCGTGCCCATTATAGCACA
>JAILFJ010000160.1 GCA_024697625.1 Oscillospiraceae bacterium
GGAAACAATGCCAATATGGAGTATGCGTGGACAAACGGAATCTCGGAGATGACTGCTTATTCCAGCGGCGTTGGCTATGCGCTCAAAGATCTGGACAAGAACGGAATTCCCGAACTGATCATTGCCGGAATGGGTACAGACGACTTCTCGGATAAAATGGTTTACGACCTGTACACGCTGGTCAACGGAGCTCCGGTAAACCTGGCGACAGCGCAGGCGAGAGACCGTTACTACGTCAGAACAGACAACACCGTGTACTCCGAGGGTTCCGGCGGAGCGGCATATACATATCTCACCGTTATGAGAGTGAAGGGCAATGAACTGGAAGATGTAGAGGTCGTCTTCACTAACATGGACGGAGAGGGGACGTCAAGTGCATCACTCGGATATTATTATCAGCAAGGACACAGCGAGAAGCTGCCGAGCGAGAAAAGCATGAGAATCACGGAAAGTGACTTCTTCTCCCGGATGGAGCAGATGGAGAGCACAATCTATGTCCCGCCTCTGACGAAAATCTACTGAGCAGAATTCTGCCGAAAACAGACCGAACAGGCCACCGAGATTTCTTATAATACTCGGAGGCCTGTTCATTTTTGATGACTTTATGAAATATCCAGATCAGGGGGAACGTCAATCGAATCGGAAACGTATTTTCCGTTCTTCTTCCGCTGCCGGACACATTCTGTCAGAAGATACTCTATCTGACCGTTCAGGGAACGGAAGTCATCCTCTGCCCAGGAAGCCAGCGCTTCATAGAGTTTTGGCGAGACCCGGAGCGGAATCTGTTTTTTTGCATTTTCTCCCATCTCAATAGAGACTTCCGGAGTTGACCACGGGCTGTGCATTCTGATTCCCGCAGAGGACCACCAGAAGATTCGAGACCATGGCAGCTTTTCGCTCTTCATCCAGCTCAACAACATGGTTTTCTGAGAGGCGATCCAACGCCATCTCCACCATGCCGACAGCGCCGTCAACGATCATCTTTCGGGCGTCAATGATGGCGGATGCCTGCTGCCGCTGCAGCATGACAGCAGCGATTTCCGGTGCATAAGCCAGATAGGTAATGCGTGCCTCTACAATTTCAATACCGGCGTCAGACACTTTCTGCTGGATCTCGTCCCGAATCCGCCTTGCAACCAGTTCGCTGGAGCCGCGCAGGCTGCCCTCGTCCGCGATGCCGTCGCCCGTGGTGTCCACACCCTGCGCCACATCATAAGGATAGATCCGAACAATATCACGAACCGCGCTGTCACACTGCAGGGAGAGATACTCCTTGTAGTTGTCCACATTGAAAACGGCTTTGGCTGTATCGGTCACCCGCCAGATGACGGCAATCCCGATCTCAATCGGATTTCCCAGGCAGTCGTTGATTTTCTGACGGCTGTTCGAAAGCGTCATTGCCTTCAGGGAAATCTTCTTGCTGACTGTCTCCGCCATGTTGTTTTTTCCGGTAAATGCTGCTGCGAGCGCATTGCCGCTTCCGGTGTCGACATCACCGCTCTGGTTCAGCTTGGTCTTTGCCGCAGGATTGACCGCGACACAGAACGGGTTGACCCAATAGAATCCTTCATCCTTCAGCGTGCCGATGTATTTTCCGAACAGGGTCAGAACCAGTGCTTCCTGCGGACGGACGATTTTCAGCCCGAGAAAGGGGATCCATCCGATGCAGACCCAGATCAGACCGAGCAGGAAAACCACCGGTGAGATTGCCACGCCCAGAATCAGCATCAAAAACGCAATCACATAGATCATGATAAAGAACAGCATCATAAACATACCATTCTTACGGTTGTTGAGTACGATTTCCTTCATAAAAGACATCTCCTTTATTGTGATATCAAAATGATATCACAATAAATCACGCATGTCAAGATTTTTTCGGTCGGAGCAAAAAGATACGAAGTATTTCACATAATTTGTTGGATGGTGAAGGACAGCTCCGGATCCAAACGGATTCGGAGCTGTCTGATATTACGGGAGAAGCCGGTTCTCACGGATTCGTGTCTTCTTCCGGAGCGTAGGAATGTGCTGTCCATGATATCCTGTCAGTGAGAATGTCCAGCTGTGCCTTTCCCGTCTCCAGCCAGACCGGCAGTGTGCCGTCGGGATCCAGATTCGTCCGTGCGGTATATCCGCTGACCCAGTCCTCGCCGGGGTCGTAAAGATATTCCGCATAGCCCCAGAGCTCCGGCTCAGGACCGTTTTTCCCGACAATCCAGTAATGGACAATCCCTTCATCATCGGTATAATCATAGAGGTAAGGCTGTGTTTCACTGATGAGTTCGGTGATGTCCGTATGTTCTCCGTTGACA
>JAILFJ010000007.1 GCA_024697625.1 Oscillospiraceae bacterium
GCACCTGTATACCTTCCTGCCGACGGACGGGATTTCCTCCGTGGCCCGTGCAATCCATTTGCCTCTTAGTAACTGGGGCTTTGTCCTCATGAGCCTGCACGCGGGGACGCATCTGGGCGCGATGCTGCCAAAAGAAAAAGGAAAAGCTGCAGTCCTCGGCATTCTTGGCGCAGTTTCCCTGTACGGCGTTTATGCTTTCGTAAAGCGGCAGATCCCGGACTACATGTTCCTGCGCCTGCCCTTTGCCTTCTTTGACTACAGCGAACCGCGCCTGTTCTTCCTCACGGACTACCTGGCAGTCATGATTCTGTTCGCCATGCTTGGGTATGGGATCATTCTTCTTTTGAAACGGTAACAGCATAAGAATTGAGTTTGAGCGGAGTGATTTCACTCCGCTCAAACTTTTATGCAACGCTTCTCCTCAAACCGTTTCCTAAGTAACGAAACCCGAAAATCTGCCCATTGTGGAAGAAAAGCCAAGCAGATATACTGCAATTAAGAAACGAGAGTTACCTAATGGAGGGCGCTATGGATATCTTTGAGAAGCTTAAAAGCGGCGCGGCTGTGGATATGTACACCCCGGAATACAGTCCCGTGGTGGAAGAACTGCACCGTACTTACAGGGCTCTGCACCGCCTGAACGCGGCGGAGCCCCTGAGCGAGGAGCAGCGCATGGCCCTGGATGATCTCTTCGGCGGGAAGGCCCCGGTGGGTCTGGGCCTCTTCACCCCGGTACAGGTCGACTTTCCCAAACAGATTCGCTTCGGGGAGCATGTGTTCATTAACCACAGCTTCACGGCCATGTCGGTTGGCGGCATCTATCTGGGCGACCGGGTACAGATCGGGCCGCACGTCACCATTGTAACGGACAACCATGATTTTTCAAATCGCAGCGTTTTGATCTGCAAGCCAGTGAAGATTGGAAACGGCGTCTGGATCGGGGCCAATGTGACGATCCTACCCGGCGTGACTGTCGGAGAGAACGCCGTGATCGCTGCGGGTTCTGTGGTCACCAAGGATGTGCCCGCCAACAGCATCGTAGGCGGAAATCCTGCTAAGGTGATCCGGATGCTGAACGACCATGAAGCGTAAGAGACTTTGGCTTCTTGCCTTACTGGTAATTATGATCGCGGGAGGGATTTGGATGTTCGGAAGAAAAGCAAAACAGACGGAACTGACAAGGGACGAGCGGGCGGTACTGGCCGCCTTTGAGCGCATCCAGCAGGCCATGATCGACAAGGATCTGGATACCCTTTATGACAGCGTCACGTCGGACAAGACCTTTACCCACATGTCCGGCAAGACGCAGACAAAAGAGGAGTTCTTTGGCGAGATCGAGGACGGCACGCTCAACTATTTTGCATACAAAATCGATAACCCCACGGTGCGCATCAACGGCAACTATGCCTGCCTGACCGCGACTACCACACTGACCGCCCGGGTCTACGGCTTCTCCGGCTCCTGGCCGCTGCGGACCAAGGCCTGGTTTCAGAACATCGACGGCGATTGGATCTATTGCAATAAACCGAATCTATAAAGGAGGAACACAAACATGACGATGCAGGAACTGATGGACAGAGCGGAACTGAAGGATCTGGTGGATACCTTCTCCAATCTTGCGGACGTGAAGGATGCCGCTTCCCAGGGCGAGCTGTTCTTGCCCGACGGCTGGCTGGAATTTCAGCTGGGCTTCGACGGTGAGATCAAAAAGATCGAGGGGCGCGAGGCGCTGGTACAGGCTTTTGCCGCCACGATCAACCCCTGCAAGGCGGTTTACCACATCAACGGCCAACACACCGTGACCCTCCACGGCGACGAGGCCGAGGGCATAGCCTACTGCACTGCCACGCTGGTCAACAACGTGGACGGAAAGGACATCATCACCTCCAACTATGTGCGCTATTCCGATCTCTACACAAGAGTGGACGGCAAGTGGTACATCAAGCGCCGCCGCACCACCTTCCTGATCTCCGACCGGCACGAGCTGAACAAGTAAGGGAATGGGGTAGAATGAAAAAAGTTTTGATTCATGCGCTCGCACTGGCGATGCTGCTTTCCATGGCCGCCTGCGGGAGGCAGGCTGAGACGGTGCAGGTAACACCGCAGCCGGCACAGGAGCCAGTTGCGTCTACAACTCCCGCGGAGGAATCGGCAACAACAGAGGAGGAAACGACAGAAGAGGCAACAGAGGAAATCCCAGTTGAGGTCGGCGTGTTCGATCTGGAACGCGGCACAG
The DNA here is from genome assembly GCA_024697625.1 of Oscillospiraceae bacterium. GTDB lineage: Bacteria > Bacillota > Clostridia > Oscillospirales > Oscillospiraceae > Limivicinus. The sequence continues at coordinate 2,237 of JAILFJ010000007.1, forward strand.
TGCTCTTAAACAGCGGCTATGAGATGCCTGTTCTTGGTATCGGCTGCTTTATGCTTTCCAATGAACAGGCGGAAAACTCCGTCTACTGGGCGCTGCGGGACGGCTACCGCCTCATCGACACCGCCCGCATTTACGGCAACGAGGCTGGTGTGGGCCGCGGTATCCGCCGGGCCATCGACGAGGGCTTCGTGACAAGGGAGGAAATCTTCGTCACCACAAAAATGTGGACCAGCGACTTTGACAACGGCGACGCGGCGGTTGATGCCTCTCTGGAGCGCTTGGGGCTGGACTACATCGATCTGATGATCCTGCACCACTCCCAGCCCTGGAACGATGTTGACGCCTATCAGGCCATGGAGCGCGCCGTGGAGGCTGGCAAGCTCCGCTCTATCGGCCTTTCCAATTACTATGAGCCGGAGGACTTTGACCGGCTCGTGAACGCCACCGCCATCACGCCCGCCATCCTGCAGAACGAGACGCACACCCTATCATCAGAGCACAGAGATGAAGGAGCACATTGCGCAGTATGGCACGGTGCTGGAATCCTGGTTCCCACTGGGCGGACGCGGCAATACCCAGACGCTCTTTAACGACGATACCATCGCTTCCATCGCTACCTCTCACGGCAAGACCTCCGCGCAGATCATCCTCAGATGGCACCTGCAGGCGGGGAACATTGCCATCCCCGGCTCCAGCAACGAGGCGCATATTGCTGAGAACTATGCTATTTTCGACTTTGCCCTTTCCGATGAGGAGATGGCGGAGTTGACTGCCATCGACCGTGATGAACGCTTTGCGGATTATTGAGTGGATTCTGCGGGCGAGCGTTTAGAAAATAACAGCCTATCAGTATACATAATTAGACACCTTTTGGTAGTAATACCCTTATCTGGACACCGTTTGGTGCAACACAGACATGAAAAATGCCGAATTTGTCTACCAGACAAATCCGGCATTTTTCATGTTTATGGGGCCCAATTCCCGCAATTCCCTGTAATTTCAACGAAAAATGACTCCCGTATAACCGATCAGGTTGTGCGGGAGCACTTTTTTGCTCGAAAT
>JAILFJ010000047.1 GCA_024697625.1 Oscillospiraceae bacterium
GAGCTTCAGGAACAGGCAGAATCATTTATGAGCGAGCTTTCCACGTCTCCGGAGCACGTTCAATCGTACTTTGATCACCCGACCTTAGCCGCATACAAAGAGATTAAGCAGTCAGGAAAACTTTAATTGCCGGAGTAATAAGAAATGTATTTTTTAATTGCCGGAGTAATAAGAAATGTATTTATAATACATCATAACACCGGTAAAAGCAACATCTTTTCAATAAGATGATATCATGATTGTTTCCCCGGACAACAAAAAGATTCATCGGGCAGGTGTGTCAGGTCGGATCCTGCTGACTGTCGCAATCCTGCTGATCACTCGATCCGATTCACCACAGCTTTGACAGCATGATGTCTGTCCCCCGTGCCGCGCGGCATCTGCAAAGGCTGAGCAGCTGTCCCGGGCGCAGGGGGTGCTGTACAAATATGCCAAAAAGTGGATTGACGGCGCGGTTCGAATTGTGTATATTCTATACAGGTGGATTCAAAACCACAAATCACGTTCTGAGCGCAGTTATGGAGTGTCAACAGCATTGTATGCCATAGTGGAAGAAGGTCCGTTTTCTTGCGCGTTGGAATCATCGTGAAACAGCGATGATAAAATGAGAAATCATAGGGATACGGTTGAGAGGAGAATGATAAAATGAGAGAAAAGCGCATCCCACCTCTGGTCAAGCGCGTCATTGTACTGCTGCTTATGGTTCTGCTGACGGGGAATTCATCTGCCTTTGCCGCCTCCGGAAAAGCGCCGGGCCCGGAAGATCTCACGGAGATTCAGTCCGGGATCGAATACCCCACAGAGAATGAGTACCTGGAGAACTATCAATATGCAACCGTGAAAGCCCCTAAAGGTCACAGTGTCTTGGGCTTTGGCTCTGCGGATCATCAGGGCTCCGGCTATACGGTGCTCGACGGAGAAAAAGTCATGATTCTGGCTGTACGCGGCGGATATTCCTGCGTCATCGTATTGTCGCAGAATAAGGGACGGTGGATCAATTCCGACTATCTGATCCCATCCGAGGAAGAAGATCCTGGGAGTTGGAAGATGCTGTCCTCTTCGACGGTCTACGGAGATTCTCTTACAGAATACGAGTACTTCTTTAACGAAGACGGACTTATAGACAGGGAGACCTGTCACAAGGTGAATCGGGATGGAACAGAGCAGTGGACAGAGCAGCTCAGAACCTATGATGACGATGGCCGGCTCGTCCGGAGCGAGACACGCGATCTGGAAACCGGTGATCTTGTTGACATCAGGGTCTTTTCCTTTACACCGGAGAAGAAACTTCGGCAGGTCTGCACCTATGACTGGAGCGGAAATCTGAGGACCGAACAGAATAACACCTATTCTGCTGACAAACGAACGTTAGAGGTGATTGAGTACGATGACAACGGGAACATATCCCGTCGTTATGTCTCCGAATCTGACCTGGATAACAATCCGCTTCAGACAGCTTCCTATGACAGCCATGGCCAATGCACTTCCAGAACGGAGACCATCTATAATGCGGCCGGAGAGAAGGAGATGGAAATCTACTATGATGCCTCGGGCGAGGCCTGGTTGTCGATGGAATTCAGCCATACATACAATGAGCGCGGACAGGTGACGGAAACACGGTCTGTCTATGTCGACAGCATTCTGGCCGGAAAGGAACGTGTGATCCGCTACACCTATGACGAATATGGGAATCTTACAGAAGAGGCTGAAATCTACGACGGAGAACCGACATACACGAAGAGAAGCAGCTGGGGCCTGATGAAGAACGGACAGATTGTTCAGGTCTCAGAATGAGCAGAATCAGAAAGGAGGGCAAAGAACATGAACAGAACGTTTTTTCGCCGGATCTTGATGATGGTCCTGTGCGCTCTTCTGACCGTGCAGCTTCCGGCAGCTCATGCAGAGGAGGCCGGAACCGGCTTCTACACCGGTGAAAACGGCAGATACTCTTTCGAACTTGCCGGGGACGGCATCTGTTACTGGTATCAGGATGGGGAACGCTTCGCGGGAAGGTACGAAGCAGCTGGGAACGGCTTTTCCATGAAGCTGATTGGCGGAGGTCCGAAAGGAGATACCGTTATGACAGCCGAGAGGCTGGACGATGGGGCCCTGCTTGTTGCCGGCGGGGAGATAAGCGGAGAGCGCTTTACCGCATCCGCGAAGACGCAGGAGATCACAGCCATGGATCAGAGCTGGGCGGCAAGGATTCGAAAAGCCAGACCTTCAAACGGGAGAATCAGTCTGACACAGACCGAAATGATGGACTGGAATGGAATTCGCATTATTGCCTGCGGTTATACGGCAGACGGAAATGTCGAAGCGATCCAGCTGAAGATCGTGAATAACTCAAGTGACACGATAATGCTTTCCCTTGCCGGCCTGTGGGTAAATAACACACGCGCAGATGTGTTTTTCTACGAAAATCTGGCTCCGCACGAAGAGAAATGGGCCGATCTGCAGCTGAATGTGCCGCTGCTGGAGGCTGCCGGAATCAGTCACATTGAGAATGTAACGGTGTCCTTTGCTGTTCAGAAAGATTACGTTACTGTCTTCGAGTCTGACCCTGTGTCCATCTCCGTGCAGGATAACCGGCATCGTGTTCCGGTCATGATCCCGATCCGTAAGAATCTGCTGAGAATCGATCCTCTGCGCATTGACCTGCTCGGGTATGAAAACGAGGGGACGTCTCTCTGCTTTTACCTTTTTATTCAGAACGGTTCGACAAGTGAATTCCGGATCGAAGGGAAAAACGTGGTTTTGAACGGTCAACGCAGCAACCCATATATTTCCATGGTAATCAAAGGCTCAACTGCGGCGGTCTATTCATTTTCAGTCAGGAACGCCGAATACTCCGGTATCGGGAAGCTTCGGCAGCTGGAACTCGATCTGGAATTTGTGGAAGGCTATCTCCATCCCTTTGGTAAAATCCAGAAGCTCCACATGGAATATGAGAAGGACGGACAGCTGTGCGCTTTCAGCAGTGACGTCCATCTGGATACGGAATCGGAATTCTGGCAGGATCATTTTGCGCAGCCTGCAGAGGATCGTTCGGAAGAGCTCTCAGGCTTCAGCCGGAGTGAGCTGGAGGCCGCAATAGACCTGTTCAAGAACTATGATCTTGACGATGACAGATGAAGCAAAGCAGAAAAACGAGAGGGGTCTGAAATGAAAAAAAGTTTGGCATTGACGATGATTTCAATTCTCGCGCTCCTGGCAATTGTTTTTTGCGCATTATACTTTTCCAGCAACGCAAAATCCGGCAGGGCAATCGAAGAACTGAACGCAGCTGTCGGCGAGAAAACGGAGCAGGTCGAAGCGCTGACAAGCGAGATAGAAGAAAAAGCAGCCGAAACAGAAAAATTGACAGAAGAGGCAGCTGAACACGCTGCAGCGATCGTCGAACTCCGGGAAGGCGCGGACGCAATGAATACGGAAATTGAAGGCCTCACGGCCGACGTGGAAGCGAAAGCCGGAGAAATTGACAGTCTGAAGGCGGATGTAGCGGCCAAAGGCGATGAAATCAGCGGCCTGAAGGCGGATGTGGCGGCCAAAGACGATGAGATCAGCGGTCTGAAGGCGGATGTGGCGGCCAGAGACGATGAAATCAGCGGTCTGAAGGCGGATGTGGCGAGCAAGTCCAGGGAGATTGAGGAGCTGGAAGCAAATGCAGAAGCTCTTTCGGGTACAATAGAGGAACTCAATGCGACGGTTACGGACAAAACAGCCGAGATTGAGCGGCTCACCGCAGAGGCCACAGAAAGCAGTGAGGAGATTGCCGCATTGAAAACAGAAGCTGAGAGCAGGCAGGAAGAAATTACCATTCTCACCGCCAGGGTCGAGGAGTACGAGAATCAGGCCGGTCAACAGGATACTGTCCCTGCTGATGTGGAAGGAAAATACGACGTAACCAGGTTCTTGCGCAAGGCGTTGAATGAAAACGGCGTGAAATACAGTTACTATGTAGACAATAACGGCAACGACTGTATCTCTTCCTCGTGGACACTGAATTATCTCACGGCGGTGGTTAAAATCTTCATTCCGGATGATAACCATATCGATTTCCGTGTGTGGAATTTAATCGACTTCACCGACGATAATATTCTCAACGTCATGGTCAGATGCAATGCCCTGAACAGCGAGTACAGATATGCAAAATTCTTTTTGGACAATTCGGACAACTCTGTCAGTGTGTATGCTGACCTGGTTCTTTCTGAACCGTCTGATGCACAGGTTGCCGGATACAGTACCTTCAGCTCTTTGATTGATATCCTGATTGAAGCGGAAGACATTCTGGCGCCTTACGCCGCCTGACAGAACCGCCTAAAGCAGAGAAAGCAATCGGGTAGGAGGTCACCCATTAATTGAGTGACCGTCCTCCCACACCACGTAGCGTACCGTTCGGTACTACGCGGTTCAACCGTATAAGTGCAGAGACTCGTACCGGTCAAGGATACTGTAATATCCCGCCTGTGCGAGTCTTTTATTGGAGATCGCCGCATTAACGCTTGCGTGATGTGCACTTCTCCAATAGGATTTGCGGGAATAGGCAACCTCTGCAGCGCGCCATTCCGGAAGGCCGAGCTTTACGAGGTTATTGAATCTCGTTCTCGGTCTCTTCCATTGTTTCCAGATGTACATTCGGAAACGCCGACGCAGCCATTCATCCCAGCTTTGCATTGTTTTACGCATACTTGCTATTCCGAAATAGCCAAGCCATCCTCGGATGAATACCTTCACATTGTACATCACCTTACG
>JAILFJ010000055.1 GCA_024697625.1 Oscillospiraceae bacterium
CGGTATCGTAGATGACTTCGGCATCGTATGTCATAATTCCGCCGAACTGCCGGGCGGGAACTCCGCTGATGCCGTAGCGAAGCGTAAATCCGACCACCATCAGCACACAGCCGCCGGCGATGCTGACAATGGTGACAAGGACACGGTTCCAGTCTGTCCTCATGTTTCGGAGAATCAGACGGGCATACAGACTCCTCTTGGCAGAGGTACGGGCCCTCTTCCTGCTTACGGCAGAACCCACCCCCTGCATCAGCGCAAGCGCAGTCTGCCGGAGCAGCTGAGAGCAGCCCAGATACACCGCGAGAACAGAGAGCCCGAGAGCGCCGACAACAACGATGCCGGTCTCATAGGGCAGAAAGCTGCGGGGCCCGGTACCGTAGTTGAGATGGGTTTCATAGCTGCTCAGAACGGCGCGCTGCATCGGAAGCCATGCCAACAGGACCCCAAGCCCGATCCCCAGCAGAACCGCGGAGCAGGCAAAGAGCAGATATTTCCCAAAGATTTCACGGTTGAACAGTCCCATGGCTTTGTTCACGCCGATCAGCTTGCGCTGCTGCTCGACCATGCGGGAGATGGTGGCATAAATCACCAGTGCCCCGACGACGAGAAAGATCGTGGAAAAAGACATGCTCAGGGAAGCCAGCTTGTCGGAATTGGCCGCGGCATAGATAAAGCCGGGGTTGCCGTTGTTGTTGAGCGTGATCCAGCGGCAGGTTCCGATGTCGTTGAGACGTTCCTTTGCTGTGGCCAGTTCCTGCTCGGCATCCTGAAGCTTCTGCTCTCCTTCGTGGAATTCCTTCTCTCCTTCGAGGAGTTTCTTGCGTCCGTTGTTGACGGTGGTGAGCGCGTCGAGATACTGCTCCCCGGAGTAGTAGTAATCCAGACGGCCGCGCTCGTATTCCTCGATGCCGTCCTGGAGCGTTTTGAGTTTCCCCTTGACGCGGCTGAGATCCAGTGTTCCGCCGCTCATCCGCTCAATTTCCGTCAGTGCCTGCGGTACCGACAGATGCTTAAACTTCTCAACGTTCTGCAAATAGAGATCGATTGCTGCCTGCGGAATGGTATCGTCAATCATCTCATATGAGATGCCTTTGCCTGCCAGGTACCGCTGGAAAAAGCTGACGGAGTTGTTCAGCAGGTTTTGCACCTCATCCAGCCTGTCAAGCAGATTGGCGTGGTCCGCGAGATGAATGCCCCACTTGTCCAGAAGCTCCAGAGCGGTTTCCAGCTTTTGTTCACCCTGATTCAGCTTGGCCGCACCCGCTTCCAGCATGCCGGGAACCGGCTCCAGCTGCTCTTCAACGCTTGCAAGCTCCCGCCAGCCGTCCTCAATCTTCTGCTGGGCCTGACCGAGCTCCACTTTGGCGGCTTCGATCTTTTCCTCACCCTGCCGGATGTTGTCTTCAAAGACCTTCCGGATCCCGTCGACGCGGACGACGGTTCTTGTTCCGGCCAGATCCTCCAGCGCGGCGATCACGGGATTGACGACGTCCCAGTATTCGTCGCTGTAGCGGTTTTCCGGCGTGCCCGCCACACGGATCCGCGCCTTCATGAAGGCGCCTTCAAAGCCCTCGCGGTTGAATGCACCCTCTTGGACAAAGAGATACGGCGTCACCGGAACCATATAACTGAAATGGTCCGGGGTATGAAAGATTCCCGTGATTTCAAAATCGCTCTCCGTCAGCGGATCCACTTCAAGGATCGGATCACAGTGGACGGTGATGTGCTGGCCCACGGAGAGGCCGCATTCCTCCGCAAGATTCCGCTCGACGGCACACTCGCTGCTGCTCTCCGGCAGACGGCCTTCCAAAACCGTCGGGATCGACATCTTTTCCGGCAGGGAAACAACCGAGACGGCGACCTTCCCGTCGCCGAGGTGAAGCCGGGTGTCGATCTGCCAGACGCGTTCTGCCTCCCCGACGCCCGGAACCGCCCGGATCGCCTCCAGATCCTCATCCGTCATGAGCATGGTGGAAGTGACCTCCACATCCCACAGCTCACGGGAATTGAAATACAGCAGGGCATCCTGCTTCAGCGCCGCGGCCGAGTAGGCAATCCCCAGATAGGCAAGAGCTGCCAGAAGTCCGATCATGACAATCGAGATAAAGGCAACCAGCTCTTTGCGGATGTTGCGGCGTGCGTCCAGTAATTCTGATCGGGTCATCTTACCAGACGAGTTCCGTCGCCATCGCCGGGTGGAGGTTGACCCGGATGCTGGAGATCACGCCGTTTCGCAGCTTGACAACCCGGTTTGCCATTCGGGCGATTTCGGGGTTGTGTGTGATCATGACGACGGTGGAGCCCCTGCTTTGAACGATCTGCTCAAAGACCTGCAGCACTTCAATGCTGGTCTGATAGTCCAGGGCTGCGGTGGGCTCATCAGCAAAGATAATCTTCGGATTCTTGACGATGGCACGGGCAATGGAAACGCGCTGCGGCTAGCCGCCGGAGAGCATGGAAGGGAAGTTGCCGGCACGCTCGGTCAGACCGACCTTCGCGATGGCTTCTTCCGCGGTCATGGGATCCCGCACCAGATCCGCGATGAACTGGACATTTTCCTGTGCGGTCAGGTTCGGCACGAGGTTATACTGCTGAAACACGAAACCCAGGTATTCTCTCCGGAAGCGCGTCAGTTCCTTGTCTGTCGGGTGAGAAAAAGCCTTCCCGTCGATGATCAGACGGCCGTCTGTCAGATGGTCCATGCCGGCGATAATGTTGACCAGGGTGGACTTGCCGCAGCCGGACTCGCCGAGAATCACGACAAATTCGTTCTGATAGATGTCGAGGTCGATCCCTTTCAGGACGCGAAGAACGCCGTCGCCGGAAGGAAACTCCTTGATGATGCCGCGCAGCGAAATAAGCACCTGCTTCTTCTCGCCGGCGGAGACGGTGAACCCCTTTTCTTCAATGGTGAGCGCTCCCAGGGCCGCCATCCGTTCACAGAGCTGCAGTTCTTCCTCGTCGAAGCCGGCGCCGTCTTTCCTGTTGACGAGCTGCAGGCAGCCGATCACTTCCGTGAGATTCTTCAGCGGGACGCACAGCATGCTGCGCACCAGGGGGCCGCAGTCGTCGAACATGCTGCCCGGATACTCACCGGCCATGGTGTCCTGGATCACAATGCTCTTTCCGTCCCGGGTGACGAGACCCTCCACGCCGAGACCGTTTTCGACACTGATATTCGTAAAGTTGACCGGTCCAGTCTGAGCAATCGGGACCAGCCGGTCTGCATCCTTATCCAGAAGCCATACGGCGCCTGCCTCACAGTTGAGGATCCGTGTGAGCATTTCCAGCACGCCGGAGAAGGCCGCTGAGATCTCTTCCGTATCCAGCAGCTGTTCCAGCAGCTCAAACATGACACCGACAAACCGTTTGTTCTTCACAG
>JAILFJ010000060.1 GCA_024697625.1 Oscillospiraceae bacterium
CGCTTGACGCCCATCCCGAGATCGAATTCGTCCAGATCCAGCTGAACTATGCCGACTGGGAAAACCCTGTTGTAAGGTCGGGCAGGCTGTATGACATTCTTCATCGGCGTCATATTCCCATGATCATCATGGAGCCTGTCAAAGGCGGCACCTTGGCAAAGCTGCCTCCCGAGCTGGAGGCAAAATACCGCGCGTTCCGTCCGGACGCCTCCGCCGCTTCGTGGGCGCTGCGCTTCGTCGGTTCTCTTCCGGGCGTCATGACCATCCTGTCCGGCATGAGCGCGGAAGATCAGATGCTGGACAACATCCGGACCTTCTCGCATTTTGAGCCCCTGTCCGATGAGGAAAAAGCGCTCATCGACGAGGTCCGTTCCATCATGCTGGACAAACCGCTGATCGGCTGCACATCCTGCCGCTACTGCACGCCCGGGTGTCCCAGGCACATTGCGATCCCTGATGTTTTCCGGGCCGTCAACACCATGACGCTCTACAACGATGTTTTCCGTCCCAAAGCGTTCTACGCCGGGCTGCTCAGCCAGGGCTGCGGCAAAGCATCCGACTGCATCGCCTGCGGGCAGTGTGAAGGCGTCTGTCCGCAGCATCTGCCGATTATTGAGCTTTTGAAGGACGCCGCTGCCCGGTTCGATCAGGAAAATCAGCCTTAACCGTCAGGAAGAGTCTGGTACGCGTCTCCGATCCGGAAAGAACAAGAAACCTGTTTCCGATTTTGGTTTGTGCTTATGAAGAGTTTGCTGAAACACCTGAAAAAATACTGGTTTCTCGCCCTGCTTGCCTCCGGCTTCATGGTGGCGGAGGTCTATGTGGATCTCTATCAGCCGCGCATGATGCAGCACATCGTCGATGAGGGTATCCTGGGGATAAGCAGCGGCGGCGTTTCCAATCTTGATCTGGTCATCTCCACCGGTGTCCGGATGCTGCTGATTGTGATCCTCGGCGGTCTGTGCGGCATCGGTTCGGCGCTGTTTACCAACATTACCGGCCAGAACTACGGAAACGACATCCGCAAGGCCTGCTTTGAAAGGGTCATGCGCCTGAGCTTTGAGCAGACCGACCGCTTCTCCACCGGCTCGCTCATCACACGCATCACAAACGACGTCACCCAGCTCCAGCAGCTCGTGATGCAGGTGATCCGCGGCTTTGTTCGCTGCCTGATGTTTTTCATCGGCGGCACGGCGGCGCTTTTGAGTCTCGACCTGAGCTTCGGTGTGATCGTGGCCTGTGCCTTCCCTCTTATTCTGATCGACATCATCTTTGTCGTCTGGCGCACCAATCCGCTCTTCACCGTTCTGCAGGAGAGCCTTGACCGCCTCAACAGCATCATTCAGGAGAATGTGGCGGGTATCCGTGTAGTCAAGGCCTTCGTTCAGGAAAAGCGTGAGGCCGAGCGCTTCGGCGAGGCAAACCGCCACCTCGTGGATACGCAGTTTACCGTGCAGGTCATGCTCTCGTTCCTGCGGCCGGTCATGAACATCGTGCTGAACATTGCCGTTGTGGGCATTCTCTATGTGGGTTCGGTGCAGGTGAAGCAGGGGGACGTCGCCCCCGGCATGGTCATGGCCGCCATCACCTATATTTCGCAGATCCTCAACGGGATGATGATGCTGGCGATGATTTTCCAAACGCTCTCACGGGGCATGGCCTCGGCCAGACGTCTCGGCGAGGTACTGGATACCGAATCCTCCATCGTCCGTGACGAGACGCTCTCCCCCGCTGCCGGCGGCACAGCGGGTACGGTCAGTCTCCGGGGCGTGCGTTTTGCGTACGCCGCAAACGGCAAAACCGTGCTGCATCACATTGATCTGGACATTGCCGCCGGCGAGACGCTGGCGATCATCGGCGCCACCGGCTGCGGCAAGACCACCCTGGTCAGTCTCATCCCCCGTTTCTATGACGCGGCTGCGGGCCGGGTTCTGGTTGACGGCACGGATGTCCGCGCCTGGGACCCTGCGGCCCTGCGGGAAAAGGTCACGGTATGCCTGCAGAAGAGCGAGCTGTTCTCCACCACCATCCGGGATAATATCGCCATCGGCAGACCCGGCGCCTCGCAGGCTGAGATTGAGGCTGCCGCCAGGGCAGCGCAGGCGGATGGTTTCATCCGGCAGCAGCCGCAGGGCTATGACACGCCGGTTGCCGAGCGCGGCATGAGTCTGTCCGGCGGGCAGCGTCAGCGCATCGCCATCGCCCGCGCCCTGCTCAAGCGCAGTGAGATTCTGATTTTTGACGACTCCACCAGCGCCCTCGACCTCAAGACGGAAGCAAAGCTGTATGAAGCCCTCAGCCGGGATTACGCCGATGTGACCAAGATCATCATCGCCCAGCGTATTGCCTCGGTGCAGAACGCAGACCGCATCGTGGTGCTTGACGGCGGGACCATCGCCGCCTGCGGCAGCCATCGCGAGCTGATGGCATCGAGCCCCATCTACCGGGATATCTACGATTCCCAGCTGCGAGAGGAGGCGACGGCATGAGCGGCAGTATCCAGTCCAGAGCAGCACAGCAGGGCTTTGGGCGGCGCGGCCCCGGCCTTGGTGCCCCCACGGAAAAGCCCAAAGCCGGGCGGCAGACGCTTCGCCGTCTGCTGGCTTACTTCCGGCCGGAGCTGAATTATGTCATCTACCTCGCACTCAGCGTCGTGCTCGGCGTCGCGGCCGGCGTCATCGCACCGCGCCTGCTGAGCAGCGCCGTCGATGATCTAGTGGCAAGGGACTTTCAGGCCATCCCGCCGATTCTCGGCATGATGCTCTGCGTGTATATTCTCAACGGCGTTGCCACGCTCCTGCAGGGCTTTCTGTCCGCACGCCTCGGTCAGCGGGTCATTTATCGGCTGCGTGCAGAGCTTTTCGGCAAGGTCATCTCGCTTCCCATCCCCTATCTGGACAATCACTCGCACGGCGACCTCATGAGCCGCATGACCAACGACGCCGAAAACGTCTCCAACGTCATCAGTTCCTCGCTGTCTTCCCTGTTCTCCGGCGTGCTGATGCTTGTCGGCACGGTGGTCATGATGTTCAGCTACAGCGTCCCGCTGACGCTGCTGACCTGCGTGACGGTGCTGCTGTCGGTCCTCGTGACGCGTGTGATGTCCGTGCTCATGCGGCGCTATTACCTCAAGCGGCAGGTGCTGCTGGGCCAGCTCAACGGCATCGTGGAGGAGAAGGTCAGCGCCGCAAAGACCGTCACGGCCTATAATCTCCAGGATTCTACCATCCGCGACTTTGCCGAGACCAGCGATGCGCTGACCAAAACCGGCATCATTGCCGATGTGATCGGCAACGCCATGGGGCCGCTGATGAACATGATCAACAACTTCTCCTTCGTGATCGTTGCGGCCTTCGGCGCGTGGTTTGCCCTCAGGGGGATGATCTCGGTGGGTGTGATCTCCGCCTTTATCATCTACTCCAAGCAGTTCAGCCGCCCCATCAACGAGCTTGCTCAGCTCTACGGTCAGATTCAGACCGCCGTCGCCGGCGCGGAGCGCATCTTCTCCATCCTTGACGCTGAGAGCGAGGATAAGAGCGGTGACAGCGTACTGCCCATTGACGAGGGCATCATCGAGTTTAAGCATGTGAATTTCAGCTATGTCCCCGGCAAACGGGTGATACACGACTTCAACCTCAAGGTCGAGGCGGGTAAAAAAATAGCGCTGGTCGGCTCTACCGGCTCCGGTAAAACCACCGTCGTCAATCTGCTGATACGTTTTTATGAGCTGGACAGCGGTACCATCACGGTCGACGGGGTGGATATCCGGAACATCTCCTGCGATGTGCTGCGCGACGCGGCAGGCATCGTTCTGCAGGACAGCGTTCTGTTCACCGACACCGTGCGCAACAATCTCAAATACGCCGACCGCAGCATCTCCGACAAAAAAATGATCGAGGCTGCCGAGAGTGCCAACTGTGACAAGGTGGTCGCTGCGCTGCCGGATGGCTATGATACGGTGCTGACCGCCGCGGGCGCGAATCTCTCGCAGGGGCAGCGCCAGCTTCTGACCATCGGGCGGGCCTTCCTCAGCTATCCGAAGATCCTGATTCTGGACGAGGCCACCTCCAGTGTGGACACCCGCACGGAGAAGCAGATCCAAAACGCCATGGTCAAGCTGATGAAAGACCGGACCAGCCTCATCATCGCCCACCGTCTCTCCACCATCCGCGACGCCGACGAGATCGTGGTCATGGAGCAGGGCCACATCATCGAGACCGGCACGCATGAAGAGCTGCTCAAAAAGAAGGGTGATTACTATCGCCTCTACATGACCCAGTTTGCCGGGCAGGAAACGTAAGGATGCTGAAGGATCCTGCCGCTGCGGCAGAGCGGGCCTGATGATGCCCCAAACAAAATCGCTCCGGGAGCCTTGGAAGACTCCCGGAGCTTATCTTTACGCCGGCGGCCCGGCATTCCCGGGCTTTTGACCTTTCAGCCGTCCTGTGTCACATCGATGATGACATATTCGGATCTCGTCCCGGTTTTAAACAGAAGCTCCCAGTCAGAGATTCCGGATGTGACAATAAAGTCTGTCCCCTTTCTGTTCTCGTGCCCGTAGGTGCTGTCGAGAATATGAAAGAGCTCTCCCACATAGGTGATCGGGATCAGCTGACCGCCGTGCGTATGCCCGGAAAGGACCAGGTCGGCAGCAGAATTCGCCTCATTTTCATAATCGTTTGGCTGGTGGTCAATCACGATGATGTACTTGTCTGGTTCGATGCCGGAAAGCAGTTCTTCCATGCTCTTGCGGGTTCCGAAAGACCTGTCGCACCTGCCCGCGATATAAAACCGGCCGTCGACCGGTTCTGTATCGTCCTTCAGGACATGCACGCCGTTGTCACGCAGCGCCTTTTCCAGCTCCGATGCGGTATATTCGATACTTTCGGAATATCCTCTGTCATGATTTCCGTAGGCAAACCAGACGCCCAAAGGGACCTCTATCCCGCCCAGGGCCTGACAGGAACGGATCATGTCTTCCTTTCGCGTCCCGTCATCGACAAAATCGCCCGCAACGATCAGAAGATCCGGGTGCTGCTGTTCAATGGCTCGCAGGTGCCCGGCAAATCCTTCTCCGTCAAAGGTCGTGCCGATATGGCTGTCTGCAATCAGGGCAATTCTCAGCGTTCCGAGTTCCTTGTCCGTTCTGAGCTGATAGTTCTTCTGCCAGACGTGGCTGCAGAGCACATATCCGGCGGCAAGGTAGACGACGGAAAATCCCAGAGCAAGCCATCCTTGCCAGTAGACATCGGATTTTTTCCCCGTCAGCCGTTCGGCGATCCGTATCACGATCCCGAACAGAAGGAAAAACGCCGCAATGTGAAGAAAGATGACAATGGCGTTGACAACCGAGGTGAGCATCGCGGTCAGCGCGAAGCAGACTGCAAGGATCCCGAACGAGAGGAGCCGTCCTGTCCATTTTCCGGATCCGGCGATTCGCTTTACCGCGTCGAATCGGCCCACACAGCCCACAAGATAGACGATGCTGGCGATCATCAGTGCGATGACGATACCGAAGATAAGCAGCCACATTGCGAGATCGCCTCCTTCCGTCCAGACTATGCTTCCTTTATGGCGGTCCCGTGCTGTTTTCAGGCAGGGGCCGCGTTCAGGGTTTTCTCTCTGAACTCATCAGGCGGATGACAGGCAGCAGACTCCCTATAGTTTTGAAAAACTATAACACAGAACGCGCAGGAAGACAACAAAAACTCTCCACAGAATGAAAATGAAGCGAACCGGTCCTCAAAAACAAAAACGCCAGACAGATTGTCTGGTGTTTCAGCGATCAGTCCAGAAGATGTGCCCGGCAGCCGACCAGTTTTTCATTTCTGTCTTCAATCGATTTGCTTCTTCAGAAGCTTGAGTAAACATACACACAGTTGCACAATCGTGTATTGTATAGATTACCTTTATGAATTGTCAGAAACTGCCAAGGACATAGTCGCCCTGATCCAGGAGTATTATCCGCTGGTGGAATTCCAGATATGGGAGCTGTATCAGATGAATGAGTTTGTGAATCATATGCTGGCGAAGAATACCATTTTTA
Source organism: Oscillospiraceae bacterium (assembly GCA_024697625.1). Taxonomy (GTDB): domain Bacteria; phylum Bacillota; class Clostridia; order Oscillospirales; family Oscillospiraceae; genus Limivicinus. The sequence continues at coordinate 6,047 of JAILFJ010000060.1, forward strand.
TTGAGGTCGAAAACATGTTGGACGAAAGCATATTCAATCTGCTATTTGACCGATACCCCCATGTGCTTCACAACCCCAGTCCGAATGAATACTACAAGTATGCCGGCGATGAAACCATCATTGTCCGCAAGCTGATCTCTGAAGCTCCGCCTTCATATGGGCAGTACCGGCAGGCATCACTTGAAAAGCTTCTTGTAGACCTGTTTGGCCGCGGAATCTCCGGCTCCATCCTATCTCGTTCGGAATACCGTGCTGTTTACGAGGATGCCTTTCAGAAGTACAACATCAATCAGGGTAAAATGTTCCGTTATGCCCGCCGCCGCGGCATTGAAAAAATCATCCGTGATTATATTCATGAAGAAACACGCATTGTTCTGGAGGACGACAAATGATCGACGAAAGAGTATACGAGCTTGATTACATCCGGGAACTGCAGAAGAAATATGTCTCCGATCCGGGCATGATTGAGCGGGCCCTGTATGCATTCGGCCTGTTGGAAGCGATTAAACGTGTCGGAATGCCCTTCTACAGAAAGAAGGCGTTGAAAATGCTGAAAGAGTTCTATGAGAGCTTCTCTCACCGCGAAGGTAAATGAATCTGAAAAATACAGAATGAGAACCGCTTCTGGAGAGAATGTCTGGAAGCGGTTCTTCATTGTTCACATTATCATGCAATTCTTATTAATACTCTGTTCAAAGCGATTAGCACTCTCGTCCAGGCACCCTGAGAAATCGGGGCGTCTTTAATTACGCATTGGAAGAAGGGCTGCCGCGAATATCGTTGAGCAGCCCTTCCAAGATTTTTCTTCATGGCTCTTTTCTCTCCTTCTTTCGATAATATGCGAACATATATTGCTGATATACTCCGTTGTAGGGCGAATATTTGGTAAACGGATAGCCATTTGGGTATTCATTTGCAAGAATTCTTTTGATCCACACATCTTTTGGGAAAGCGTCCATGTGATGCAGGCCGAAGAGTGAAACACAACTCGCCACTTTCATTCCAACGCCATAGAGGGACATCAAAGCTTTGGTTGTCTGTTCCTCTTCCTTGTCCCGCAGCAGGTTCAAATCCAGGTATCCATTCTTCACAGCTAAGGCTGCTTCAAGAACGTATTTCCATCGATAACCAAGGCTGCACGCTCGCAGATCCTGTTCACTGCACTTAGTAATTGCCTCCGGTGTCGGGAATGCATAATATTCTCTCTCCCTACTGTCAGTTCTCCTTTCTCCGCATAGCTTTGACAGCATTTCTACCGATCTCCGTATTGCCGGTATGTTTTTATTCTGCGATATAATGAAAGTGACCAGTATTTCCCATGGTTCCTGGCGCAAAATGCGGATTCCGCGCTCATGCTCAGCGGCCAGCCATAGAAAGGGATCTTCGCCCTGATCAATCCGTGAGCGTATCCCTGCGTAGTTTTCCTGAAAGTCAAAATAATCCGTCCAGACAGCGGCGAATTCTTTTTCATCGCATGAAAAAGAATACCACTGTTCCTGAAGGGATTCCACATAGACACATCGTTTTCCGTGCAGAATCCGGTAACCGTCCTTAGCTATTTTCTCCCATCTGAAGCATTGCCCGCTGGAAGCAATCTTTTCAAGGTCATAATCATCTGTGATCCGTACGCTTATGCTCATTCTTCAGGTTCCAGGCAAAACACATTCCGAAGCAGATGTTTTCCGCTCTTGGTCTTCATGATTTTTCCCATGAAGTTTTTCAAATTTCCCCCACTATACTCATTCTCTGATGCGTTTGCGATGTAATCCGCCTCGATCAGGATCTGATAATCGATCCCATCGATATCATCGAATGTATGGTGATGCCCGATCAGAAAGGCAACCCTATCGATTTGTTCCTTCTCCATCCCGGAATCTGCCAGAAAATCTTTGACAAGTTTCTCTCCTTCTGCCTCCTGGTACTTTCCGTTGGTATTTCCATACTTTTCCCGGCAAAGCGGACAGGCAATATCGTGGGTAAGCGCAGCAACTTCAAGGATAAACTGAGTATCCGCATCCAATCCTTCCAATTCACCGATTGTCTTTGCGTAGGCCCACACACGGATCAAATGATCTATATCGTGGATATTACCTTTGGAGAATACAATCATCTTCTCCAGTATCTGAGATATGGTCATCGCTTTATCAACTCCAGTTTCTCTTCTCTGGTCATGTGCTTGATGTTCCACTCACGGCTCAGAGCATCGTGCCGGTTCTCATACTCCTCATAATACGTAAGCTCGACCGGTCTGCGTGATTTCGTATACTTTGCCCCTGTTCCGGCGTTATGTGCCGCAATCCTGTGTTTCAGATCTGTTGTCCAGCCGCAATATAGTGTATCGTCGGAGCATCTCAGAATGTAGACATAGTTCATGACATGTCGTCCCATGCGAACAATACACGCACATCAACGTTTTGTTTGGGCATCACAAACTGAAAAACATCTTCCTGCACAGCAGTAACCTCCGCTCCGCTGGCCGATACTTCGACCCAGCCGTCTGTAACACATTTCGTCTCAACGGTCACGGTTTCTCCAGCTTTTGCGGTCTTCGGACAGGAGATTACAAGATCTGCGCCGCCTGCAATATTGATCCGATATCGATTGCCGCAGGCGCAGAGACTGAGTGCCAGAAGCAGAACAAGGAGTACAATCAGGCGCTGTTTCACTCGTATATCACCTCGGTATTCCCCGGTATCCTTCGCAGGATATAGTCCCTCACAAAGCCAAAATCCTCATGTGGCACGAAGAATGGCGCGGATACCACAAGCCCCTTCACTTCGATCATGTTTCTCGCATTATACACATGAACCTTGCGAATATCCTTGTATGCGAAGCGTGTGTCCTCCCTGCCATATCCAACATATCGCACGCATTCATCATTCATCTCATATTTCTGCTGTCTACCCTTTGACGCCCGCATAAGCGGTACGGTAACGGCAGTGACAATCGCCATGACACCAAGGCATGTCAGCAACGTGACCCCGAGCATCTCCGCATTGACCATAAGCGCCATCACAATGAACACAATGCATGTCCCGCCCATGGCGCCATAGATAATTCGGATTGTCTTTTTATCACATTGTTCGTCAATGGTTCCGGCCCAATGGTACGTTCCTTGCTCGTCTCTTGTTAAACTGCTCATATTCCCCGCACTCCTTTAAGCGTATGTGCGTAAAACATGCCGGACTGACCCGAGATAAGATCCGCCGAATAGGTTCAGATGGTTCAGCAGATGATACAGGTTGTAAAGCTCGCGGCGCTCTTTGTATCCCTGATCGATCGGGCTTACCTCGTTGTAGGCCTGATAGAATCTCTGAGGAAAGCCGCCGAACAGCTCCGTCATTGCCAGGTCCGCTTCCGCATGGCCGACATAAACAGCCGGATCGATCAGCCATGCCTCTCCATCACTCCCCGTGATATAGTTCTCGCTCCAAAGATCCCCATGAAGAAGCGATGGAAAATCCGGTTCCGGAAGATAATCGGCCAGTTTGTCCAGAAGCCGGCTGATCTGTTTCCTGTCCGTGCTGTCAAACCAGTCCTCAGCCTTACTCAGCTGCGGTACGAGCCGGTGATCACGAAAGAATATCACCCAACTGTCTTCCTGTGTGTTTTCCTGTTTCCCTGCCCCGATGAAGTTGTCCTGACTGAATCCGAAGCCTTGGATGAATCTGCCGGTGTCTGCTCTGTGCATTGCCGCAAGACTATGCCCGAAATTCTCGTAGAACTTCGGTACAGGTTTCCCCTGACTCCATTCGAGAAGCAGAAAAGCGCCATAGCTGTCATCCACACCTGCTCCCAGCACCGCAGGTACCCGAATGGTTTCTGTCTCCGCAATGGCTTGCAGTCCGGCAATCTCAGCCAGGAAGAAGTCATAATTCTCTCTCCGGTTTGCTTTCATGAAGAAAAGCTGTCCGTTTACAGTCAGCCTGTATGCCCGGTTGATATCTCCGCCGGAAATCGATTGAACCGCTGCGTCTCCTTCACCGGCTATCTCCATAAGGACGGCCCTGAGTGAATCGTATTTCAGCTTCTCATTGTCTTCTCTCATATTGTTGTCCCTGCAATACGTTTATATCAAGTTGAATCAGACCATCTCGAACTGAAAGTTTTCAAACTTCAGTTTACTCCCCTCGTCTATTTCCAGCGGCAGCAAAGCGCGGGCGATAAAATATGGTTCCTCTTCCGCACTTGTGCACGTGAGCCAAGCATAATCTCCATCAATCCGACTGACGATATAGTATTTTGCCTCCATTCTTTTCCTTCCTTTCGCTCTTTATTCGCTCCACTCAACCCAGAAGGTCACGGTCACATTTCCTTCTCCGAGAGCATCAAGCAGTTCCTCTTTTGTGACATTTCCGATCGTCGCCAGCTTTGTAAAATTCCAAGTATTCTGATCATAGTAGATCGTGATCTGATTTCCCTGATACAGAATCACATCTCCCGGTTCTGTGGTAATCGATTCGTCGTTCCGTTCCAAGCTCCAAGGCAACGACCCAACTTTCTCGAAGCTGCCGTAATCGTGCATCTCTACCTCAATGACCTCAGCGCTGAGTTTTTCCGCAAATTCTCTGGCAGAAGAATTGTCCTCCAGCGCCGCATAGAACGTTTTCTTTGGCGTCTCTATCACAAGCGTTGGAACAGACACTACGGCCATGTCCAGATCTTCTGTAGTTAGTGCTTCGATTGTCACGTTCAGGTTTGGATCGACCTTCACGGAATAAATATGATCCATGTTTCCGGCAATCGGCGACCGCTGCTGAACTGTCATGGTTGTTTCGCCGGGCTTCAGGCCAGCAAAGGTGAAGGTTACGTCATAGCTTGCTCCATCAAGATCTTCATGGTCTGGGCTGCTGTATTCCCTCTGCTGCTCATAAGAGACGATATCTTCACCAAGAAGAATGCTGTATTCCGGTCCCCCACCGTCGAAGGAATCAAAAGAAAGAGTTGCTTTTTCGTTTCCTGTCACAATATCACCCGTCCAGTCTATGATCCCGCCGAACTCGTAAAGATTCACGTAACCCATATCCGCCAGCTTCTGAGCCGCCTGCTTTGATCGGTTTCCGCTGCGGCAGTAGATCAGGATGACCTGATTAAGATCCGGCAGTTCCTCCGGTCTCTCTGTTATGATAGACTCATTCGGGATCAGAATTGCTCCAGGAATATGTCCGGCGTCATACTCATCCTGCCTCCGAACGTCAACGATCACATGGCCGTCGTCTGCCTCCATCTTCTGTTTTGCGGTTTCCTGGTCGATTTGCAGATAAGAGAGCTTCGTCATACCGCCTGAGTCTGACGGCTGCTGCGCTGGTGTTTCAGTTGACGCGCAGCCGGTCAGGAAAAGGGCAATCATCAGGATTGCAATCAGTTTTTTCATAGGGCTTAAGGTTTTCATTTCTTTGAAGTCCTCTTTCGCATGGCCTGATCTTCCGCAGCCAGCTCTTTATACAGTCTCACAGCTGTCCAGGATTTGTTTGTCTCGGTAACGATACATTTCAGTCTGACCGGACAGCCGTTGTTCCGCATCCCATCCAGAAGCGTATGCATATCCTGAGAACTGAATCCGGACATCACCATCATTTCATCCGTAAACGAAATCGGATTCTGTCCGGCAGGCTTTGCTCCGGAAAGCAGTTCTGAGATTTTCGTATTCTGCTGTTCGGGCAGAACATCCTGAACCGAATAACCGAGCCGTAATGACAGGAGCCTGATCGCGGTCCGCTTCTCTTCATCGTGAATATTAAAAAGCAGTAACGTTGCCACTTTGATATGCTCCACAGAGCTATTTTCTTTTCACGTTCAGCTTATACCCGGCTACCGCTCCAACAACACCGCCAAGGATATGGGACAGATTCGACACATTATCTCTCAGGAAGATTCCCTCATATACCTGCTGTCCGATAAAAATCAGCGCAACCAGAATAACGGTAATGGGAATTTCCCCTTCTCTGACATTTGTGAAGGATACAAGCAGAATAAAGGCAAATACCACGCCGCTTGCGCCGCATAACGCCACTGCCGGAAACAGGATATAGTTGACGATGGCAGTCACAAAAGCGGTAATCCCGATAACCTCCAGGATTTTCCCCGCTCCGTATTTTTCTTCCAGCATCGGTCCGAGGAGCAGGATATAAGACATGTTTCCGATAAAATGCGCCCATCCGTTGTGGCCAAGCACGTGTGTAAAGAAGCGCAGATATGTCAGCGGATTCGTCAGTGAAGAATGATACGTCATGAACAGCAGTTGCGTGCTGCTTCCTCCGGTAACGATCCCAAGGATCAGGACCGCAAAGCTGAGCAGGACAAATCCCAGAACCGCCGGTGAGTTATTGGTGATTTTCAGTGTTTTCATTTCCAAATCAGCCTCCCCTCAGCCAAACCTTCTCTTATATTCCCGTTGAATTCTGGATAGAGCATCCATATCCACATCCGTGTATTTGCTGAGCATTTTCAATTCACCCAGACAATAGGTGATCTGATAGCTGACGTGGATCATCTTCTTTGCTATGGCATTGCATCGGATATAGGAGAGCGTTGGCAGTTCAACGTTGCCGAAGAGTCCCCAGTTGATCTGAGCTTCTGTCGCGCCGGCTTTTCTCAGCTCGCCATTGATCTTTTCCAGCAGCTCGTCATACCTTCCCTTAAAGTGCTCTAAATCCGTTTTTGCCGCAATATGAATCTCCTCAATCACTGCCGGGTCATTCAGATCCTTCCCAGAGGAGAGATAGTCCTCCTCAAACAAAGCAGCAAGCTTATCGACAGCCTCCTCTGATTCCGGATCGATTTGCGCCATGCGCTCTGTAAACTCCCGTCTTGTCATTGGCCCAGTTGCATCAAGCGCGGTGGAATATGACAGTACCCGCCCGGATTCTTTTCCAGATACTTCTGATGATACTCTTCCGCAGGATAGAAGTTTTCGAGCGGTTTGAGTTCTACCTGCAGTTTTGGCTTGAACTTCTCCTGTTCCCTCTCGTATCTTGCTTTGAGCTCCGGAAGATCCGAAGAATCCGTGTAATAGATTCCTGTACGATACTGAACGCCCATATCCATTCCCTGGCGATGGTACGATGTCGGATCAATCGTGAGAAAGTACCAGTCCAGGATCTGTGTGAGGCTGATCCTGGCTTCATCATAGACGATCCTGACCGTCTCCGCATGCCCGGAACTGGCACAGACATCCTGATAAGTCGGATCTGCTGTCGGCCCGTTGGCATATCCGACTTCTGTTTCGACAACACCCTCAAACTGGTCAAAGAACTTCTGTGTTCCCCAGAAACAGCCCCCGGCGAGATAAATCGTTTTCATGCTTTCCTCCCTTGCATGACCTGATCCCGGTCAAATGCTCTGTTGATTTCATTGAGCACGTGCTTCTTGTCCGCGCTCCATAGAGGGGCAATAAGATTGCGCTTTGCGCCGTCCCCTGTCAGTCTGTGGATCACCATGTCTGCCGGGATGACCTCAATACACTGTTCCAGAACTCGGATATATTCTTCCAGTGACAGAACCTGAAATAAGCCGTTTCGGTAATCCGCAGCGAGATCTGTTCCTTCCAAAACATGCAGGAGCTGAAACTTGATGCCTTCTGCCCCGCTCCGTCCGATATACCGCGCAGTCTCAACCATCATATCCGGTGTTTCTCCCGGAAGTCCGAGTATCATATGGACAATGACCATGATCCCAGCAGCTTGCAGTCTGCGCAGGGCATCATCAAATACGGCCAAAGGATACCCTCTTCGGATGTATTCCGCTGTAGACTCATGGATGGTCTGAAGCCCAAGCTCCACCCAAACCGGTTTGATCCGATTCAGGTCTGCAAGCAGTGAAATGACTTCACCCGGAAGGCAGTCCGGTCTCGTTCCGATGGACAGAGCAACAATATCCAGATGCTCTATAATTTCCGAGTACAAAGCTCGCAGTCTCTCGATAGGCGCATAGGTTCCGGAAAAGCTCTGAAAATAGGCGATAAACTTCCTGCCGCCTTTCTCTGCGACGATCCCCTTCGCTGCCTCGATGGCTTCATTGACATTGTCGCCGACAGGAACCGCAAAATCTCCGCTTCCACCGGAACAGAAAATACAGCCGCGTGTATCCAACTTCCCATCCCTGGTCGGACATGTGAAGCCTCCGTCCAATGCAAGCTTATAGATCTTTTCTCCGTAAATCTCCCGAAGATAGGAATTCAGGCTCCGATAATGGTTGATGTTCTCAGCTCCTTTTAAGGCTTTACAGGCTTTCTGTATATTACCACGAAAAAAGGAAGTCGGCAACGAGAAACTCTCTTGCGACTCCCCTCACAAAAATACGCCCGCAGGTTTGCGGGCGTTCAAAACCAAAAGTTGCTAAATGAAAACTGTGTCAGTTGATAAAACGGATTCAGATAATCCAAACTGTTTCCCCCGCAGCACCAATCCTGGATTGAGAGCCAGGAGTACGCTGCGAATCGGAAAGCCTGTATCACCAGATACATGACTGGCTTCCCCAAAATCAGAATTAAAGCGGCATACCATAGCACAACGCTCAGACCCGTCCAAGTGGCTTTTACCTTCTCAGAAAACGGCATCTCAATTTTTCCCGTTTTTTCAACCTTGTAGTCTCTCCAATTCACACAATTCACCCTTTCTTAAAACAAATCATTTTGTGTTGTGAATATTATATGCTTGATTTTATTTTTTGTCAACTCTTTATTACATCCAGCTCCTCCCTCTGAAAAAGATCGAAATACTGCCGCCTGAGAGCAATTTCCCAGACGGCAGTATGGCTTACAGATACCTACTTCTTAAAGATGTCAACTAATGATTTGTTCAAAATTTGTTTAATTCTGTTTAAAACACTACTTTTTCGTAGTTTTGAACTTTCAAATTCATGCAAATTGTTCCGGATTTGCCCGAAAGTGATCGTATTTCATAACTTTTTGCATCAAAGACTCAATCAATCGGCTTCATTGTCGGGAAGAGCAGGACATCCCGGATGGCCGCGGAGTCCGTCAGCAGCATGCAGAGGCGGTCAATGCCGTAGCCGATTCCGCCTGTGGGCGGCATGCCGATCTCCAGGGCGTTCATGAAGTCTTCGTCCGTGGTATTGGCCTCTTCATCGCCCTTTGCCAGCATCTCCTCCTGGGCACGGAAACGCTCACGCTGGTCGATGGGGTCGTTCAGCTCGGAGTAGGCGTTTGCCATCTCCCATCCATTCATGTACAGCTCAAAGCGTTCCACATAGTCCGGGTCCTCCGGCTTTCTTTTGGTAAGCGGTGAGATCTCGACCGGATGATCAATGATGAAGGTTGGCTGAACTAAGTGTTCCTCCACGAACGCATCAAAGAACAGGTTCAGGATATCGCCCTTCTGGTGGCGCTCTTCATACTCGACCCCGTGCGCTTTTGCTGCGGCTCTGGCCTCTTCGAGGCTGTGGATTTCCCGGAAGTCCACCCCGGAATACCGCTTCACCGCATCCAGCATGCTGAGTCTCGTGAAGGGCTTTCCCCAGTCCATTTCCACCCCGTTGTACACAACGGTCGTGGTGCCCAGAACTTCCTGCGCCACATGGCGGTACATGTTCTCTGTGAGATCCATCATCCCGTGATAGTCCGTATAGGCCTGATAGAGCTCCATCAGGGTAAACTCCGGATTGTGGCGCGTATCCATTCCCTCGTTGCGGAAGACCCGCCCGATCTCGTAGACCTTTTCCATGCCGCCGACAATCAGACGCTTCAGATAGAGTTCCAGAGAGATACGGAGCTTCAGGTCCTGATCCAGCGCGTTGAAGTGAGTCAGAAACGGACGGGCTGCCGCGCCGCCCGCGTTCTGCACCAGCATGGGGGTCTCGACCTCCAGGAAGCCCAGGTTGTCCAGATACCGGCGGATGCAGCTGATAATCTGTGAGCGCTTCACAAAGGTGTCGCGGACGTCCTGGTTCATGATCAGGTCCACGTACCGCTGCCGGTAGCGCAGATCGGTGTTGGTCAGGCCGTGATACTTCTCGGGCAGGCTCCGCAGGCTCTTGGAGAGCAGCGTGATGTTCTCTGCGTGCACTGAGATCTCGCCGGTCTTCGTCTTGAACACGAAGCCGCTTACGCCGATAATGTCGCCGATATCGAGCTTCTTGAAATCGGCATAGGCTTCCTGTCCTATGGAGTCCCGGGCAACGTAGCACTGGATGATGCCCTGCAGATCCTGTACCCGGCAGAAACTCGCCTTGCCCATGATGTTCTTCGCCATCACACGGCCGGCAATGCTGACGTTCTTCCCTTCCAGCGCGTCGTAGTTCTCCTTGATTTCGGCACTGTGATGGGTCTGGTCGTATTTAGTAATGACAAAAGGATTCGCTCCCCGTTCCTGCAGGGCGGTCAGCTTATCCCTCCGGATCTGCTGAAGCTCGGACAGCTCCGTCGCCTGTTCCTGAGTCGGAACCGCTTCGCGGTTATTCTCTCCCATGGTCACCTCACAGGTTTTCAACAGAGATGATCTCCAGCCGGACTTCTCCGGACGGAACGGGGATCCTGAGGCTCTCGCCGGCCCGGTGTCCGATCAGGCCCTTTCCCACCGGCGAGTCATCAGAGATGCGGCCTTCCCGCGGATTGGCCTCCTGCGAGCCGACGATCTCATATCTGTCCTCGAGTTCCTCATCCAGGTCCCGTACAGTGACAATGCTGCCCAGGGTCACCGCATCCTTCGGAAGATTGTGATCAACCGTGTCGACGATCTCTGCGTGCTCGATCAGGTCCTTGTACTCCGCGATCTTGGAATACAGCTTTCCCTGCTCGGTCTTCGCCTCGTCGTATTCGCTGTTCTCCGACAGGTCTCCGAAGCTGCGGGCTTCCTTGATCTGCTCTGCAACTTCCTTCTCCCTGACGGTTTCCATAAACTCGAGTTCTTTCTTGAGTTCGTCCAGGCGCTCCTGGCTCATCTTGTAGCGGTTGGAATTTGAACTTGCCATGTTTTCTTCTCTCCCTGTATAGTATCAGCTCAGATACCGCAGCGCTTCCATGAGCTGCGTGTCGTCCGAGATGCTGGCCGTGCCCTGCTCGCCGCCGGTGGTGCCCAGGGTGGTACCGGTGGCGGACTCGTCACGGTTGAATACAATCATGTCCGGAATGACACCGCCGGCAGCGGCGATGTCTGTTCCGTTTGCCGAAAGCAGACTGTGCGTCGACAGGCGCAGTGCGCTGCCGTCATGCAGGACGATCGTCTCCTGTGTTCTGGTGTTGCCGGTGGTGGGCTCGCCGATCAGGGTCGCCCAGTGCCAGTCCTTCAGGACCTGAGCAAACAGTTCGGACTCGCGGAAAGAGCCGCTGTTGATGAGCACGACCGTCGGCAGCTCCAGACTCATGCTGTCGGACTCCGTCACGCGCTCCGTCCCGTCCTTGCTGATATCCGAGAACAGCCGGCCGGCCGGGAGCAGATAGTCCAGGAAAATCGCTGCCTCCGTGGTCAGGCCTCCGGAATTGTTGCGCAGGTCTATGACGAGGGATACCGCTCCCTGCGACAGCAGATACTCCGTCGCATCCACACACGCGTTGCCGCTTCCGGCTTCAAAGTTATGGATCTGGATGTAGCCTGCGCCGGTTTTCTCGAGACGGTAGGTGACCGCCTCGCTGTTCGTGGCGGTGCAGTCGACCTCGATATTGCCTCTTCCGGCAATCGTCAGCGTGAAGATACCGCTCATTTTGGAGCGGATCAGCATGCGGACTTCATCGGTCGAGAGCCCTGTCACGTCCTGGCCGTCCACGGCAGTGATAATCATGCCGATGGTGACCTCGGCACGCGCCACGGGCGAATCCGGGTACACCGTGACGATCTGGAAGCCTCCGCCGGAGTCCTTCACCAGGCTCATGCCGATGTCGGCATAGTCGTTGGAGGAGGAGAGCTGATAGGTCCGATAGTCGTCGTCGGTGAGAAAGCTGCTCCAGGCGTCTCCGAGCCCGGACACCATGGCCGTTGCGGCGGAATAGCCCATGCTTTTGCGGTCGACCTGCTCGATAAAGCGTGCGTCGATGATGTCCTTGATCTCGATATAGCGCATCGCCTCGTCATAGTCTTCCTTGCCGCCCACTGCATTGATGATCTGGTTGCGGGTATAAAGCCGCGTTCCCACAACCGACAGAACCAGCAGCACGATCACGAGCCAGAGGCTGATCCCTGCGCGAAGGAGGCGGGACAGGAAGATTCCTACCCCGCCGAACATTCTTGAAAAAACTCTTCCCATGGCCGTCCGTCAGCAGTTATAGTATGAGAGCCCGCCAAAGAAGCTGGCCGGATCTACACGGCCTCCGTTGACGAAAACCTCAAAGTGCAGGTGTGTCCCTGTCGCACGTCCGGAGGATCCCAGATATCCGATGGTCTGGCCCTGCGAGACCGAGGCCCCGGAGCCGACAGCCATGCCGGACATATGGGCATAGAGGGTCTGATAGCCGTTGCCGTGGTCGATGATGATGTAGTTGCCGTAGCCGTCAGAGTAGGTGCAGGTAATGACCACGCCGCCATCGGCGGCGACAATCGCCCCGCCCTCGTTGCCGTAACCGTCGATATCGATCCCGCTGTGAGAGCGGGTCTCGCCTGTGAACGGATCTGTACGGGTACCGAAGCGGCTCGTAACGCGGGTGCTGCACGGGACCGGCCACATCAGGCTGCCCGTCCCGGTCGCAGCTCCCGGATTCAGGCCGAGGCTGCCGGTGGCGGTTCCGCCCGCAGCTGCCTGGGCAGCAGCGGCTGCCGCCGCGGCTGCAGCTGCCTCCTGGCGCTTCTGCTCCTCATAGGCGGCGATCATCGCCTGAACTTCCTGTGCTGCCGCATCCTCTGCTATGACGAAGTTTACATATTCCTTCATCGCTTCGCCGATCTGATCCTTCAGCTCGTCGAGCTGTTCCTCCGTCTCGGCAATCTGGCCTTCGATCTCTTCCTGCTCGCCGCGGAGCACCTCCTGGCGTCCCTCGCACTCAGTGCGGACCGCTTCGTAGTCCGCCTTGACCTGCTCCGCCTCTTCTCTGGCTTCAATATAGCGGTCTTCCAGGTCCCGGTCGCTCTCCATGATCTTTTCCATATCATCGAGGGCCGTCAGAAACTCATTGAAGTCCCCGGAGCTCATCAGGACCGCCAGGATGTTATATCCTCCGCTCTCCTCCATCGCACGGACCCTCGTACGGTATTTGTCCAGCTGGACCTGCTCCCGGTTCAGGGCTGCGTTCAGCTCCTCGGTCTTTTCCTCGATGATGCCGTCATACATGGCGATCTCTTCCGCCACGATTTCCAGCGCTTCCTTCGCGGCGTCGTTCTTGGTCACCAGGGCGGTCATCTTGTCCAGTACGTTGGCCTGTACTTCCTGCAGCACGCCGAGCCGCTCCTCCGCCTCCGCGACCTTTGCGGTCAGCTCGTTCTTCTTCTGCTGCAGGGCGTCAATATCGCTCTGCGAGATTGCAAAAGCAGAGGGGAGCACGCTGGCGATCAGAGACAGTACCATCAGCACGGCCATGATGACCGCAATGACGGAAATGATTTTTTTCCTGTTCATGACGATTCCTTCTTTTCAGACCTTCAGATAGTTCCGGATGGCGTTCATGCCGCCGAACACGCCGATCAGGATACCGACCCCGACATAGGAGATCAGGAGCGGCAGCATGATGCGCCGGAACGGGATCAGCGTGACGAAGCTCCCGGTCAGGGAGTCCATGATGCTGCTGTTCAGCACACTGTAGATCCCCCAGACTGCGAGGAACCCGAAAACTCCGCCCAGGATCCCCAGGATCAGCCCTTCAATGACAAAGGGTGTCCGGATAAAGGCATTGGTTGCTCCGACCATCTTCATGATTGCGATTTCCTCACGCCGTCCGTATGTCGTAAGCTTGATGGTATTCGACATGATAAAGAACGACACAAAGGTCAGAATCACAGTGAGGATCAGCGAGACCACGCTCACGATGTTCCTGACATGGACGAAGCGGTCCGCGTATTCGATATGCGCGTTGACCTTTACGATTCCCGGGAGGCTCTCGAGCGCTGTCCGGGTCTCCGCCATGTCCGAGATATCCACCAGATGGATGACAAAGCGATGCCGGAACACGCTTTCGTCCAGACCTTCCATCAGTCTGTCGTCATACTTGCTCATGAAGCTGTTCATGGCCTCGGTCCGGGAGACAAAGTCTGCCGACATGATATTATCCACAGCCATGATCTCTCCGCGGAGCGCGGCCGCGTCCTCATCGGAGGCAATGCTCTCGTCGACAAAGGCGACGACCTCGTTTTCCTGCTCCAGATCCTTGATCAGCGCGTCAATATTCAGGGAGAGCAGGACAATGCTCCCCATGATGATCAGGCAGGCTGTAATGATAGTGACCGACGCGAAGGACATGAAGCCGTGAGTCCGTATGCTCCGAAAGCCCTCGCGAATCAGATAAGATCCCCTACTGATGCTCATAGCTGTAGTACCCATCCATTCCGTCGCTGATGACATGGCCTTCTTCTATGGTGATGACACGCTTGGAGAAAGCGTTGACAAGCTCCTTCTCATGCGTCACGACAAGGATCGTCGTGCCCATCTCGTTGATCTTCTCAAAGAGCAGCATGAGCTCAAGGCTCCGGACCGGATCGAGGTTTCCGGTGGGCTCGTCCGCAACGATCATCCGCGGGTTGTTTACCAGGGCCCGGGCAATCGCAACGCGCTGCTGTTCGCCGCCCGAGAGCTCGTTGGGGAAGCGGTGCTCTCTGCCGTCCAGCCCTACAAGCTCCAGCACATACGGTACCCGGCGCGCAATATTCTTTCCGGATGCGCCCACGACACGCATCGCAAAGGCGACGTTGTCGTACACGGTCATGTTTTCGATCAGGCGGTAATCCTGAAAAATCACGCCGAGAGTCCTGCGCACCTTGGAGAGCTTGCGCTGTTTGATCTTCATCATGTCAAAGTCATTGACTATGATCTCTCCGCCGGTCGCACGCACCTCGCCCGTGATCAGCTTCATCATTGTCGTCTTTCCCGAGCCGGAAGGTCCGACCAGAAAGACGAATTCGCCTTCGTTGATTGTCAGGTCAACCCCGTCCAGCGCGACTGTGCCGCTGCTGTCGTAGATTTTCGTGACATCCGTCATCTGAACCATATAAAAAAGCCTCCGTCAGTACCTTGTGCCGTTCAGGGAATCCAGATACTGTTTTACCATCATGGCAACCTTGAATACGATTGCGTGGTCGAACTCACGAAGATCAAGTCCGGTGATTTTCTTGATCTTCTCCAGTCTGTATACTAATGTATTTCTGTGAACGTAAAGTTTCCGCGATGTTTCCGAAACGTTAAGATTGTTCTCAAAGAAGCGGTTGATGGTCTCCAGGGTGTCCTCATCCAGGGTCTCGATCGGGTTCTTCTTGAACACCTCGTTCAGGAACATCTCACACAGCGTCGTGGGAAGCTGATAGATGATCCGTCCGAGTCCCAGACTCTCGTAATGGATGATGGTCTTGTCGCTCTCAAACACCCGGCCGACGTCGATCGCGACCTGGGCCTCCTTATAGCGGTCTGCCAGCTCGCGGAGATGCCGTGCTTCCGTGCTGATGCCGATCACACAGCGGATCCCGAACTCGTCGAACAGGGCTTTTTCGATCCCCGCCGCAATTGCGTGGATCTCTTCCTTCGCCATGTCGGGGAGAAGCGTCTTGACAATGACAATGTCGCTCTCATTGATGTTCAGGACAAAGTCCTGCTGCCGGTCCGGGAAGAGCTTCCCCATGAGTTCCGCAGCGCCCACATCCATGTTTTCGGTCTGACGGACCAGAAAGACACAGCGCGGTTCGTCCGTGATAAAATGGAGCTCCTTTGCCCGTACATAGACGTCGCCCGGCAGGATGTTGTCCGAGATGATGCTTTTGATAAAAGCTGCCCGGTTGTGCTTTTCTTCATAATTTGCCAGCGCCTCGTCAAAAGCGACGGCAGCGATGGCACATACGGTCTTTGCTACCGCGTCAGCGCCCTCGACAAACGCTGAATAGCCGAGCTGGCCGTTCTCCGAGCTCAGAAGCACAAAAGTCCTTCCGGCAGTCACCAGATCATGGGTATCGGGATTCATCTGAGAGAAACGGAAATCCTCCAGCCGGGATCCGATGCTGGCCAGCTCGCTGCTGGCAACCACATAGCCCTGGTCATCGATCACGCCGATCGTTCTGTCAATGGAGTCCTTCATCTGAATGATCACATTCTGAAAAATTCTGCTCGGCATATTGCACTCTCCGTTCCATATTGGTCAAAATGCAAAAGAAAAACCGCAGCGTAAAAAACACAGCACTTTATAATAACTCTCTTTTGAGTAATTTTCAATAGAAAACGGCATGATTTTTTGTGAATTTTTTCAAATCATTTTGCAGAGGAATCAAAAGAAGCCCTTTTTCCGCATGTTTTTTTGACTATTTTTCCAGTGGCACCGTCATGAACAGTTTGCACAAATCCTCTTCGTCCAGCGCTCGGAACCGTCCCGGCTCACTCCCCGGGTCCAGGCTGAGTCCTCCGACCGAAAGCCGGCGCAGCTCAAGGACCGGCTTTCCCACACTGGCAAGCATCCGCCGCACCTGGTGGTACTTTCCTTCCCGCACAGTCACCAGAGCCCGGTTCCCGTCCAGAATCTTCAGTCCCGCAGGCAGGCACCTGGTCCCGTCTCCGAGGACAAGCCCTTCCCTGAAGCGCATCATGTCTTCTTCTGTCAGGATTCCGTCCACCCGGGCCTCGTATACCTTGGATATGTCCGATTTCGGTGCGAGAATGCGGTGCGCCGTATCTCCGTCATCCGTCAGAAGCAGCAGGCCGGTCGTCTCCTTGTCCAGTCTGCCGACAGGGAAGATCCCGTGCTTGCGGATCTCCGGCGGGAAAAGGTCGAGTACTGTCTTCTGCGTCCGGTCCCGGCTTGCCGTCAGGATTCCCGCCGGTTTATCCAGCATATAGAAGTGGAACGCCTCATAGCGGACGGGGACAGCGTCCAGCAACACGCTGTCCCGTGTCTCGTCGACCTTCTGTTCCGGCCTGCGGACGACGGTTCCGTTTACGGCAACACGTCCGTCCCGGATCGCCTTCGAGGCCTGGCTCCTTGTCAGCGAGCCGCTGTCCGCGATATACTTGTCCAGCCGGATCATACGCGCATCAGCAGCTGACGCAGAAGCTCGTCCCTTCCCTGTCCCTTCTCGGCAGAGAACGGAATCAGCGGGGTCTGCTCCGGCAGGCCCAGCGTCTCCCTGATGAGCTTCAGATTTCCTTCGATCTCGCTCTTCTTCAGCTTGTCGACCTTGTTTGCGACCGCCACGAATTCCTTCCCGGAGCGCATAAAATACTCCGCCATGCGCACGTCGTCCGCTGTGGGTTTATGCCGCGCATCCACGATCAGGACGCCGCAGTCAAAGCTCTCTCCGTCCTGAAAGAATTCCTCCATCAGGGCCGCCCACCGTTCCTTCTCAGCCTGGGACACCTTCGCAAAGCCGTAGCCCGGCAGGTCCACAAAGTACAGTTTCTCGTCGATCAGGAAATAATTCACATGGACGGTCTTCCCCGGTGTCGCTCCGACCCGGGCGAACTGTCTGCGGTTCAGCAGGCGGTTGATCACCGAGGACTTTCCCACATTGGACCGGCCGGCGAAGGCCGCCCTGGGGATCGGGCTGCGGATAAACTGCTTTGAAGAGGCCGCCGAGCGGATAAACTCCGCACGGTTCACATTCAGTTCTTTCATGTCACTGACGCACCGCAGCGGTGATGCCTTTGGAGAGCTTCGTCTTCTTCGCTGCCGGCTGGGCTTCCTCCTTTGAAAACACCAGCTCCAGGACCTGGTCTGCGTGGTCGGCAAAGCGGAAGCTCAGCTTCTCGCGCACAAGCGGATCGATCTCCTTCAGATCCGCCTCGTTTTCCTTCGGGACGATCACGGTTTTCACGCCCGCACGGAGGGCCGCCATGGTCTTCTCTCTGAGTCCTCCGATCGCCATCACCCTGCCGCGCAGGCTGATCTCGCCCGTCATCGCGACATCGCCGCGCACCGGCCGGCCGCTCAGCGCCGAGATGACTGCAATGCACATGGTGATCCCCGCGGAAGGGCCGTCCTTGGGCACTGCCGCCTCCGGGAAGTGGATATGGATGTCCTTGGTCTTGTAGAAGTCCTGTTCGATGCCGAGCTGTTCTGCCCTGCTCCGGATATAGGTGATGGCCGCTCTGGCCGATTCCTTCATCACGTCGCCGAGGTTTCCGGTCAGTTCCAGCTTTCCGCTGCCGTTCACGACAGCAGCCTCCACGTCCAGGACCTCCCCGCCGACCGAGGTATAGGCCAGACCTCTCACCAGCCCCACGGTGTCGGCGCTTCGCTTCTCATCCGGCTTGAACTTCACCGGGCCCAGCAGCTGCTCCAGCTTCTCAGGCCGCACATTCAGGCTTTTGAAGCGGTTCTCGGCGATGCCGCTTGCGGCTTTCCTGCAGATCGCCGCGATCTCGCGTTCCAGGAGCCGCACGCCGGATTCCCGCGTGTAGCCGGATACGATATTCCGGATACTGTCATCATCGATTCTGAGCTGCGTACCCTTCAGGCCGTGCTTCTTCCGCTGCTTGGGAATCAGATGCCGCTTTGCAATCTCAAGCTTCTCCTCGTCGGTATAGCTGGAGAGCTCTATGACCTCCATGCGGTCCAGCAGCGGGCGCGGGATGCTCTCGGTGGTATTGGCGGTCGTGATAAAGAAGACCTCCGACAGGTCGAAAGGAATCTCCAGAAAGTGATCCCGGAAGCCCTTGTTCTGTTCCGGGTCGAGCGCCTCCAGCAGCGCTGCCGAGGGGTCTCCCCGATAATCCGAGCCCAGCTTGTCAATCTCATCCAGGACCATCACGGGGTTGCAGCTCTTCGCCTGCACGATACCGTTGATGATCCTGCCAGGCATTGCGCCGATGTAGGTTTTTCTGTGCCCCCGGATCTCCGCTTCGTCGTGGATGCCGCCCAGCGACACCCTTACCAGGTCCCGTCCCGTCGCTCGGGCAATGCTCATGGCAATGCTGGTTTTTCCGGTTCCCGGAGGACCGACCAGGCAGATCATGCCGCCCCGGACATCCGGAGCCAGCACGCGTACCCCAAGGTACTCCAGGATCCGTTCCTTCACCTTTGTCAGACCGTAGTGGTCCTCGTCAAGAATCTTCCGGGCAAGAGCCAGATCGGAGATTTCGTCCTTTTTCTTTCCCCAGGGGAGCTCCAGACAGACGTCCAGATAGTTGCGCAGCAGCGCCGCTTCCGAGGAGCCGTAGGCCTGCTTTTTCAGGCGGCTCAGCTCCTTCTTCAGCTTCTCCCTCACTTCTTCCGTGCAGTCCAGTGCGTCGATCTTCGCGCTGTACTCCTCAAAGTCGTCGACCAGATCGTCCTCGCCGAGCTCTGCCTGGATGGCCCGCAGTTCCTCACGCAGGAAGTACTCTCTCTGGTTCTCCGCCATCTGCTCTCTGGCCTTTCCGGAGAGCTCCTGTTCGATGGTCAGGACCTGAATCTCATTGCGGAGGATCCTGTTGAGCATCATGAAACGCTTCGTCGGATAGTCGCATTCCATGATCTCCTGTTTTTCATCGGGGTTGATCTGGATATTCTGTGCGATAAACCACCCGATATATGCCGGGTCCGGATGGGTCAGAAGCTGGAGGATCTGGGTCGGCGGCACGTCCTGCGTGAGCTCCAGATACTGCTGGAAGGCGCTCATGCAGCTTCGTACCGCTGCCTCCTTTCTGGCTTCGCCGACGCGTTCCGTCCGATCCGGGCGCTTGACGACCTCGGCTGTCAGAAAGCCGTTCTCTTCCTCTATGGAGACGGCTTCAGCCCGGTAGAGGGCCTCCACAATCAGCCGGCTGAAGCCCTGCTGCACCTGTCGGAGCATCTGCCGCACACGGCAGACCGTCCCCACCGAATAGATTCCCTCCGGCTTCGGCTCGCTGTCCTGGAAGTTCTTCTGCATGCTGAGAAAGATCAGATGATCGCCCGAAGCCGCCGCATCCGCGGCAGCAATGGAGATCTGGCGCTCTATGTCAAAGGACAGCGTCATCTCCGGGAAGACCAGCAGTCCCCGCATTGCGATCATCGGCATCCTCAGCCCGGTATTTTCTTGGATTTCGTTTGTCATGCTCTTCTCCTAACAGGGTTTTGACAGGCTTTCGGCGCTGCAGGAGTGCGGCAGCACTGTCACTACAAGTATTCCCCCGCCTGAGCGGGGGAAATGTTTTTTGATATTATCCTGCAAGATCTTTTGTCCGGAGCAGCAGAGGGGATCCGCCCTCCTGTACGCTCTCAGGAGTGATGGTCACCTTCAGCACGCCGGTATCTGACGGTACCGTGTACATGATGTCCGTCATCACCGATTCCATGATGCTGCGCAGACCCCGCGCGCCGATCTTGCGCTCAATGGCGCGGTCGGCGATGGCTTCCAGCGCCGCCGGCTCAAACTCCAGCTCCACGCCGTCCATCTTCATGAGTTCCTGATACTGCTTCGTCATTGCGTTCTTCGGTTCCGTGAGGATCCGGACGAGATCGTCTCTCGTCAGGGTATCCAGCGTTGCCACCACAGGCAGACGGCCGATCAGCTCCGGAATGATCCCGTACTTCAGCAGGTCATGCTGCTGCACCTGCTCGAACAGGGCACCGATGTCCTTCTCCCTGGCGTTGCCGATATCCGCGCCGAAGCCCATGCTCTTCTTCGAGGTGCGGCGTTCGATGATCTTGTCCAGCCCGTCAAAGGCACCGCCGCAGATGAACAGGATATTCGTCGTGTCAACCTGGATGAAGTCCTGGTGCGGATGCTTTCGGCCTCCCTGGGGCGGAACGTTTGCCACCGTCCCCTCCAGCAGCTTCAGCAGCGCCTGCTGCACTCCCTCGCCCGACACGTCGCGGGTGATGGAGGTGTTCTCGGATTTTCTGGCGATCTTGTCGATCTCGTCGATATAGATAATCCCGCGCTGAGCCCGCTCGACGTCATAGTCCGCGGCCTGCAGGAGCTTGACGATCACGTTCTCCACGTCCTCGCCGACATAGCCCGCCTCTGTCAGGGTGGTCGCATCCGCGATTGCAAAGGGCACATCCAGCATCTTTGCCATGGTCTGGGCGAAGAGGGTCTTGCCGCTGCCCGTCGGTCCGATCAGCAGGATGTTGCTCTTCTGGAGCTCAACTGTGTCCGTCTTTCTCCTCAGGATTCTCTTGTAATGATTGTAGACCGCCACCGCAAGAGCTTTTTTTGCTCTCTCCTGTCCGATCACATACTCGTCCAGCCTGGATTTGATCTGCATCGGTTTCGGAAGCCTGTCGAAAACGAGGGGCAGTCCGTCGTATCCGCTGGTCTCCTCCTCTGTGACCCTCTCGCCGATGATGCTCATGCACATCCGGACGCAGTCGTCACAGATATAGCTCCCGTTCCCCGCGATCAGGCGGTTTACCAGAGCCTGCGGCTTCCCGCAGAATGAACAGCGCAGACTGCGCCGATCGTCACTTTTTGCCATGCTGTCACTCCTGTATGCTTAGTCAGTCAGATCACTGTGCTGTTCAGCGCTTCGTGATCACCTGGTCGATGATCCCGTAGTTCAGGGCTTCCTCCGCGGTCATGAAATGGTCGCGCTCGCAGTCTCTCTCGATTTCCTCCACCGGCTTTCCGGTGTTGGACGCGAGGATCTCGTTCAGGCGCTTCTTGATCCGCAGAATGTGCTCCGCCTGGATCTGAATGTCTGTCGCCTGTCCGCGGCTTCCGCCGGACGGCTGGTGGATCATGATCTCGCTGTTCGGAAGCGCAATCCGCTTGCCCTTCGCCCCCGACGAGAGCAGAAAGGCTCCCATGGAGGCCGCCATGCCGATACAGATCGTCGAGACATCGGGCTTGATGTACTGCATGGTGTCGTAGATCGCAAGTCCCGAGGTAACACTGCCGCCTGGGCTGTTGATATAGAACTGAATATCCTTGTCCGGATCCTGCGCCTCCAGAAACAGAAGCTGTGCCACCACCAGACTCGCCGTGGTGTCGTTCACCTCTTCGGACAGCATGACAATCCGGTCATTCAGCAGCCGGGAAAAGATGTCGTAGGAGCGCTCGCCGCGGCTTGTCTGCTCTACGACATAGGGGATGAAGCTCATTCAGCGCTCTCCTCAGCGGCGGCCGGCTCTTCCGAAGGCTCTGCTTTTTCCTCAGCCGGCTCCTCCGGTTTGTCGGTGGCTACCGCGCTCTCCAGGATCAGATCCATGGCCTTCTTTCTGGCAAGCTCTTCCTTCAGGAAGTCTTCGCCAAAGTAGCGCTTCACGTCTTCGACCTCCGCGCCGAGCCGCTCCGCGGTCTCTTTGCAGTAGGCCTCAAGGGCCTCCTCATCCGGCTCAATCGCCTCTGCCTTTGCCACTGCCTCCAGCAGAAGCTCCGTCTTCACCTGGGCCTCTGCGCCGGGCCGTACCGAGAAAGCGAGGGTCTGTTCATTCATGCCGAAGAGCTTCAGAAGCTCCGCTCTGCTCATGTCCATGCCGTTCATGCCGAACTGCGCGGCGTAGTTGCGGAGGAACTCATCGACCTTCGCCTCGATCATGACCTGCGGAACCTCGACGGTCATGGCCTCACAGGCCTTGCGGATCACCTCGTCCTTGAAGGTGCTCTCATTCTGATCGTCCGCCTTCTTCTGCAGGCCGCTGCGCACATCCGCCTTATATTCCTCAAAGGTGTCAAACTCCGAGACGTCTTTGGCAAATTCGTCGTCCAGCTCCGGATACTCCGGTGCGCTGACTTCATTCATAACGATATGGAAAACAACGGCTTTGCCTGCGAGGTTCTCAGCATAGTCCTCCGGGAAGGTGATATCGATGTCCTTCTCCTCACCGGCGCTCATGCCGACGAGCTGTTCCTCAAATCCGGGAACAAAGGAGCCGGAGCCAAGCTCGAGGGAATGACCCTCAGCCTCGCCGCCCTCGAACGGTTCGCCGTTCAGGAAGCCTTTGAAGTCGATGTCAACCGTGTCGCCCATCTCCGCCGGACGCTCAACGTTCAGCATACGGGCGTTGCGCTTGCGTACGGACGCAATCTCCGCATCCACCGCCTCGTCGCTGACCGTCTCGCTCGCCCGGTATGCCTCGATGCCCTTGTAGGCGCCGAGCGTGACCTCGGGATAGGTGGTGACGTCAAAGCTGAACTCGACGGTTTTCTCATCCGTGACGTTGACATCCTTGATGCGCGGCTGGCCGACGACGCGGAGCTCTGTTTCCTTTACGCCCAGCTCATAGGCCTCCGGAGCCAGATCGTCCATCGCGTCCTGATAGAAGACTTCTTTTCCGTACATGCCCTCGATGATCTGCCGGGGGGCCTTGCCCTTGCGGAAGCCGGGGATATAGATATCCTTCTTATTTTTCAGATAGGCAGCCTGAACGGCTTTTTCAAATTCCGCCGCATCGGACGCCACTGTGAAGACAGCGTTATTATGCTCGTTTTTCTCAACATTTTTCAGAATCATAGTGTTCTTCCTCCTAAATCAGCACATGCTGTCGTATCATAACAGATTTCAGTCATAAAATCAATGACAAAATACGGCTTTTCGGGGGAAATTTCGCGCCTGTCGGTTCTGTTTTCAGGTCTGCCCGTCAATCAGCCTTCCGAGCTCCCGCACCGCCTGCGCCGGATCGTCGCTGCAGATTCTCAGATCACAGAAGTCCGAGATTGCTCTCTGTTTCTCCGCCAGTTCCATTCTGGCCGAAACTTCAAAGCGGCTTCTTGCGGTCTTTTCGTAGCGCTGTCGGAGGATCGCCGGGTCTGACGGTTCAACATAGACGCAGACCGCCTCCGGCATGTTGGCCTTGAGTCGGGCGGCGCGCTCGGGCTCCAGGTTCAGGACAACATTCTTTCCGGCGTCGAGCTGTTCCTGCACCAGTCTCCTTGAAGTGCCGTAGTCGTTTCCGGCAAACTCGGTATGCTCCAGCAGGTCTCCGCTCTCCTCGAGAGCTTTCCATCCGTCCAGATCAAAGAAGAAGAATCCGACGCCGTCCCGCTCGCCCTCCTTCATCTTTCTCGCCGTAACCGGAACAACAGCGCCGATATCGTCCCTGTTCTCCAGCACCCGGCTTACAATCTCCTTCAGTCCCGCTCCGGACGGGCCGGAGACGACAAACAGTTTTTTCATCATTTCTTTCTGCCTCCCTGTACAGGCGTTTTCGTTTGAAAAGCCGGGCAGCCTCTTCTGAGAGTTGCCCGGCATTCTTTGGGCAGATCTGTTCGGATCCTGTCTGCCCGCCTTTTCGGCTTACATAATGGGGATCTTGATCTTCAGGTCGCTGAGAGGCCAGGAGGAGCAGGCGTGGAACCAGCCCATCTCCTTGTCCATACGCCGGCGGCCGTCCCCGATCGGTGAGACGAAGATCTCGCCGGAGAGCAGATGGCTGCGGCAGAAGCCGCACTCGCCGTTGCGGCAGTGGGTGTCGATGGCGATCCCGGCGCGCTCGAGCGCCACAGTCACAGGCTCTGCCGCACTGGCTTCGATCACGTCTTCATGGATGCCGCGCACAACCGTAATCTTGAAGGTCTTCTTCTCCGTCCCCTTGGGATAACCCGGCAGGGTGGATACATCCGCCGGGTTGTTTACCACATCGTGGCGGAAGCGGCGGACAGGCACTCCCATCTCATCCAGCGCAGCCTTCACGAAACGGAACATCGGCAGCGGCCCGCAGAACATATAGGTGCAGTCCGGTGTGGAATACTTCTCGATGATCTCGCGGGTGATGAAGCCCTTCTCTCCCTCCCATTCCGGTTCGTCGGAGAGGACGTGGACGACCTTTACATCCGGGCAGGCCTTTTCGACCGCCTCCAGCTCGTCTCTGAGGACAATGTCATTGGCCTTGACCGAGCCGTAGAGAATCGTGAGCTTCACGCCCTTCATCTTCCCACAGGCAATTTCCTTTGCCATCGAATAGAACGGCGTGATGCCGCTGCCGCCTGCAAGTGCGACCAGCTCTCTGCTGTCACGCAGCGGTTCCCAGTAGAAGAATCCGAAAGGCAGCGCGCCTTCCAGCTCATCCCCGACCTTCACATTCTCAAACAGATAGTCCGGGACAAAGTAGGGCACGTTGCGCCGCACCGTAATCTCAAAGAAGGGGTGATCCCCTCTCGCCTCAAAAGGTGCGGAGGAGATGGTATACGGTCTGGACAGCACGCTGTCGCCGATCTTCAGACGGAAATTCACATACTGGCCGCTCTGGAAGGGCGGAATGGGTCCGTCGACCGACTCAAAGCGGAACACGCGGGAACTCAGGGATGCGTCCCGGATCTCCGTCACCCGGAAGGTCATGTGCTCCGGATGGAGAAGATCCGCCACCTCGCGGATCGGGTCTCTCGGGTCGGCCACAGGAGAACCCTTGCCGAAATTCTCCTCTCTCAGCCTGGTTACGCGGGAAGCCCCGCCGACATCCTGCAGGAAGCCCTTTACCTTTATGCTCATTTCTTCGCAGCCTCCTTCTTCTCAAGATCCTCCCGTACGCCCTTTGCGGCGGCACGGCCGTTTGTGATCTGCGGCCCCATTCCGTCGCCGGACATGCCGTGTGCTCCGGCAAACTCCAGGCCCTCGATGAAGTGATCCTTCTCCTTCATCTGCAGTCTTGCGACCGCGTGGTCTTCCATCGAGTGGAGATAGCCGTAGATGTTGCCTTTCCACGCACCCAGATAGTGCGAAACCGTCATCGGGGTGGTTACCTCGATCTCGGTGATGCGGTTCCGGAAATCGACTTTCGTGATCTTGATGCACTCATCGATCATCTCCGAAGCCAGCCGGCGCTTGAGGTCGAAGTATTCCTCAGGCTTTACGTCCTCAAAAGGTTCGGAAGGAACCAGGGCCGTGATGGAGAGCTGGGTATAACCTTCCGGAAGGGTCGGGTTGGCGTAGTTGAGGCAGATCGTGGTGATGTAATTGTACGGCTCGGTGAGGTTCGAGTAGTTCTCCCAGATCTCGTTGGTGTCCATGGTGGTCCCCGAGAAGGTGGAATAGTTGATGATGCCGTTCTCTTCCGGGGTGCCCTCAATCACCATGATGACGGAAACCGGGGTAACCGAGAGCTTGCGGTTGTTGATCATGCGGATGGCGCCGGTCGGCACTTCGCTCAGCGGTTCAATCATCTGGCTGTATACCCTGTTGGGATAGGGTCCGGAGATGACGTAATCGCAGTGGATTTCATCCCCGCGGGCTGTGCGCACGCCGTAGACCTTGCCGTTTTTGACCAGGATCTTCTCGACTTCCTGGTTGAACTCGTACTGTGCGCCGTTTTCTTCGCACTTGGCCTGCAGCTTCATGCTCATCTCATGGCTGAAGCCCCGGCAGACATAGGAGCCGGTAAAGTAGTCGGCCATCAGGAACGCATAAATCGTAAACGGCAGATCGTCCATGCGGTTGCCGACGTAGATCCAGTACGGAGTCAGCATCTCCACAGCCTTTTTCGGAAGGCCGAAGGTGTTGATCACCTCTGTCGCCGTGTAGCCTACGGTCTTCACAAAGTCCGGATGCTTCAGCAGCATCTGCACCTTGCTCATGGGTGTGACGGAGAGGATGTTCATGCTGTCGTAAACCCTGCGGCACAGCAGCATCAGCTCGTGGACCTTCTCGTAGGTGCCGGGGCAGACTTCGTCGATCTCCTTCGCCACGGTGGTGTAGCTGTCGTCATAGTCGTGATGCAGGATTTTGTCGATGCCGGAATTCGGCAGTGCAACACGGTAGCATTCATTCACCGGCAGCCAGTCGATGTCCACTCCCATGTCTTCAAAGAACTGGCCGACCTTCAGCCGCTTGCCCGGACGTCCGATCGACATCATCTCATGCAGCGTCGCTTCGATCTCGAAGCCGTTGCGCACAAAGTCGGTGGCGAGGCCGCCGGGCATATTGTGCTTCTCGAGAATCAGAATGTCCTTGATTCCCCAGGCCTGCAGCTGCAGGCAGGCGGACATGCCGGCCAGTGCGCCGCCTATTATGACGACGTCATAATGGTCTTTGTAGAATTTCATGTACGTTTCCTTTCAGAAACAGGGACGGTAACAGGACCGTCCCTGCAGATTCGTTATCAGAAGAAGCGCTCGACCAGCTCGCGGGAATACTCCGCGGTCTCGTCCATATCGCCGAAGCTCATGACCTCTCCGGCATAGTAGGTGTCATATTTGCCCTGCATGGCCTCGACCTTGTCATACCAGCCGGCAGCATAATCTTCTGAGAAGACATGGGGGAAGTAATACACGGACCACTCGTTGATGACTTTCTTCGCGGGATTCTTCATGATCTTCAGATCATCCTGAACCATCTGGCGGCACTTGTCATACGGGATCTCCGCAGAGTTCTTATGCTTGCGCAGCGCATAGGTGGTGATGACCTGGTCGATCTCGTCCTTCCAGCGGCGGTAGTAGACCATCAGATGGCCCAGCTTCTCCGGAACCATGTTGTCAAAGACATAGTAGGAGATCTCCGGATGATCCTCCGGTTTGGTCAGGAAGGCCTGAACATCGTAGCGCTCATAGTCGATCTTGGAGAAGAGGGCTTTCTCGTCCTCGCGGGCATCGAAATACTCGACCATGCCCTTCTGTCCGTCCGCCCGCTTGTTCGGGATGTAGAGAGGCGCCGTGACGATGATCTTGTCATACTCCTCGACCTCGCCGTTGACGGTTACGAAGACCTTGCCGTCTCTGCGCTCGACCTTGTCGATCGTGCAGTTGAGGCGGGCGGGGTGCTTCAGGTGGTCGTTCAGCTGCTCCCAGATATACTGGGTGCCTTCCTTCCAGGTCCACAGATTGACCTTCACGAAGTTCATGCAGGTCTGATAGTCCAGATACTTCAGGACGTAGGCAGCGGGGATCTCGTCGAAGTAGCCGTAGCCAAAGGAGGTGAAAGGTCCGATCCAGATCTTCTGTACCAGGGGCACGCCGTTCATCTCGCAGAACTCTTTGAAAGGCAACGCCAGATCCTTCAGGTTCGGGTTCTCGCCTTCAACCTTCTCCCGTCCCGGCGTGACCGCATAGCCGTCGTAGCGCCCTTCCGCGACACCGCGGTGTCCGTTCAGGTCGTATCCCTTGTACTTCGTCTCCAGAAGCTCGCCGAACTTTCTGAGCTGGCCTTTCATCTTAAGCAGCCATGGATTCTTGATGATGTTGCCGACGCTTCTCGCAAAGGGCTCGATCACCTCACCGGCTGCGTTCTTGTAGTTGCGGTTCAGCTTCGGGCCGTCGTGGGTAATGCCGCAGAACTCCTCTACGTCATGCACCGCGTAATAGGACGGTACGCCCATAATCGCGCCCATCTCATAACGGCGGCCGTTGTAATGCGGAGACCAGCACTTGCCGCCGACACGGTCCTGACGCTCGAGAATCGAATAATTCTCATAGCCCTTCTGCTCCAGATACATGCCTGCGCTCAGTCCGGCAGGGCCGCCGCCTACGATGCAGATGCGAATGTTTTTGTCCATATTTCTCCTCCGTTGTCTCTGTTGTAGTTTTTCAACCATGTGGAGTAATTATACAGCAAATCACACAAAAAATCACTATACAATTACAAAAAAGTGTAAGAATTATTGTAAAAAACAGAAAATTGCTTTTCATTTCTATTATAATATGATATCATGTTTTCAGCATATTACGATTTTCAGGATTCTGGTATATCAAATTGAATCGGAAGGAGTGAAAACGGATGCTGATGCGGTTTGACGGCTTTGAGGAACTTCTCCGGTACTGGGCAGAGGCCTCGCCGAAAAAACCCGCCCTGCTGGATTCCGGAACGGCGCTCTCTTATTCGGAACTCTGCGACAGCGTAATGCGCCGGGCTGAAGAGCTTCGGAACGGGGGAAAAAGCTGCACAGGGATTCTGTGCAACGGCAGTCTTCCCTGTGTCGTGGAGATTTTTGCGGCAAATCTTGCCGGCCTGCAGATTGTTCTGCTGGATGAGAACTCCCCTGTTTCCCTGCTGCGCGGTCTTATCGCCTACACCGATATCGACACCCTGTGGGGTGATCCCGATCTCTGCGAGGAACTGGTCGGCTGTCTGACAGGGGGCGTCAAGGAGGGAGCCGGAAAGATTCTCTTCTTTACCTCCGGCACAACCGAGCGCTCCAAAGCCGTTGTTCTGACCGATCATTCGCTCTGTCAGAGCGCCTGGAACGGCTCAGCCAAGCTCCCGCTCTCTGAAGACGACCGTCTGCTCTGTATGCTTCCCCTCGGACATGTGTTCGGCTTTGTCTGCGGTCTGCTCTGGGGTCTGAGCTGCGGCGCAACGGTGGCGCTCGGCCGGGGTCCGCGGCATTATCTGGACGACTGTGCATATTATCAGCCGACTGCGCTGTCGGTCGTTCCCCGGATGCTGGGCTTTCTTCTGCAGCAGGACGCGCTGAACGACGAGCTCAGGCTTCTGCTCGTCGGTGCCGGAGACTGCCCGCCGCAGCTTCTGCAGGCGGTCGGCAGCAAGGGGATCCGTGTGAGCTTCGGTTACGGTCTGACAGAGACCAGCTCCGGCGTTGCGATCTCCGTCGGCGGAGATCCCTATGCCATGGAAGTGTGCCCGGATGATATCATCACCATCGCGGAAGACGGCGAAATCCTGATTGCGGCGCCCACCTGCATGATGCAGGGCTACTACAAGTGGCCGCAGTATACCGAAGAGGTCCTCCGCCACGGGATCCTCTCCACCGGTGACCTGGGCCATTTTGATGCTGACGGGCGTCTGCACGTAACCGGCCGGAAGAAGGACATGCTGGTGCTCGGAGACGGGACAAAGATCTTTCTGCCGGAATATGAAGCCGGCGTAATGAAGGCCCTTGGCTATACGGAGCTGGCTGTGATTCTGCAGGACGACCGGCCGGTCCTGGTCTACTCCGGTCAGGCGGACCGAAACGAGCTTCTGGAGAAGCTCAGGCCGCTGATGCGGCATCTTCCCCGGGGTCAGCAGCTTCGGGATATTCTGATTGTGGAAGATGCTCTGCCGAGAACGGCAAGCGGAAAAATAAAACGCTGGGAACTCCAGCAGAAAGTGGGACATAAGACATGACCAGACAGGAAGTATTGGAAAAAACCAAAACCGTAATCTATGACTGCTTTCCGGATATGAAAGATCAGGAGCTGCGGGAGGACAGTGTCATCAACACCGAGACCGCCATCGATTCCATGGGTTTTGTGCTGGTTATCTGCAAGCTGGAGGCGCTCTTTGATGTGCGCATCCCGGAGCGGCAGTGGCAGCGGCTCCAGACCCTGGGGGATGTTGTGGACGCCATTTTCAAGCGGCTTCCCAACAAGGCATGAGCGTATATACCGAGGAGCTTCTGCTTCGGAGCAAAGACGTGGACATGTTCCGAAGGCTCCGGCTTTCACGTCTGTTTGAACTCTTTCAGGAGGCCTCCATCCGCCATACCGAGCAGCTCGGCATGGGCCGGGACAAGACCCTGGACCGGGGGATTCTCTGGGTTCTCCTGATGCAGCGGGCGGAGATCGTCCGCATGCCGGAATATGACGAATCGATCGTTCTGAAAAGCTGGCCCGGCCGGACCATGCATCTGCTGTTTCCCCGTTATTACCGGGTTGAATCCGCCGCAGGCGACCCTCTCGTCACGGGCAGTGCCCTGTGGGCTCTGGTTGACGCCGAAACCAGGAAGGTCGTCTTCCCCGAGCGTTACGGGGTGGAGATCGATGGCACCGTGACCGGCGGCGAAACTTCTCTTCCGAAAACGCTCTCCCGGCGCGAGGGCAGCCGTGAGTCGGAGTTTCTTGTCCCATACAGCTTTGTGGACCTCAACGGGCACATGAACAACACGCGCTACTTCGACCTGGCAGAGGACGCGGTCGGCGCGGCGGCGGAGGGAAAGCAGATCCGCGAGGTCAGGACCGAGTACCTGAACGAAGCCCGCTTCGGTGAGACGCTTCATCTCCGCTGGGGTGAAGAGTCCGGAGAACTGTTTCTCTCCGGGGAAAGCACCAAGCCCGTTTTCCGGATGGAAATGAAATATCAGTAATAAATCAGAGAACAAAATGCAAGACAAAGGAGAGAGAGCATGGCACAACTGAGACCGAAAATCGTAAAACTGTGTCACATTGTCGGGGGGCTGACCGGCGTTGTGAACAAGATCGACGAGAATGCGCCGGAATACTATTCCCTCGCCAGCATCGTCACCGACGACGAAGCCGATGTCGCCATCGCGGCAGGGCTCCGCAAGCTCCGCACCGCAGGCTGGCTGGCAAAAAAAGTCGGCAAGCCCGTGGAGGAAGTGGAAAAGCTGGCCAAGCACCTGGCCTGGATCGGCGTCTTCCGCTGCACCTATGACGAGAAGCTCGGCGAAGACGTCTACTTCATGCAGATCTTCGCCCCCGGCATCATGGAGATGCTTGTCAACAACCAGGAGCTCCTGGACACCCATC
Organism: Oscillospiraceae bacterium; assembly: GCA_024697625.1. Classification (GTDB taxonomy): domain Bacteria; phylum Bacillota; class Clostridia; order Oscillospirales; family Oscillospiraceae; genus Limivicinus. Next base: position 37,375 of record JAILFJ010000060.1, read on the forward strand.
CCGAAGTAGGCCGCGCCTTTGAGGAATACACCCGTATCCGCATGGAGACCATGTCCCCTCTGATTCCGAACGGCTACGGGCTGATGCGCGTCATTCCGGTCGAGAGCGCCATCAAGGACATCCCGAACGTCCATGACTACGAGAAGCTCAGCTACTATCTCAGCAAATATGACCGTTTCTGTGTCTCCCCCTGCTCCTGCCGCGCGTCCCGTTCCTCCATCAATGATGGCTGCGGCCATCTCGCCGAGGAGATGTGCCTGCAGATGGGCAAGGGAGCCGAGCACTATATCCGCACCGGCCGTGCCCGTGAGATCACCCGCGAGGAAGCGCTGGAGATCATCCACCGCGCTGAAGAGAACGGACTCATGCACGATATCCCGAATATTGAGGAGGCCGGCGAGAGCGCGGCCATCTGCAACTGCTGCGCCTGCGCCTGCTTTGGCCTGCGCGTGGGTCTGATGTACGGCGCCCGGGACGCGATCCGGTCGAACTTTGTGGCCGAGGTCGACGAGGCGAAGTGCGTGGCATGCGCCCAGTGCGTTGAGGTCTGTCCCGCAAACGCCCTCAAGCTCGGCCAGAAGCTCTGCACCACGGTTCACATCGAACCGCAGAAGTATGTGAGGCTCGCCGATCACATCGTCTCGAAGGACGCATGGAATCCGAATTACCGTGAGAACCGTGAGGATGTCCTGCCCAGCGGCACCGCCCCCTGCAAGGTGGCCTGCCCCGCCCACATCCCGGTCCAGGGCTATCTGAAGCTTGCCGCCCAGGGCCGCTACGAGGACGCGCTGGATCTGATCCGGACCGAGAATCCTCTTCCGGCAGTCTGCGGGCGCATCTGCAACAAGAAGTGCGAGTCGGAGTGCACCCGCGGCGGGGTGGACGAGGCTGTCGCCATCGACGAGGTCAAACGCTTCATCGCGGACCACGACCTGAACAAGGAAACCCGCCGGATTCCGAAGATGGTCAACCAGACTGGAAAGCCCTACCCCGAAAAGATCGCCATCATCGGTTCCGGCCCGGCCGGACTGAGCTGCGCTTACTATCTGGCCCAGAAGGGATACGAGAATGTCACCGTTTTCGACCGCAACCCCGTCCCCGGCGGCATGCTGACCCTCGGCATTCCGAACTTCCGTCTGGAGAAGGATGTTCTGAACGCAGAGATCGACATCATCCGCGAGATGGGTGTGCACTTTGAATGCGGGGTGGAGATCGGAAAGGACAAAACCATCCAGCAGCTGCGCGACGAGGGCTACAAGGGCTTCTATCTCGCCATCGGCGCTCAGAAGTCCTCCCCGCTCGGGATCCCCGGCGAGGACCTGAAGGGCGTTTACGGCGGTGTGGACTTCCTGCGTGAAGTGAATCTCGGCGGAAAGCCCGAAGTCGGAAAGCGCTGCGCCGTCGTCGGTGCGGGCAACGTTGCCATGGATGTCTGCCGTACGGCGGTCCGCCTCGGTGCCGAGGAGACGTATATTCTCTACCGGCGTTCCCAGGCGGAGATGCCCGCCGATCCGGAAGAGGTCGGAGAGGCCATGGAGGAGGGCGTACAGTTCCGCTTCCTGAATGCCCCGACAGAGATTCTCGGTGAAGACGGAAAGGTGACAGGCATCCGCGTCGAGATCATGGAGCTCGGTGAACCGGACGAAAAGGGCCGCCGCAAGCCGGTCGGCACGGGGAAGTTCGAGACACTGGAGGTTGACTCCGTGATCGGCGCCATCGGCCAGAAGGTCGACTGGGGCACCCTGGATGTCGGTGCGCTCAGGGTCACAAAGAAAGGCACCGCCGAGGCCGACAGCCTGACCTGCCAGACCGCTGAGCCCGACATTTTCGTCGGCGGCGACGTCTATACCGGGCCGAGCTTTGCCATCAACGCCATTGCCGCCGGCAAGGAGGCCGCCATCTCCCTGCACCGCTGGGTCCATCCGGGTCAGACCCTCACCATGGGCCGCGACCGCCGTGTGTACAAAGCCCTGGACAAGGAGCATGTGCAGCTCGAGGTTGCCGGATTTGACAGCAGCCACCGGCAGGTCCACGGTTATAACAAAGAAAAGGCAAAGACCTTCTCCGACGCCCGCGTGACCTTCACGGAGGAGCAGGTCCGCAAGGAGACCGCCCGCTGCCTGGGCTGCGGTGCCACAAAGGTTGACGAGTACATGTGTATCGGCTGCGGGATCTGCACCACCCGCTGCAAGTTTGACGCGATCCACCTGAAGAAGGTGCGCGACTGGCATGCCGGCAGCTTCGAGACCATGCCCATCAAAGCGGCGGCCGGTCTCGTGAAGAAGACGGGCAGCATCGTCAAGAGGACGGTAAGCCGGGACCATGCATGAGCTTGGAATCTGTGACGCGCTCCTGAAGATGGTGCGAAACATCGCCCGGGAAGAGGAGCTGCAGGAGATCAGCCGGATCACAGTTGAAGTCGGAACCCTCAGCGGGGTCATGCCGGACTACATGTCCGACTGCTGGGTCGCCGTCACTGACGGCACGGAGCTTCAGGATGTCGAGTTTGTCATCGAAGAGCTGGAGGGAACCGCCCGATGCATGGACTGCGGCGAGGAGTTCACGGCTGATCTCAGTCTTCTTCGCTGTCCGAACTGCGGAGGGGAAAAGCTCACGCCTCTGACCGGCCGCGATCTCACCCTGAAGGAGATTCTTGCCGGATGACGGCCGTCCGAACTGCGATTACCCCCTGTTAATAAAAACTGCCCCGGAATGCACCGGGGCAGTTTTCGTTATGCTGTATGGATCTATGGATCCGGCTATGCCGGGATGTGTCCCTCTTTGAACAGGCTGTTCAGGGCTTCATCGGCTTTCTCAAAGCCGCCCTCTGCAGCCTGTCTGAGGTATTCCGCAGCTTTCTCGTAGGATTGCTCCACGCCGAGGCCTTCCAGATACAGCATGCCCAGCGCTGCCTGCGCTTCCGGTACTCCCTGCTCTGCAGCAAGCTGAAAATACTCCAATGCCTTCTCATAGGACTGCTCCACACCGAGGCCGTCGGCATACAGCATGCCCAGCCGGAGCTGCGCCTGCGGCACTCCCTGCTCTGCCGCAGGCTGAAAGTACTCCAGGGCCTTCTCACAGGACTGCTCAACGCCCTTTCCGTAATAGTAAAAAGACCCCAGGGTTTCCCAGGCTTTGGCATAGCCAAGCGCTGCGGACTGCTGCAGATATTCCAGAGCTTTTCCGAAGTCCTCCGCCTTTCCGGCGTCTTCGGCGGCCTGCCACAGCTCCTCGGCAGACAGCGCAGGCGTGCTGTCATCACCGAAAGCTGTACCGCCGCAGGCAGCAAGGCACAGGCAAAGGATCAGCACAGACAGAATTATTTTCTTCATGGGTATTGTCCTCCTTCCCTGGACAGGCTCATCCCGCAGGTCACTGTCTCACGGGAGCGGCCGTGTTTTCCGGTCAGCCCTCGCTGTCCCTCAGGCGTTCCGCTTCCTGCAGAATCCACTCGCATACCGCTTCGAGCCCCTCCCCTGTTCTGGCACTGATGGGGAAGATCAGCGCCTTCGGGTTCAGGTTCAGAATCCGCTGCCGCGCCTTCTCCAGGCTGAAGTCAAAGTAGTCCGCTGTGTCGATCTTGTTGATCAGCACGACGTCGCTGACCTGATACATCAGCGGATACTTGAGGGGCTTGTCGTCCCCCTCCGGTACGGAGAGAATGGTGACATTTCGGTGTGCCCCCGTGTCAAACTCGGCCGGGCAGACCAGATTTCCGATGTTCTCCAGGATCAGCAGGTCCAGACCCTCCGTATCGTACTCCAGCAGTGCTCTCGCGGTCATGTCCGCATCGATATGACAGAGTCCCCCGTTGTGGATCTGCAGGGCAGGAATCCCGGTCAGGTCGGCTACGCGCTGCGCATCCAGACTGCTCTCGATATCCACATCCATCTCACCGATCCTGAGTCGGTCCTTCAGCCGGTTAATCAGGGCAACCAGGGTCGTCGTCTTGCCGCTCCCCGGTGACGACATCACATTCAGAAACAGCGTCCCCTGTTTTTTCAGCCGCTCCCGGATGCTCTCCGCCGTGCGGTCATTCTGCGCAAAGACCGACTCATGGATCTGTATGACTCTTACCTCACTCATCTGCACCACGCCTTCACTTTCTTCACCAGCGCATCCGCCAGCACATCCACGCCCTCTCCCGTCTTGGCAGAGATGTAGAAGATCTCTATCTCCGGGTTGCATTTACGGGCATAGCGCTCCATACGCTCCCTGTCGAAGTCGAACACCGGGAGTGCGTCAATCTTGTTGACAACAAGGATATTGCACTTCTCATACATCAGGGGGTACTTTGCCGGCTTGTCATCTCCCTCCGGGACGGAAAGAATCGTCATGTTGATCGCCGCGCCTGTGTCAAACTCCGCCGGGCAGACCAGATTCCCGACATTCTCCAGCACGATCAGCTCCGCGTCTTCCATTCCGAGGGCGCGGATCCCCTGCCTTGTCATGTCGGCATCCAGATGGCACATGCCGCCTGTATGGAGCTGCACGGCCGGCACCCCCGCTTCCTGCATGGTCTGCGCATCCACGGCGCTGTCGATATCCGCCTCCATGACGCCCCATCTCAGTCTGCCGTCAAAGGCACGGTTCAGAGCAAGCAGCGTCGAGGTCTTGCCGCTCCCCGGGGATGACATCAGATTCAGAAGGCAGATGCCCTTTCCTCTGAGCTCTTCCCGAAGATTCTGTGCATCCCGGTCGTTGTCCTCCAGCACCGATTCCTTCAGTGCTACAATCTTCACCTTATCCAAACGGACTCCCCCTTCATAACGCTGTATTTCTGATTCCCGCATTCCGGGCTGTCTGCCGGTTTCCTTAAAGTTCCGAGCTGTTCAGGGAACTGATCTCCTCATCCGTGGCGATGTGCTTTGAGAGTTTATGCAGCTCCGCGCGCAGGGCGGCGAGTTCCGCATCCACCGGGTCGATGACGTTGACCTGGTCGACCTCGCCGACGTAGTTGACCTTCTTTCCGGCGACCCGTACCACCTTTGCCGGGATGCCGACCGCAGTGCTGTTCTCCGGGATATCGGCCAGCACGACCGCATTTGCGGCGACACGGCTGTTGTCTCCCACCGTGATCGGTCCCAGAACTTTGGCTCCGGTGCTGACCAGGACGTTGTTGCCGATGGTCGGATGCCGCTTGCCCACGTCCTTTCCGGTACCGCCGAGCGTGACACCGTGATAGATCAGGCAGTCATCCCCGATCTCCGCCGTCTCACCGATGACAATCCCCATGCCGTGGTCAATGACCAGGCGCTTGCCGATCTTTGCACCGGGATGAATCTCGATCCCGGTCCTGTGCCGGGAGCGCTGCGAGATCCATCGGGCGAGGAACAGGAATCCATGCTCGTAGCACCAGTGGGCTTTGCGGTGTGCCCGTACAGCCTGAATTCCCGGATATAGCAGCAGTATCTCCATCGAAGACCTCGCCGCAGGGTCCCGCTGTTTATAGGCTTCGATGGTCTCTCTCAGTTCCTGAAACATTTCCTTCTCCTGTCATAGATTCTACCGCATTATAGTAAATCCCGCCCCTTCTGTCAACTGCTTCCGCCGGTCTCGGGCTGTTCACGGTTTCTGTGAACTCTTCATGAAAATAAAGGACATAACCCGGTCCGTCATGTATAAGCCTACAAAAACCGGGGCTTCTCCGGAGCGGGCTCTTGCATTTTACCGCTCCGCGTGATATATTCTCTTCACAATTCAATACCATGGATGTCTCCGGAATCCCCTGTGAAACCGGAGGCGGAGGAACTCTGGAGAATCCCGTATCAGAAACGCCGGTGCGGGTGCCGAAGGTGCAAGGCGGATGCCGAATCTCTCAGGCAAAAGGACAGAGCGGTCTACATCGTTTCGTCGGTGCATTTCCGGAGTTGCTCTTTTGGGGCAGCTCTTTTTTGATGCGTGTTGAGTTGAATACAGCTTAGAAGGAATGATCAGGATGGAAAACTTCGTCTCAAAGATTGAGAGTATCAACGGGGCCGTCAACAGCTTTGCCTGGGGACCGCTGATGCTTCTGCTTTTGGTCGGAACCGGCGTCTATCTGACGGTCCGGGTCCACTGGCTGCAGGTGACCCACTTCGGCAGGATCCTGAAGAACACCGTCGGCAGTCTGTTCCGGAAGCAGGAGTCCAAAGACCACGGCGCAAATATCTCTCCCTTTCAGGCGGTGACAACCGCATTGGCCGGGACGGTCGGAACCGGGAACATCGCCGGCGTCACGGGCGCCATTTTTACCGGCGGCGCAGGCGCAGTCTTCTGGATGTGGGTCGCGGCTTTCTTCGGCATGATCACAAAATACGCCGAGATCGTACTCGCCATGAAGTACCGCATCAAGGACGGGAATGGCGTCTATCACGGCGGTCCGATGTACTATATTGAAAACGGAATCGGCAAGAGCTGGAAATGGCTCGCTGTCATTTTCTGCATTCTGGGTGGCTTTGCCTCCTTCGGCATCGGCAATATCGCGCAGAGCAGCGAGATCTCCGGTGCGCTCACCGATCTCTTTCATCTCTCGCCGCTGGTCTCCGGCATTCTGATCGCGTTTGTTGTCGCCCTGGTCACCCTCGGCGGCATCAAGCGCATCGGCATGGTCACTTCTCTGCTTGTCCCCTTCATGTCCGTGTTCTATATCATCGCCGGGATCGTGGTCATCATCATGCGCATCGGCCACATCCCTGCCGTATTCGGCCAGATCTTTGCCGGTGCCTTCTCCTTCAGGAGTGTCGGCGGCGGTCTTTTCGGCTACACGATCATGATGGCCATGAAGCAGGGCTTCGCCCGCGGCGTCTTCTCCAATGAGGCCGGTCTCGGCTCCGCACCGATTGCCCACGCCGCCTCCTCCACCGAAGAACCGTGTGAGCAGGCGATCTGGGGCGTTTTCGAGGTCTTTATCGACACCATTGTCATCTGCAGCATCACCGCCTTTGCCGTGCTGCTCTCCGGCATCCTGGACGCGGAAGGCGGGCTCTCAGCCTTTACTTCCAAAGGCGCCGCAGCGGCGGCGGCCTTCAACACCATACTTCCCGGCACCCTGGGAGGCAAGATTATCGAGCTCAGTCTGCTCTTCTTTGCGCTGTCCACCATTCTCTCCTGGGCCTACTACGGTGAGAACTGCTGGGGTTACCTGACAAAGAACAACAAGGGATTTCTGCTGGTCTACAAGGTCATCTTCGCGCTGGTCTGCATCGTCGGTGCCATGGGCTCCGGTACTCTGATGTGGGACATCGCCGACACCCTCAACGGCCTCATGGCGATTCCGAACCTGATCGCCCTGCTGCTGCTCTCCGGTGTGGTGGCCAAAACCACAAAAGACTATTTCTCGAAGAACATGCTGAAGAAGTAAGCCCCATCGTTCTCCGAAATAAAACCGCCGGTTCCCGCATATCTGTTCCGGGAACCGGCAGTTTTATGCTTTTTTTGCGGGCGGGAGAGCGGTCAGAAAGGTCATGACCGCCAACGCTCCTGTCGTCAGGGCGGAATAGCTGATTCCTCTTCCTGCTCTTCTGAGCAGCAGGAGCACCGCTCCCGACAGAAGCGCGCAGCAAAGCGTGGACGCGATCAGCAGGCCTCTGCTCGGCTTCTCACGGAAAACCGCCGGGACACCCATCCAGGCAAAAACCGATCCTGCAATCATCAGGAGGCTTGCCGGGAAGCGTCTCATGAACTCCAGCCGGATCTGCTCTCTCCGCAGCTCTGTGAGCTGCACTGCGGCGGAGAGCAGTTTCTCCCCATCTGCCCTTTCGCGGCTGAGCTCCTTCTCCGCCAGAAGGCTCAGCCGCAGGTTTTTCTCCCGCTCTTCCAGGCGCTTCTGCTCCTCGCAGCGCTGTGTCAGAATCAGAAGGGCCTGCTCTTCTTCATCCAGCCTTCGCTTCTCCCGCTCCAGCGCCTCCGCCTGTTCATCCAGCTTTTTCTCCTCTTTTTCGAGCTGCTCTCTGCCCTCCTTCAGTTCCTGCTCGCTCATCTCGATCTGCAGTCCCGCCGCGGCGAGCGCTGCCCTTCCCTGTTCGATGGCAAGTCTGGCCGTCTCCAGCTGTCCCAGCGCGCTATAGGCGCTCTGCAGCTGCAGCGCTGTGTTCTCCAGCATGGTCTCCAGCTCCGGCAGCCAGCTTCCGTAGACCTCTGCAAGTCTTCTCAGAGCCTCGCGGTTATCCAGGTAGGCCTGGCTGATTGTTTCAAACTGCGCTTCCGTCAGCGGTTCGTCCCAGTTCCCGGAGGCGATAACCGCACGCTCTGTCTGCATCTTCAGCAGAAGCTCGTCCAGACGCATTCCGATATTCTCTTCTATTGCTGTCCCGACAGCCTCAAGCTCCTCCTTGGGCAGGAGCTCGAGGAACTCACCTGCGCCTTCCATCATCTCTCTGATCTCATCCGGCAGGGTGATCCCGGCGCTGTCCAGCAGATCCATCAGCTGTTCTACCGGGATCTCTGTGTCCTTCAGGCTTTGCAGCGTCTCCATGCTGCTGATGGCGTCCGTACAGAGCGCGATGGCGGTGTCGTAGGCCTCCAGGGCGGTCAGCCGCATGGCCTCCGCATCGTCGGTGTCCCCCTCCAGGATCTCGTCGATGTTCTCCAGGGCGGTCTGCAGCATCTCCAGCCCCTCGACCGTTCGGCGTGCGGTGTCCAGAAACGGCAGTACAAACTCAAGAAGCGCCTTCGCTTCCATCGCCTGATCATAGATATCCTCGAAGGCCATCGCCTGAATCTCGAAGGTCTGAAGCCCCTCCTCATACTGCTTTTTTGCTGTGTTCAGGGCGCTCTCCGCCTCATCCAGCATCTGCTTCCCGCTCTTCAGTCCGCCCCGCGTCGCTGTGAAGGCTGCGAGCTCTGTCCTGTGTTTTGCCGCTGCGCTGTCATACTCCTTCTGTCTGCTTTTCCGGTTCTTCTCCAGTGTGTCATAATCATCCCGGCCTTCCAGTTCTGCCAGGACCTGCCGGTATTTGTCCGTGTTCTCCTGGAGCGCTGTCAGCTTTTTCTCCGCCTTTCGCCGGTCCTTTGCTTCGCTCCGAAGGCCGTAGAAGCCTGACACCAGCATGGAAACGCTGATGAGCGCAATGCAAAGTGTAAGGAACCTGGTCAGACTTGGATGTCTCAAGGAAATGTTCTCCCTGTCGTTGTTTTTTCCAGTATATCACAGGCCGGAGCGCTTGACAAACGCTTTTTCGGTCTCTATAATAGCAAAAACGCGGAATCCCGCGGCTGTTTTTGAAAGGAGCGAGTCTATGGCAACCATCATCAACGAGCCTGCCCATACCTTTAACGAGTATCTGCTGATTCCAGGTTATTCCTCCTCCCGCTGCATTCCGGAGAACGTCTCTCTTCGCACCCCGCTGGTAAAGTTCCGCAAGGGTGAGACGCCCGCGCTCTCCATGAATATCCCCATGGTCTCTGCAATCATGCAGTCCGTTTCCGGCGACAGGCTTGCCGTTGCACTGGCGACAGAGGGCGGTGTTTCGTTCATTTACGGATCTCAGACCGTGGAGGACGAGGCCGCGATGGTTCGCCGCGCCAAGAGCTACAAGGCCGGCTTTGTCCGCAGCGACTCCAACATCAGCCCGGATGCAACGCTTGGTGATGTGCTCCGTCTGAAGGAGCAGACCGGCCATTCCACCGTCGCGGTCACAGAGGACGGGACTCCCGACGGACGGCTGGTGGGCATCGTTACCAGCCGGGACTACCGCCTCAGCCGTATGGAGCTCTCCATCCGGGTCCGCGACTTCATGACTCCCTTTGAGAAGCTTGTCTGGGCCAAGGAAGGCACTACGCTCCGGGAGGCCAACGACATCATCTGGGAGCACAAGCTGAACTCGCTCCCCATCATTGACGACAGTGGGAGACTCTGCTACTTTGTGTTCCGGAAGGATTACGAAAACCACAAACAGAACCCCAACGAGCTGCTGGACAGCCACAAGCGCTATGTGGTCGGAGCGGGCATCAACACCCGCGACTACGCCGTACGCGTCCCCGCGCTGCTCGATGCGGGCGCCGACGTGCTCTGCATCGACTCTTCCGAAGGCCATACCGACTGGCAGAAGTTCACTCTGGCCTGGATTCGGGAGCACTACGGCGATTCCGTCAAGGTCGGTGCCGGCAATGTCGTGGATGCGGCAGGCTTCCGTTTTCTTGCGGACTGCGGCGCCGACTTTGTCAAGGTGGGCATCGGCGGAGGTTCCATCTGCATCACCCGCGAGACCAAGGGCATCGGACGGGGCCAGGCCACTGCGGTGATCGAGGTCTGTGCCGAGCGGGACCGCTATTTTGAAGAGACGGGCATCTATGTCCCTGTCTGCTCTGACGGCGGCATCGTATACGACCACCACATTACGCTGGCGCTGGCCATGGGTGCCGACTTTGTCATGCTGGGCCGGTATTTTGCCCGTTTTGACGAGAGTCCCACCAACCGTGTGAATATCGGCGGCACTTATTATAAGGAATACTGGGGAGAAGGCTCCGCCCGGGCCCGCAACTGGCAGCGCTATGACATGGGCGGGGACAAAAAGCTCTCCTTTGAGGAAGGCGTCGATTCGTACGTCCCCTATGCCGGCTCGCTCAAGGACAATGTCGCCCTCACGCTGAGCAAGGTCCGGCACACCATGTGCAACTGCGGTGCGCTCACCATCCCGGAGCTTCAGCAGAAGGCAGTTCTCACGCTGGTCTCCTCCACCAGCATTGTCGAGGGCGGGGCCCACGACGTCATACAGAAGGACACCACACCTTCCTTCAAGTAAAACCGATCCGACGACAAAGATCCGCAGGGGTTTATTCCTGCGGATCTTCGTTTTGGGAGAAAAGAGAGGATATAGGAGTAGAAAAGTATCAGAATTATTCCGGGCGCTGTTCGTCAAAGACAATGCTCAGCCGGAGCTCCTCGCCCGAACGGTATACCGTCAGTTCAGCCTCGTCATAAGCCGAGAAGTGACGTGTCGCGGTTTTGAGCTCGTTATAGTCCGTGACTTCGTACTCTCCGACGGCTATGATGATATCGTTGCTGCGGATCCCTGCTTTCTCGGCTGCGCTGTTTTCCAGCACCTCAGTCACATAGGCCCCCATGGGAAGCCCGTAATACTGCGCGTACATGGCGTTGTATCCGGGAGCCACCCTCACGCCGATGGAAGCCTTGCCGGTGACGTAGCCTTTGGTGATCAGATCCCAGGCAATCGTCCGCGCATCGTTCATCGGGATGGCGAAGCCCAGTCCCTCCACACCGGTGGAGGAGTATTTTGCAGTCACAATCCCTACAACCCGGCCTTCGGAATCATACACCGGTCCGCCGGAGTTCCCTTCATTTACGGCAGCGTCGATCTGAAACATATTGATCGCTTCGCTCTCGTCCGTGCTGATCACCCGGTTCAACGCGCTCACATATCCGGTCGTCATGCTGAATTCCAGCTCGCCCAGCGGGTTTCCGACCGCATAGACCGCATCACCGACTTTCAGGAGATCGCTGTTTCCCAGTTCCGCCGCACTCATACCGTCCGCATCGATCTTCAGCACTGCGAGATCGTTGGCCGGCTCGGCGCCCACGATTGCCGCCGAATACTTCGTGCCGTCATAGCTTATGACCTCGACGTCCAGATGCCGTTCAAACGCGCCCTCTACGACATGATAGTTTGTGAGGATGTACCCGTCGGAAGAGATCAGAAAACCGGTACCGTTGACTGCGGCAGAACTTGTCATACCGAAGAAATTGGTCACGGTGTATTCTGTCCGGACGCCGACTACCTGTTTGGTTGCGAGGTCGTAGATCTCCGAAGGAGAAATCGTGCTCTGCTGGCTCTGCAGCGGCTTCGTCATCTCGGGCACTGCGTCGGAGGCTTCGGATGCCGCCGCTGCAGCATCTCCGATACTTCCGGTATAGGCTTCAAGGCGCTGTGCAAGCTCTTCAATGCGCCTGTTCTGCATGGCTCCGGTCAGCATCGCACCGGCCACGCCGCCCAGAATCGCAGCGGCCAGGATCGCGCAGACCAGAAGGGACGTTCTCCCGCTGCGTTTTCTGCTCCGGGAGGCGTGGCTCTCTGACTGTCTCTCCGGCGGGGTGTAATACCGGGGCGGAACCGTGCTCGCTTCTACAGGCTCATAGTGCGCGTCCGCATACGTATCCCGCCGGTAAGCCCTGCCGGATGCATAATCTTCTTCATCTATGACCGTCTGTTCTTCCGGTATGTCCATTCCGACGACCTTCTTCTCTGTGTCTGTGATTAAAATACCGGAGAAATGTGACAACCGGATGAACAAATAAAAAAAGAAATATGAAATCATCCCGGGCTGCCGTTTCCGTCCTGTTTTCGACGGAGTCGGCAGCCCGGGAAGCTCATTTCTGTTTTCTGTTTCCTGCGCGGAAGTCCGGCTCAGTTCCGGCGATCAGCCGTCTGATGTTCTCCCGGTGTCTCGTCAGTGCGATCACCATGCCGAACACCGCAAGCGCAAGCAGCGGGGCCCTTGGTGCAAAGATCCAGGTCGCAGGCACAATCGTCAGGGCGGCACAGATTGAGCCGAGGGAGACCTTTTTGCTCAGGAGTGCTCCGATCAGGAAAGCTGCAACGATACTCACGAAGACCCGCCAGTCGATCATCAGGCCGAGTGCCGCGCCGGTAGCGATCCCCTTTCCGCCCCGGAAGTGGTGGAAAACCGGAAAACAGTGGCCCAGCATGACGGCCATCCCGGCGAGGCAGATCCCGACGTCGCCCAGGAGGCTCCGACCGAGCAGCATCGCTGCCAGTGCCTTCAGCATGTCAAAGGCGAGGGTCGCAACGCCTGCGCCCCAGCCAAAGACCCTGGTCATGTTTGTGGCTCCGGCATTTCCGCTGCCCTGCCGGCGGATATCCCGCCCCAGGATTCCGGAGAGAATGATGGAAAAACTCAGGGAGCCCATCAGATAACCGGCCGTCGGAACCAAAATCCAGTACAGTACGTTCATTTTCCGCCTCTTTTTCCGTCAGAAAACATGAATCACTCCGTACGTCAGGCCGCTCACCAGCAGGCCCGCAATGCAGACGCCGATCACGATAACCGGAAAGGCCTTTTTGAGTTCCATGTTCATCAGAGCCGCAATCAGCGCACCGGTCCAGGCACCGGTTCCGGGTGCCGGAATTGCGACGAAGATCAGCAGCCCCCATGGTCCGTACTTTTCCACGGTGCCTCTCTTGCTCTCGGCCCGTTTCTCCATCTTTGTCACGAAACCGTCCATCCAGGACCAGTGCTTTCGAAGCCACGCAAAGATTTTTTGAATAAAAATGATGATAAACGGAACCGGGAGAATGTTGCCCAGCACGGCGGCCAGGTAGGCCATCGGGAACGGGAGCCCTGATGCGATCCCGACCGGCAGACCGCCGCGCAGCTCTACCACCGGAATCATGGAGATTAGAAAGGTATACAGAAACTTTCCTGCCGTCGTTGTTGTCATCCATTCCATCATATCATACGTTCTCCTCCGGGACACATGAACCGTGTTAAAACATATGCCGCTGCTGGAGGCGGCGGCATATGAGGTTCATTCTCTTCCCTTTTGCATCTGGGTCATGCGGTCTCTCGCATTCCGTACATGCTGCAGTGCTGCTGCCTCGGCTGCCTCGGGATCTCGGGAGGCCAGTGCTCTGTAGATCTCCATATGTTCGTCGTTTGAGAGCAGGGCGCGGCTCTGCTTGCTGACCGAAGCCATACGGAACTTTGTCATCTTTTTGTGGATACCGATCAGGACATCCGCATAGACAGCGCTTCCGCAGCATCGGTAAACCAGCTCGTGGAAATCCGAGTCCAGGTTTTTTGTGTGCTCGGAGCTGCTGTTCCCCTGCCTCTCGATATAGTAGCGCTGCAGCTCCGTGAGCTCCAGGAGATTCGCAAGCTGCTCCTCTGTGATGTTCCGGGCAGCCCGGCCTGTGGCTTCTCCCTCGAGGTGGAGGCGGATGTCGTACATATCCAGCATATCCTGCTCCGAGATGCCGATCACCGTCATCCCCCGTCCGCTCTCCGAAAGAAGCTGCTCCTGCTCCAGGCGCAGAAGCGCCTCCCGGATCGGAGTTCTGCTCACATCCATCTCCCGGGACAGTTTCAGCTCACTGAGGACATCTCCCCTCCTGTACTTTCCGGAGAGGATGTCTCTTTCCAGCTGCTCAAAGATCTGATCCGCTATCGAGATATTACGATGTTCCTTCATGTCCGCCGTTCCTCTGCCGTAGTCTGACGCAGAACCGCCGTATCCGGTTATTACGCTTCGGTGTCTCCCTCCGGAGCCGTCTCCGGCTTCGGTTCACTCTCTTCCGCAGACAGCGCCGGTGTCTCGTCTTCCTCTGCGGAGGCCGCCGCAGTCCCGGATTCCTGTGTTCCGGTTTCTGTGGTCTCCCCTTCGGCATAGCCGTCCGTCATCGAGATCTTGCGTGCCGGGCGCTCTATGGTGCTGTCATGACGGGCCTTTTTCCCTGCTCTGACCGCTTCGGGCATGAACTCGCCGTGCTCGAAGTAGTAGTTGAACTCCTCCGCCTCGATGGTCTCATGCTCCAGCAGATACTCCGCCAGGCCGCGAAGCTGATCTGCATGCTCGGTGAGGATCTTCTCGCAGCGGGCGGACGCATCGTCAAAGATCGCCTTGACCTCTTCATCGATAATCGCTGCCGTCTCCTCGGAATAGCTCTTTGTATGTCCGAAGTCGCGTCCGATGAAGATGCTCTGCCCGGAGGTGTCATAGAGGATCGGGCCGAGGCGTTCGCTCATCCCGTACTTCATCACCATGTCTCTGGCCTGTGCGCTTGCCTGCTGGATATCTCCGGATGCACCGGTGGAGATGTCGTCCAGGAAGAGCTTTTCGGCCAGACGGCCGCCCAGACCGACCACGATGTTTTCAAAGAGTTCCTCTCTGGAGGTGAAGTTCTCCAGATCTTCCTGCGGCCGGAACAGCGTAAAGCCGCCCGCCGGGCCTCTCGGAATGATCGTGATATAGTGGACCGGATCCACATGCTCGCAGAATCGGGCTGCCACAGCATGGCCGGATTCGTGATAGGCTGTGAGACGTCTTGCCCTGTCGCTCATCTTCCGGCTCTTCTTTTCCGGGCCCATCTGGACCTTTAGGATAGCCTCATCGATGTCCTCCATCGTGATAAATCGGTGCTTTCTCCGCACAGCCAGAAGTGCCGACTCGTTCATCAGGTTCTCCAGGTCTGCCCCCGAGAATCCCGGTGTGCCCTTGGCGATGGAGTTGAGATCCACATCGTCGCCCAGCTGCTTGTCACGTGCGTGAATCTTCAGGATCTCCTCTCTGCCCCGGATATCCGGCAGCCCCACATATACCTGTCTGTCAAAGCGTCCGGGCCGCAGCAGGGCGTTGTCCAGGATGTCGGCGCGGTTGGTCGCCGCCATCACAATGACACCCTCGTTGTTTCCGAAGCCGTCCATCTCCACCAGAAGCTGGTTCAGGGTCTGTTCGCGTTCGTCATGACCGCCGCCGAGGCCGCTGCCTCTCTGGCGTCCCACCGCGTCGATCTCATCGATGAAGATGATGGCCGGAGCTGCCTTCTTGGCCTGCTCAAACAGATCGCGGACACGGCCGGCACCGACGCCGACATAGAGCTCTACAAAATCCGAGCCTGAGATAGAGAGGAACTGTACCCCCGCCTCGCCGGCCACAGCCTTTGCAAGCAGTGTCTTGCCGGTGCCCGGAGGGCCGATCAGGAGAACGCCCTTCGGGATGCGCGCACCCATCGCCGAATAGGCCTTGGGATCCTTGAGGAAGTCCACGATCTCGGAGAGTTCTTCCTTTTCCTCATCGCAGCCTGCGACGTCGCTGAAGGTCTTCTTGTTCTTCTCTTCACTGCCGAGGCGCGTCCTCGCCTTGGTAAAGCGGGCCACGCCGCCGACGCCGCCGCCCATCCGGTTCATCATCACATACCAGAGAACCATGGCGCCGCCCATCAGCAGCAGATAGGGTATGATGCTCGCCCACCAGGGGACGACAAAGCCTTCCTTGTAGTCGTACTTCTCCAGAATGCCTTTTTCGTGCTGTTCCAGGATCAGTTCGTTGAAGTCGGAATAAAAGACATTGAAGCTGTAGAGATCGTAGACCTTTTCTTCCGTCGGCTCCAGTGTATCACCGGTCCGGATCTTGAGGATGATCTTGTTTCCTTCCGTCCGGAAAGACTGGACCTTCTCTCCGACAAAGAGATCGTAAAGCTCCGAATAGCTCTCTACCGAATCCGGCTCGGTGTCTTTTGTCATGGTGAAGATCACCGCCGCCATAATCAGCAGGAGAAGCACATAAAAGCCTATGTCCCGACTTCGGTTACGTTTGGGGTTAGGGTTCAAATAAGTTCACATCCGTTCTGTAAACTGCAGCATACTGCAGTGCTATGAATATATTTCAGGTTTCAGGATCCCGATATACGGCAGATTCCGATAGCTCTCGTTGTAGTCCAGGCCGTAGCCGACCACAAAGGCATCCGGGACCTCAAAGCACGAATAGTCCGCATAAATGTCGGCCTTCCGGCGGGCAGGCTTGTCCAGCAGCGTCGCGATATGGATCGAGGCCGGTCTGCGTACGGCAAGGTAGTTCTTCAGATAGTTTAGGGTCATGCCGGAATCCAGGATGTCTTCAACGAGGATCAGGTGTCTCCCTCCGATATCCTGGTTCAGATCCTTGTTGATCTTCACCGCGCCGGTCGAATTGGTCCCGCTGTAGGAGGACACAGCCATAAAATCCATCGAACAGCGGATATCTACGTTCCTCATCAGATCCGCCATGAAGATGAAGCAGCCCTTCAGCACGCCGATAAAAATCGGGTTCCGATCCGAAAAGTCCTCCGAGATCTGTCTTCCGATGATCCGGACCTTGTCCTTAATCTCCTCTTCCGACAGCAGTACCCGTTCAATATCGTCTCTCATATGATTCCTTTCCTGTAAAACACGTGAGGTTTATCTTACCACAGAGTTTGGAACTTTTGAAGATGTCAGTTTTGAACAAGCCGTTAATTTCTCTCTTCCGGGAAGTGCAGCCTTCCGTTCTGCCGCAGGATCTTTTTTCCTCCGGGAAGCTCCAGCACGCCTTTCTCCGTTCCTTCCGCAAAGCGGAGGACCGCCCGGGTCCGCTCCATGCTGACGCCGCTGCCGCAGAGGAGCCTGACCACCCTGGCGGCCACCGGCCCATCCAGTCCGGCGAGCGCCTTTGACGGGAGGCTTCGGTCTTCCATACAGCTGTCGATAAACTGCCGTGCCATACGGTTGAGGCAGTCATCATCCGCTCTCAGCAGCTCCGCGGTCCGGCTGACCGCGTTCAGGAAAGAGGGATTCTCTTCTCTGAGCAGCGGAAGAATCCGGTGCCGGATCCGGTTGCGCGTGCAGCTGTCCGAGGCATTGCTGCTGTCTTCAACATGAGGAATGCCGTTCTCCTGCAGATATGCTTCGATCTCCTCCCGCCCCGTCAGGAGCAGCGGCCGGATCAGTCTGCCCCGTCTCGGCGGGATTCCGGCCAGCCCGCGGGTTCCGCTTCCGCGGCAGAGGTTCATAAGCACTGTTTCGGCGTTGTCATCGGCGTTGTGTGCCGTGGCGATCCGGCTGCAGGACAGCCGGTCTGCAGTCTCATCCAGAAAGCGGTACCGCAGTGTTCTGGCCGCTTCCTCAATCCCGATCTTTTCCGCATCGGCATGAGCTTTCACATCGCCGCTTCCCTGGACAAGAGGGACGCCCAGCCGCATGCACTGATCCCGTACGAACTCCGCATCCCGCAGCGACTCCTCGCCGCGAAGGCCGTGCTCATAATGGGCGGCGAACAGCTCCAGCCCCCGCTCCCGCTGCAAGCCGTGCAGCCAGTGAAGCAGGCACATGCTGTCCGCGCCTCCCGAAACCGCGCAGAGCACTCTGCACCCTTCCGGGAGCATGTCCCAACGGTCGAGCAGCTCAGCCCTCATCGCTGTAGCGGCGTTCCAGCGACGAGAAGGAGGTATACTCCGGCAGCCAGTTGAGCTGTACCGTTCCCGTCGCGCCTTTTCTGTTTTTCAGTATGATAGCTTCCGCCAGATTCGGATTCTCGGTTTCCTTGTTGTAATAGCCGTCCCGGTAGAGGCCGATCACAACGTCCGCGTCCTGCTCGATGGCGCCGGATTCTCTCAGGTCCGAGAGCATCGGCCGTTTGTCCTGTCTCGATTCGTTGGCTCGGGAGAGCTGCGACAGGCATATGACCGGGACATTCAGCTCCTTTGCCATGATCTTCAGCATACGGCTGATGTCACTGACCGCCTGCGTCCGGCTCTCATTGGACCAGCTGTGTCCGCTGCCCGCAGACTGCATCAGCTGCAGATAGTCGATCACGACCAGATCCAGGTTCTGGATTCGCCGGCACTGGGCATTCATATCCGAGACCGTGAGCGTGGGGTTGTCGTCGATCCGGATATCCGTTGTGCTGAGCGTCTGCGCCGCATCCGCGACATCTCTCCACTGGCGCTCTGAGAGCTGGCCGGTCATGAGGTTCTGGGACGGAATCAGCGCCGCACGGGACAGGAGTCTTGAGACGAGCTGTTCCCGCGACATCTCCAGTGAAAAGATCGCTACGGTTTTACCGAGGTTCATCCCGGCATACAGCGCCATATTCAGCGCGATACTGGTCTTGCCCATGCCCGGGCGCGCGGCCACCAGGATGAGCTCCGATTTATTCAGGCCCAGGATCATCCGGTCCAGGTCCCCAAGGCCGGTGGAGATCCCTGGAAACTTGTTTCCGGAATTTGCAGCCTCCGAGAGTCTGTCGAAAACAGTCTGAACGATGGATGCGACAGGGATCAGGCCACCCACGTTTCTGCCCTGCCGCAGCGCGTAGATTTTGCGTTCCGCGGCTTCCAGGGCGGTCTCGGCGTCTCCGCTCCCCTCATAGACAATTCCGTTGATCTCGTCCGCCGCCTCTCCGAGGCGCCGAAGCAGCGCACGGTCCCGTACGATGGCCGCATATTCCAGCACATTTGCCGCGGTGGGCGTCATGCGCATCACCTCAGCAAAATACTGGTCGCAGCTCTCCTGGTAAACGCCCCGCACACGCATCTGATCCAGTATGGTGACCGGATCCGTGGTGATCCCGTAGGCAAACATGCTGTAGACCGTCTCATAGATATCCCGGTTCAGCCTGACGTAGAATTCATCCGCACGGAGCTTCTCCATCACGGCTGGGATGCAGTCCGGGTCGATCAGCAGAGAGCCGATCACCGCCTGCTCTGCCTGTGCCGAGTAGGGAACCTTTTTGCCCAGCAGCTCGTCCATGGATTATCCTTCCAGGACCAGGACGTTGATGTTTGCGTTTACTTCATAGCCCAGCTTGGCCTTCACGGTATAGCTTCCGAAGCTCTTGATCGGATCGCTCTGTACAATCTTGTTTTTCTCGATATCCATGTCAAACTGCTCCTTCAGCGCCTTGCTGATGGCCTCGCTGGTCACCGCGCCGAAGAGTTTTCCGCCGCTGCCCGCCTTGGCCCGGACGGTGACCTGCACCGCCTCCAGCTTCTTCGCATACTCCTCCGCCTGTGCCTTCTCCTTTGCGGCCTGAGCAGCTTTCGCCTTCTCCTTCAGCTTGATGGCATTGATGGCATCCGCCGTCGCCTCAGAGGCGAGCTTTCTCGGAAGAAGATAGTTTCGTGCGTATCCGTCCGAAACCTCCTTGATCTCGCCCTTCTTCCCCTGTCCTCTGACATCTTCATTGAATACAACCTTCATGTTTCAAACCTCCTGACCCGGGTAAACCGGAAAAGCCTGCCGTCAAAATGTTCTGTACTATTCGGAGCGGCCGCTCCGAAACCCTTAACCCATGTAGTCATCGATGGCTGTGCGGATTTTCTGCTCCGCCTCTTCCGCCGTCATATTCTCCAGCCTGACAGCTGCGGCGCTGCGGTTTCCGCCGCCGCCGAGTTTTTCCATCAGGATCTGCACATTCAGCTCACCCACAGACCGCGCCGACGCATAGAAGCCGCCCTGCCCGTCCGAGACTGCCACGACGGAGGCCTCCACACCTGCGATGCTCAGCAGTTCGTCTGCCGCCTGTGCAGCTGCGATCCGATTTTCCTGCCGGTCCTCCGCCACAATGGCGATCCCTCTGTAGAGCTTTGCATTCTGCATCAGCTTATAGCGGGCAACCGTCGTCTCCATGTCCTGCTGGAAGAGCTTTTTGACCTCCATGGTATCCGCGCCTGCGCGCCGGAGCCACGCTGCGGTGTCGAAAGTCCTCTCGCCGGTGCGCAGTGAGAAGCTCTTGGTATCCAGAACGATACCCGCCAGGAGGGCTTCCGCCTCGACCTTCCGAAGCTCATCCGCCTCCATCAGTTCCTGGAGGATCTCGGTTACCAGCTCGGCGGCCGAAGAGGCATAGGGCTCGACAAAGCCGAGTGCGGCGTTCTGGATATAGGTCGCGCCGACCCGGTGATGGTCGATCACCGCTACCCGTTTGCAGGCCGAGAGCAACCCCGCATGCTCGACCTGTTCCGGCCGGTTCGTATCCACAACCACCAGCAGTGTCCTGCTGTCCGCCTGGGCCAGGGCCTCACCCGGGGAGAGAAACTGTTCTCTGTAATCCGGATCGCTTTTCAGCCGGTCCAGCAGCGGCTTTGCCGCGCTGTGGTTCTGGTCGATCACGATCTGGGCTTTTGCACCCAGCTTCCGTGCCACACAGCAGATTCCGACGTCGGCGCCGAGGGCGTCCAGGTCGGCAAACTTGTGGCCCATCACAAAAACCTTGGACGAGTCCGTGATCATCTCCGCCAGGGTCTTTGCCATGACGCGGGAGCGCACTTTGTTCTTTTTCTCGATCTCAAAGCCGCGTCCGCCGAAGAACTCAAAGCTCAGCCGGTTCTTGATGACGGCCTGGTCTCCGCCACGGGAGAGCGCCAGCTCCGTCCCGATGTCGGCAAACTGGAGTCCCTCCTCCAGGCTGGAGCTGTCCTCGCCGAAGCCGATGCTGATGGAGGCATCAATGCCGTTGGGGTTTTCGACCTGGTGCATCTCCTCGATGATGTGGAATTTGTCCTCCCGCATTCTGGCGAGATCCTTTTTCTCCACAATCATCAGATAGCGGTCTCTGTCATAGCGCCGGAGAATACCGTGGTACTGGCCGCACCAGACGCGCAGCCGGTCCTCTACCGCGTCCCGGATCTCGTTTTTGACACGCTCCGGGAAGTTGCGGGTCATCTCCTCCAGGTTATCGATCACAATGACGCCGGGGACCGGACGCGACTCATTATAAAGGATACGGGTATTGTCATACTCCGTCACATCCAGCCAGTAGGTGATGCCCATGATCGCGCTGTTTTCGGTCTCCCCCTCCGAGCGGATCAGGTTTCCGTACATCTGGTACTTCCGTTCCCTGATCTCCACCAGGCTTCCGTAGTGGGTCTCGCCCTCCAGAAGCCATCCTCCGGAAAAGCCCGGGATCAGAGCTGCAAGCTCTGCGTTGACCCGCTGGCCTGAGCTCGGAAACATTGCGAAGAAGGCGTCGTTCCCCCATACGATTCCGGAATCTGACAGCCGAAAAACCGCAATCGGAAGCGGGAAGCTGAGCAGGGTGCTGTTTTTTGCGTTTTCGGTATCGTAGGTGATCGACTCGATGTAAGCGGCAAGCTGTTTTTTCCTGCGCCGCCGGATCACGAGTGCGGTCACCGCCAGAATCAGGGTCAGCGCTCCCTCTGCCGCTGCAAGATAAGGCTGCCCAAAATACAGGGATGCCAGCGAGAACGCCGCCATGCAGAACAGATACAGGACGTATCGCGGTTCGGCGAGCGACTTGTTGCTGTGTTTGGACTTCACGCTTCCGGCCTCCTTTCAGCTCGGCTTCCTGTCGGTTTATTCTCCCAGGAGGGATTCTGCTGCGCTCAGAGCGCTGAGGATGACCTGATCCATATCGTAATAACGGTACGAACCCAGTCTTCCGCCGAAGAGGACCTTCTCCTCCCGGTCCGCCAGAAGGCGGTAGCGCCGGTACAGCTCGGCATTCTTCTCATCGTTGACCGGGTAATACGGCTCGTCACCGGGTTTCCATTCACAGCTGTATTCCCGGGTGATCACCGTCTTTTGCTGTTCGTTTCCTGCTTCGTCCCGACCGAAGCTGAACCACTTGTGCTCGATGATTCTGGTCCAGGGCGTCTCCCGGTCCGTGTAGTTGACTACCGCATTGCCCTGATAGTTCGGGCAGTCCAGCAGTTCTGTCTCAAAGCGCAGTGACCGGTACGCAAGGTTTCCGTAGCAGAAACCGTAAAAGGCATCGATGGGGCCGGTATAGACGATCCGCTCGGCAAGAGCGTCCAGTTCTCCGCGCTGCTTCAGATAGTCCGTGTCGAGGCAGATGTCGCTTCCCTCCAGCATCCGCCGGATCATCCGCGTATAGCCGCCGACCGGAATCCCCTGCCAGAGTGCATCAAAATAGTTGTTGTCATAAGTCAGGCGGACCGGCAGTCTTCGGATGATGAATGCGGGCAGTTCACGGCAGTCTCTGCCCCACTGCTTCTCGGTGTAACCACGGACCAGCTTCTCATACACGTCGCGGCCTACGAGCCGGATCGCCTGTTCCTCAAGGTTTCGCGGCTCACCGCTGATCTCGCCCCTCTGCCGTTCCAGAACGGCGGCAGCTTCCTCCGGTGTGACAACCCCCCACATGCGGTTGAAGGTATACATGTTGAAGGGAAGAGAGTAGAGCTCTCCCCGATAATTTGCAATGGGAGAGTTTGTAAACCGGTTGAAGTCGGCAAAGCGATTGACATAGTCCCAGGCTCTCCGGTCGTTCGTGTGGAAGATATGCGCGCCGTAGCGGTGGACCTGGATTCCCTCCAGTTCTTCCGTAGCAGCATTTCCCCCGACACAGGAGCGCCGGTCAACCACCAGGACCTTTCGCCCGGCATCCAGCAGCTCTCTGGCTGTGACAGCTCCGTACAGGCCTGCTCCGACGATCAGGACATCATACTGCATGGTCCACCTCTTCTCCCAGCCGCCCGGCAAGCCGGCGGATTTCTTCGGTCTTGAAGCGATAGGAAGTCGGGTTCGCAACCAGCCTTGCACTGACCGGGCACACTGTCTCCAGAACGGTCAGACCGTTCTCCGCAAGGGTGCGTCCGGTCTCTACGATATCCACAATCACATCCGACAGGCCAAGGATCGGCGCCAGTTCGATGGAGCCGTTCAGCTTGATGAGTTCCACGGCTCTCGACTTTCCCGCATAGAAGTCGCCGGCAATCTTCGGAAACTTGGTGGCTACCCGGAGCGTCTTCTCCCGGTTGTCACGGAAGTCCGCCGGTCCCGCCACCGCCATGCGGCAGATTCCGGTTTTCAGATCCAGAAGCTCATAGAGCTCCGGGCTGTTCTCCAGCAGAATGTCCTTGCCGGCAATCCCAAGGTCCGCGGCCCCGCGCTCGACATAGATTGTGACATCGGAAGGCTTCACCCAGAAATACCGCACGCCGGCTTCCGGGTTTTCAAAAATCAGCCGCCTGTCCGGCGATTCCAGAGCCGGGCAGGGATAGCCCGCCGCTTTGAGCATGGCATAGACCCGTTCGCCAAGTCGGCCTTTCGGAAGCGCGATGTCAAGCATCGACGGCACCTCCTCTCAGGTCCTCGGTGATCCGGACTCTTCCTCCCGGTGTCCGCTGGGCGAGCACGCTTCTGCCCTCATCGGTGAGGGCCTGGACCCGATCCCGCAGCACGGTCAGCGGGGTTGCGCTGTCATAGAGCAGCAGCACGTCCGCATCGTACTCCTCCGCATCGTTGCCGAGCTGTTCCAGAAGGCTGAAGTAGACGGCAAAGCCCACGGCGGAGCCAGGCCGTTCCATGCGTTCGAGGAGCCGGTCATAGCGGCCTCCGGAGAGGACCTTCTCCGAAATGCCGCGGACAAAGCCCTGAAAGACAAGGCCGTTATAGTAATGCAGATCACCGCTCACGGAGAAGTCAAAGACGGCAGCCGTATCCTGGCCGTGATACAGGATGCTCAGCGCCTTGAGCTCGTCCCGTACGTCTTCTGCAAGCCATCCGAAGTCCGCAAGCCTTGCGGGAAGCTCCGAAGGACCGGCCGCAATGGACAGGAGCGTCTTCAGATCCTTCAGCAGCGCTTCCGGCCAGGCCTTGGACGAGAACATCCCGCTGAGCTCATGCTCGCTGCGGGCAGCGAGCAGCTTCCGGAGGGTCAGACGTTCCGACTCGTCCGCATGGAGGGCATCCATCAGGCAGTTCATGATCCCGAGATGCGAGAAACTCAGCACGCAGGGCATCTCCGTCATCAGGAGGCTTCTCTCCGCGAGCCGCATAACCTCGTATTCGTCATAACTGTCAAGATCCCCGATACACTCCAGACCGCACTGCATGATCTCGCGGAACTGACGGGCGTTGCCTGCAGGTCGGTAGACCGTCTCCTGATACGAAAACTTTTCCTTCCGGCCGGGACGGTAGGATGCGCTGCGTACAATCGACAGCGTCACGTCCGGCTTCAGAGCCATCAACTCTCCGCCCGCCTCATAGAAGGTAATCACCCGGTCACTGACAAGGAAATCCCTGTTGCGGGCATAGAGTTCGTATTTTTCAAACTTGCTCATCCGGAAAGGCCTGTAGCCGAAGCGGCTGTAGAGGTGCCGAAGCCCGTACAGAAGTCTCTCCCGGGACGTCAGAATCATGGATGCGCTCTCCATCTGCTCATTCTTCATCCGCTCCGTCGCCTTTCTCCCGTCCGGGATTCCCCTGTCCTTCCATCCGTGCAATCACCGTTTCATAGCCCCCTGAGCCATATTCCAGGCTGCGGCTCACACGGCTGATGGTCGCGGCGCTGACGCCGGTCTCCGCCGTGATGGAGTTGTAGCTTGTGCCCTCCCGAAGCAGCATTGCTACCCGAAGACGCTGTGATATGGACTGCATCTCCGTCACCGTGCAGATATCGGTGAAGAAAGCAAGGCATTCTTCCTCGTCGCGCAGCGAGAGCACTGCCCGGAAGAAATTCCGTATATCGTCATTGTACCAGTTGTTCATAACCGCTCCTGCTTCAGTGCTTTAACAGGCTAAACATCTGTGAATGGATTATAGGCAATCCGGCGGAGTTTGTCAACTCTTTCCAAAAGAAAGCTCCCCGGCATGATCTGCCGGGGAGAATGATTGCTGTGGCTGCCGGAGACTGTGAGCTCATATGACCGAGCCTGAATGATCAGATCTCGATCTTCGCTCCCATGAGCTTTGCAAACTCTCTGACAATGGCCGTGTCGCCGGGCCATGCGGGCGCGGTGACCAGATTCCGGTCGACGACCGCGTCGGTCACCGGAACAGGAACAAACTCGCCTCCGGCCAGAGTCACGTCCGGGCCGACCGCGGGATAGGCCGTGGCCTTGTAGCCTTTGAGGACACCGGCGGCGGCGAGGACCTGCGGGCCGTGGCAGATCGCTGCCACCGGCTTGCCTGCCGCAAAGAACTCCCGGACGATCTCCAGTACCCGGGCGTTGAGGCGGATGTACTCGGGAGCGCGGCCTCCGGTGATAAACAGGCCCGCATAGTCCTCGGTCTTCACCGAGTCAAAATCCGCCGTCAGCGCAAAGTTGTGGCCGCGGAGCTCCGTATAGGTCTGCTCGCCGAGAAAATCGTGCACCGCAGTGGCGACCGTCTCACCGGCTTTTTTGTCCGGGCAGACGGCGTCCACCTGATACCCCAGCACGCCAAGAGCCTGGAAGGGCACCATGGTCTCGTAGTCTTCGGTAAAATCGCCGCAGAGCAGCAGTACTTTCTTTGACATTCTGTTGTACCTCCTCAATAGAGTATTCCCGAATGGGCTGTCTCTATTATAGCAGCTTTTCAGCGCTTTACAACAGCATGCACAAAAACTTTTTTCTGCTCTTTCCGGCGCTTTCAGTCATGCCTGGAAGCCTTCTTCAGCACCGTCCTCCGGTCAGAAGCTTCAGCGTCTTCGGCGTAAAGCGCCTCATCACAGCAGCGATCAGGGCTGCCGTGCCGATGCATGCTGCGAGACCGACCGTCTGGCCTGCCAGCGTGCTCAGCGCCGCAGACGGAACGAGCGCCTCCGTGGCTGCTCTCACCCGGTACACCACAGCGCTGATTACGCTCTGGTGGGTCGCCAGCATCAGGAAGGAGAGCTTATAGATTCCTTTTCCCTCCATCCACGGCCTGACCGGGAACAGCCAGAGCAGCGACAGCGGCAGCGTCTCCATCAGTATGCCGACCGCAAAGTCCGGATACACGTTCTCCAGAAAGATGCCGAAGAAGATCATGGATACCAGGAACAGGAAACGGTCCTGATCTGTCATCTCATCGCAGAAGTGTCCGAGATAGGCGCCGAACAGATAGGCCGGGAGATGCATCAGCATGTTGCCGACGTATCTCGTCCCCATTCCGGGCCGCCGGAAATAATACTGCACGGCCATTACCAGCGCCAGCACTGCGAGGAAGCCCAGCTTCCGGTTTCGCAGGAGGATCAGCAGCACCGGAGACAGCAGCGCCAGCAGAAACACCGCATACAGGTACCACAGCGCACCGACAGGCGGCCACATCTCCATGAGAAAAACCTTCCTGATGATCTCATCAAGCGGCCAGCCCTGTCCCTGCAGAATGCTTTTGAGCAGGTAAATTCCCTGCCAGAGCAGATACGGCACCAGCAGTGTCATTACGCGCTTCTTCAGTTTGGCGCCGAGATTTGAAAAGCCCAGCCTGTAAAACAGCAGGAAACCCGTAAGGCCGAAGAAGAAGCTCATACACAGGCCGCTCATCCACTTCACTGCATTGACGTCAAAGTAATACAGCCAGCGGTCAGCCCCGCTCACTGCCAGGGACCTGTCAGCCACACCGATGTGGTACAGCAGTACGTCCAGCATGAAAAGGAAGCTCAGGATCGGGATTCTCTTTCTCACGCTCTGATCCATCAGAATCTCTCCTTCCCGTCAGACCCCTGCCGGCCGGAGCCTCGGTTTCCAGTAACTTTTTCCGAACACCAGACACTCTGCCACGAGACACATCGGCAGTGCCCAGAGCACGTCCAAGGCAGAATGCTGTTTGACAAAGCAGACCGCCATACAGATCAGGATCACGAATACCGTGAGGAGCACTTTCCCCACAGGTGGGAAGTCCCGGTCCTTCAGCGCAGTGGAGAGGATGCCCAGCGAGTATCCCACATGCAGCGAGGGGCACACTCCCGTACTGGTATCAAAGGAATAGATAAAGGCCATCAGCGCCGTCAGAAAGTTTTCTCTCTCAAACACCTCAGGACGCAGATCCTGCCTGCTGGGATAAAGCACATAGCAGGTCATGGCAATCACCTGGGTGATGATAATGTAGGTCTGGACCTGTTTGAAGCCCTCCACGTTGAAGAACAGGGTGTAGGCCAGTGTCCCGAAACACAGCGCATACCAGCCCACATAGAAAATCACAAAGAATTCATTGAACGGGATCATATCGTCCAGCGCGCAGTGGATCGGATGACAGGCTTCCGGCGGGATCAGGTTCTCTGTGATAAAATACATTGTGAAATAGAAGATCCAGCCGCCGAGCAGCAGCAGATGCCGGAAGCGCGGCTCGTTCAGTCTTCTCAGAGAAAAACCGCTGTAATCATACGGCTTCTTTTTCATGTTCATAAACCTCGAGGGGAATATTCTTCGGGTAGTCTTTCCTGGAAATATTCGGATAAGGGATTACGGTATGCTCCGGAAGCGAGACCGCAATCTCGGTGATGCCGTCCATCAGTGCATCGCAGATTCTTCTTCTCTCCTCCGCGATCGGCGCCTCCGGACGGAACTCGATCGGCATACCGTAGTACATTGTCTTCAGCCGCGGAGCAAGATACAGTGGTACAAAGCGCAGGATCTTTCCTGTCTTCTTATAGTAAAACCGCGCCAGATCAATGAACTTGTCCTGAAAGTCGTGCACAATGTTGTTGTGCTCGTCGTAGTGTTCCGGAAAGATCACGATGCTGTTTCCTTCCTCCAGCCGCTTCATCGACTCGCGGTAGGTGCTGATCAGCCTCGTATCGTGGTACACCGCAACGGTATGGGCGTTGTTGAAGAGCAGCAGCGCCAGCGGTGTGATCAGATGGCTCAAAATCCGGTAGAACCAGTGGGTTCTTTTTGGCTTTCCGGACCAGAAGTCCTGAAATGCATAGGCCGGCACTTCCTCCCGGTGCATCATCTCTCCGATGCACCAGACATAGTGTCTGCCCGGTGTGTAGAGCTCCGCGGCAATGGGACCGTACATCTGGCAGTGATTCCCGACAATGACACAGGGCTCTTCCGGCAGTCTTTCTCTGCCTTCAATGCGGTACTTCGGTGAGAAGAGCCAGATGAACCACTTGACAATCCTGTACAGCAGGCTGGTTTTTTTGTCGTCCATATCCTCATCCCTGAAAAGCGCAAATTGAGAACAGCCCTCTGGCTATTCCCGGATGCGTATTATAAGTCAGAATTCTGAACGAGGGATAAACAAATTGTAAAATTGTCCGATTCATGTTATACTGGCTTCGGAGTTTGCTTCGGTCCGCTCCCCTGCATACAGATGCGGATGCGGCAGCAGACCGTTCATACTCGATGACAGATTGATCAGATCAACGGAGGTTTCCGCCATGAACCAGGTTCTCGAGCAGTTTTGTCTGGAAGGCAGCCCTCTCTCCTGTGCGCCCTACGGTGAAGGTCACATCAACCTCACCTTCGCTGTCGTAACCGATACCGGAAGACGGTATATCCTGCAGCGGCTGAGCCGTGTCGCCTTTGCGGACATCCCCGGCCTGATGGAAAACGTCGCAATGGTGACCGGACATCTCGCCGCAAAATGCTCCGATCCGAGAGGATGTCTTCACCTGGTGCCGACCCGGGACAATGCCTTCTTCTATCGGGACGCCGACGGAGAGTACTGGCGGGTTTATGACTTCGTGGAGGACAGCCTTTGTCTGCAGACCCCGGAGTCGCCGGAGGATTTCCGTCAGAGTGCGCTTGCCTTCGGCCGTTTCCAGCACCAGCTCTCCGACTTTCCGGCGGAGAAGCTGCATGAGACGATCCCGAATTTTCACAACACGCCGGACCGTTACCGGAAGCTTCGCCTTGCCGTGCAGGCCAACCGCGCCGGCCGCCTCGCCGAGGTCGGCCCCGAACTGTCCTTTCTGTTTTACAGAGAAGAGAAGGCCGGGACCCTTCAGCACCTTCTGGAGCAGGGCAGGCTCCCGCTGCGGGTCACGCACAACGACACCAAGCTCAACAACGTTCTCTTCGATATCTCGGACCGCACTGCGCTCTGTGTGATCGATCTGGACACGGTGATGCCCGGTCTTGTGGCTTACGACTTCGGTGACTCGATCCGCTTTGGGGCTTCTACCGCCGCCGAGGACGAGACCGACCTCACAAAAGTCGGGCTGAGCCTGGAGCTCTTTGAGGTCTACGCCAGAGGCTTTATCCCCGCCTGCGGCGGTCTGAGCCGCGAGGAGCTGGAATCCCTGCCTCTCGGCGCGCTGACCATGACGCTGGAGAACGGCATGCGCTTCCTGACCGATTATCTGGACGGAGATGTCTACTACCGCATTTCCCGACCGGGGCATAACCTCGACCGCTGTCGGGCTCAGCTCCGGCTCGCCCGGGATATGGAAGAGAAATGGCCTCTCATGATGGAGATCATCCGCCCCTACATGGAAACAGCCGGCTGAAGCCGGCTGTTTCCCATTGTGCGCTTTAGTATTCCACCTTTACGTTCTCGAGTTAATTTTCCCAGGTTGTTGCCCTCGGTTCTGTCCCGGGTCTTCGGATCCCGGCATCAGGCTGTCTATCCTTTGACTCCGCCTGATGTAAGTCCCGCCGTCAGGTGTTTTTCGATACTCATAAAGAGGATCACCACCGGGATCGTCGCAAGCAGTGAAGCTGCGAACATATACTGCCACTCGATCATGTTGAAGGACGAGAACTGCGTGATTCCCACCGTGATCGGTCTGTTCTGGGCAGTAGAGATCAGAACCGTCGCAATGGTATATTCGTTCCATGCGTTGATAAAAACGAAAATCAGCGCCGTGACAATCCCCGGAGCCGCCATCGGGATCAGGACCCTGGTCAGTGCCCCCACCGTGCCGCAGCCGTCGATCATTGCCGCCTGTTCCATCTCAGAAGAGATGGAAACAAACGTTCCCCGCAGCAGCCAGATCGCAAAAGCCTGGTTGAATGCTGCATTGATGAGCATCAGACCCCACAGCGTGTTGTTGAGCTGCAGCGTGTTCATGAGCTGTGAGATGCCGATCAGGAGAACCACCGGAGAGAACATCTGGCTCATGATCACAAAGCCGAGAAAAGCCTTCTTCCCTCTGAAGTTCATGCGCGCCATCGCATAAGCGGCCGGGATACCGCAGAGCATTGCCAGCGCTGTCGCGCCGCCGGCCACGAAGAGGGAGTTCATCAGATAGCGGGGCACGCCCCTCCGTATGATGTCCGTCAGATTGCTCCAGATCCACTTTGTCGGCACCATGTGCAGATAATACATGTCAAGGGTCTCGGCATTTGAGCGGAAAGCCGTGATCGTCATGACGTAGTACGGATACAGCGTGATCACACAGACCACTGCCACGAAAACATAGAGTCCGCCCCGCAGCAGACCACTCCGAATCTCTCCCCGCAGCAGCGAAACCGCCGCCACCAGCGAGATGAACAGCGTCGCCGCCATCAACCACAGCAGCGGGGAGGCTGTGAGCTTCAGCCCCTGAAGCGCATCTCCGATATTCTCACCCATCCCGCCGTCAAAGAAGAATCGGTCCAGCTTCGAAAAGAAGATCTCTCTTCCCTCTGTGATCAGCTCAGCGCTGTACAGCGAGAGACGCCGCGAAAAGACGACGTTATTCGACAGAATGAATACAGGGACCAGGCATACAGCCATGACCAGTGCCGTAACGGCCAGGCTTCTGAGCGTCCTTGTTCTGCCGTCCAGATAGCGGTGCAGTACATCCTCCGTGCCGCTGAGGCCGAGTACTGTGAGTACCGCAGCCAGAATCATGAGCCCCAGCAGAATCGCCGCAGCCGCAGAGGATACAAATCCGCATCCGATGAAGGAAAAGACATTTCTGCTGAAGGTCTGGCTGACTGTAAAGGTGACCAGTGAGGTCGTTTTTCCTTTCGAGTTGACGCGTTCCAGCACATCCTCGTGTATCTCAACGTCCAGCCCCTGCCCGCGGTATTCCTCCGCAATCGCCTCCACTTCCTTCCGGGCCGCCTGATACTTCTCGTCCCCGACAAAGGTATTTCCGGATTTCTTCGTATAGACGCCGACGTCAAAGCTGCAGAGCGGAAGACTCATAAGAGTCAGGGTCAGCACCAGCCCGGTGATCAGAAGAAGCAGCATTTTCCGGTTCTGCTGCCGGACTTCCGGATACCTCATTGCTCTTCCTCCTTCCGCATGACCGTCATCATGTAGATTCCGGCGCATACGCAGAGGATCAGAAACCCGATCACCGAGAGTGCCGTGGCCGGGCCCTTCTTTCTCTCGTAAAAGGACAGCATGTACAGATATGTGATCATGGTGTCTGTCTTATGTGCAGGTGCGCCTTTTGTCATGGTGTAGACAATCGGGAACGAGTTAAAGACATAGATGATATTCAGTACCGTGCTGACAGTGAGCGACGGGCGGACCATCGGCAGTGTGATGTGCCGCAGCTTTTTCCAGAATCCGGCTCCGTCCATCGTAGCCGCCTCGTAAAGTGAGCCGTCGATGCTCTGAAGGCCGGACAGCACACAGAAGGTGACAAACGGGACCGTGACAAAGATTCCAACCCAGCACTCCCAGACAAACTCAATCTGATAGCTGGAGCGCCAGTTGATCGCCTGCTGGATCACGCCGAGGTTCAGCAGGACGTTATTCAGGCTCCCGTACTCATACTTGATGATGTAGTTCCAGACCGATGCCTGAATCACCAGGGAGGTTGCCCATGGAAATACCAGGATCGAACGTGCGATCTTTCTCCCGCGGAATTTCTGATTCAGCACCATTGCAATGATGAAGCCCAGAACTGTCGAGAGGATGACCACCGACAGCACCCACCACAGGGTATTGAGCATCACAGTTTTGAATGCGGGCAGATGCACCGCCTCCACATAGTTGTCGAAGCCGACAAAGCCTCCTATGACGCCCGCTTTCGAGATCTCGCTGAAGGAGAGCTTGAAGACAATCAGGATCGGGAAGACGACAAAGACAGCAATCAGGATCAGGCTTGGCAGCAGCCAGACATAGGGTTCCCATTTGGTTCGGTTGAGGCCGTTGCTCATTGGCAGTACCCCCTCAAGGAATGCTTGACTTGGAAGAAACAGGGCCGGCTGACCATATTCAGCCGGCCCTGTGCTGCATCGGTATTTGCGGTTCAGGCAGGATCTCCGTGCAGGATTACGGAGTCACCGTTTTCCTGTTTCGGACCTGCCGGGTCTTACTTCATGAGTTCGGCCTGCAGTGCATCCAGCTCAGCCTGCACGTCGGCTCCGGTCAGCGCGTTCTGCTCGGCAGCGATCACGCCCTGTTTGACCTGATCCCACTCCGCCTTGGCAGCGGGATAGAACTGGCATCCGCCCAGAACGTCAAGCCATGCCGCAAAGCTGGGATCCGCCGCCACAAGCGCCTCAACGGCAGAGTTCACGGCCGGCAGGAAGCCTTCCATGCTGACCCAGCCGACATAGTTCTCAGGATCGTAGAAGAACTTGAGGAACTTGCCGATCGCTTCGTTGCGGGCAGCCTGATCCGGAGCGGACTCGTCCTTGAATGCCATGACGCGGTCCATAACACCGACGGAGGAAGAGGTCTTGCCTTCGTTGGCCGGCAGGCCCGCAGTCGCCATGTTGATCTCGCCGCCCTTATCCGCGACATAGGTCGGGAGCTGGTTCGGAGCAATGACCATCGCCAGTTTGCCGGCTGCAAACATATCCTGCAGATCGTAGCGGGTCTGGGTGGCCGGGTTCGGGTTGGTGTAGCCCTGGTTGATCAGTCCGATCGCATATTCGATGGCTTCGACGTTCTCGGCAGAGTTGACCGCCCAGTCACCGTTGGCGTCCACAAAGCCGCCTCCGTTGCCCCATGTATAATAGGCAAACGCAGCCTGACCTTCGTCGGTCGTCATATCAATGCCCCAGGGATAGACTTCACCGTCGTAGTAGTCGATGATCGCCTGAGAGACATCCTCGAGCTCTGCCCAGGTGGTCGGAACCTCTACGCCGACTTCGTTCAGGATATCGACGTTGTAGAAGAGGGCGCGTGCGGAGGCCAGATCGGGAACCGCCCAGACAGTGCCGTCAATCACGGACTGGTCGATGAACGAGGGGAAGAAGTCACCGAAGAGATCCTCGGGGCAGTAATCCTTCACGGGCATCAGCAGACCTTCGTTGGCGTAGTTTGCGAAGACGTCGATGTTGAGGATGTCCGGTGCATTGTTGTTGGCAATGCGGGTATCGACCTCGGTGTAGACGTCATTCCAGGAGACGACATCCAGGTTCAGCTTGATGCCGGGATTCTCCGCCTCAAACTTCTCCACAAAGTTTGTACCGTTCATGCCGGTGCCCAGGAACCATTCGTTCGTGTTCGGTCCGTACTGGCAGATGATGACGTCCAGTGTGATCTCATCGTCGGCTGCAAATGCCGCCGGAGCCATGCAGAGCACCAGAGCCAGAATCAGGAACATTGCAAATAACCTTTTTTTCATGCTTGCTTTCTCCTTTACTAAATACTTTTCTGTGTCGGGGAATGCCTCTCCGACTGCCGGATGCATTATAGTATGCTTTGTCGGATTTGTCAATTGAGATTGGTAAATCCGACAAATATCATCCTATGCTTTTGTACATCATGCCGGAATTATGCAAAATTATGGAGGGTCATACGGAATACGGTTCCGTATGACCCTCCTGCGGTAAACAGCCGAAATACTCCTGTTTCTCTCAGTACTTGAAGGTGTGCGGCAGCAGGTCGGAGAGTTTGTAGCTCACGTAGCGGTTGCCCGCTTTGGCGCAGAGGACCTCCATCTCCGGCGAGAACTCCGCCAGAAACTGCCGGCAGGCTCCGCAGGGCGTACACCAGTTTTCGCTGTCGGCGTAGATGGCAATCCGGCGGAAACTCCTTCTTCCCTCGCTGACCGCCTTGCAGCAGGCGGTGCGCTCGGCACAGATGGTGCTGCCGAGGGCGGCATTTTCGACATTACAGCCCGTAAAGACCGAGCCGTCGCTGCATTCGATGGCGGCGCCCACAGCAAAGTGCGAATAGGGGACGTAGGCATTCATAGAGGCCTCGCGGGCCATAGACATCAGTTCTCTGTCCGTCATAGTTGATCAATCCTCCAGAATAATAGTCCAGTGTGCGAAGTCATAGAGCGGGTTTCCGATGTTCGGGTCAAGCCCCTTGACCGCGCCGCGGTGGGTAATAATCTGCTGTTTCTCGAAACCGATGCTGATCAGGTTTCCGTTGGTACGGGTGATGTATTCGCAGAGGTCGTGATAGGCAATCGGGCGCATGGCATCCGTCGCGCGCAGGTAGGCGCTGATGCGGTCGACGATGGACGTATCCCGGGACCGGCTGTAGTTCAGGTTGCCGCGGGCGTTGTTCTCGTTTCGGACCTGCAGAAGCTCCGTCAGGTCAAAGTTGTTGCGCAGTTTGACCTCGCCGTAGTACATGTCCCAGGTAACTTCACGGTTGCCCGACTCGAAGAAGCCTTTTTCAAGGGCTGTCAGATATTCCTCCCAGGGAAGCTCCTCGACATTCACGGTCATGCCGATGGACTTCATATCATCCTTGAAGCGGTTCACGATGCCGGCCTTGGCGCTGCTGTCAGCACAGACCATGATCGTCACTTCAAAGCGCCCGCTGCCGCCGGCTGCAGCGTATTCCAGGCGTCCGTCCCCGTCCGTGTCGGCGATTCCCGCACTCTGCAGAACTGCCCGGCAGACCTCGAGATTGTATCGGATCGAGTCCGCCAGCGTCTGCGGATAGTAGTCCACCGTCGGATACAGCGGCACCGCGGAGGCCACCGCATTGCCGCCGAGCAGTTCCGGCAGATAGTCCCGGTCGAAGGCATACTGCATGGCGATGCGGAAGGCCGTGGATTTGCCGAAGGTGCTCTCCTCATTGAACATGATATAGTGGTAATTCGTCGTGGGGAAGCTGTGGATCTCGTTGGAGCTGGCATAGCCGAGAGAAGTGTAGCTGGACGGGTCGTTTACCGCGACATCGATGTATCCGTCCTCAAAGGCGCTGAGGGTACCCTCCGCATCGGTGAATTCCTGCAGGTAGATCTCCTGCAGCGGCAGATTTTTCGAGTCCGGATAGTACGGATTTGCCAAGAGCGTCAGCCGTTCGTCGTCGTACATATACGGGCCGCTGCCGATGGGCGGGACGCCGGCCTCCACCTCGAAGGTGCCTGTCTTGATCACCGGGATATTCAGCAGCTTCACAAACTGGCTGTCCCCGATGCCGAGGGTCACCTGCATGCCGTCGTCGGTATAGGAGGCCCCCTTGAAGCTTGCAAAGCGCCCCCGGAAGCGGTCGTTATAGATGGCATAGCCGATGGAATAGACCAGGTCCTTCGGAGTCACAGGGTCGCCGTCCGAGAAGTTATGCTCGTGCTCCGTATCCATATACAGATTCCAGACCGTCATGTCATCGTTCGGCTGCCAGGAGCCTATGACGCTGGGAACCGCCTTGAAGTCCTCGTCCACCTCGACCATATTCTCGTAGATGAGGTCACAGATGAGCTGGTTGGAATGATTCGTCGCGACGAAGGGGTTGTGGCTGTAATTGGGGTTTGAATTCAGCGAAAACACATTGTCGGCAAGCTGCACACGGACCAGGTCGCGTCCCGTGGTATTGCCGAATTCCTGCTCCTCGTCCGCATCCTTTCTGCCGCAGCCGCAGAGAGTCAGCAACGCACAGAGTGCCAGTAACAGGCAGAAGAAGCGCTTCATGGCCTCTCCTCCGGCAACACAATGCCCGCCCCCTGCCCGCCGCGCAGCCCTTTTGTATACCGGTGGGACCAGTATTTGTCATGGCTGCAGAAGGTGCACTCATCCGAGACGTCGATATGCCCGGGAAGCAGCCCGAGCTGCAGAAGCCGCCTTGCAGCTGCCCCGCGCAGGTCGACCATGGTTTTTCCATCTGAGCGCCGCTCGAACAGGCCCTCCGTGTCGCCCTCCAGCCATGCTTCAATTGCTTCCGGTACGTCGTCATCGGTCTCAAAGCAGCACTTTCCGATGGCGGGACCGATGGCAGCCCGGATCTGTTCCGGCACGGCTCCGAGCTCCACCATCGCCGTGACCGCATTCTTTATGATATCCGCAGCCGCGCTTCGCCAGCCGGCATGCACCGCACCGACCACCTTCGCCTCCGGATCACAGAGCAGGATCGGTACGCAGTCGGCAGTGAAGCAGAAGAGGGGCATGCCCTGTATTGCCGTGACGATTCCGTCCGCCTCATACGGCACGGAGCTCAGACTCTCGTGCCTGTCCCGCTCATCCACAGCCCGAACCGTGTTCCTGTGCACCTGGTTCGTAACGGCGCAGTCGTTCGGGCCGGCTCCCAGCAGTGCGGTCGCCCGACGGAAATTCTCGCGGATATTCTCCGGCCTGTCCCCGTGACCGTGGATGAGGTTCAGGCTGCTGAGATGCCCTGTGCTGACCCCGCCGTATCTCGTGGTGAAGACATGCGGAAACGGAATCACATCCGAGCGCATATATACCAGACCGTTTTGCTTCTCTTCAAAAAACATGTTTTACTCGTTCCGTCCGCAGCATTCCTTGTACTTCAGCCGGCGGCTGCCGTCGGCCTTCATCTTTCCGCAGGGGCAGGGATCGTTCCTGCCGGGTTTCGGAAGCTTCTTCACAGGCGCCTTCTTCACGGGTTCTCCCCCGACGTTGGCCGCCGCGTTCTTAGCCACGGCTTTTCGCTCGATCGGTTCCTGTACCCGGACCCGTACCGTAAACAGCCTGCGCACCGTCTCCTCGCGGATTCCGTTAACCATCGCCTCAAACATGTCGAAGCCTTCCTGCTTGTATGCATCGATCGGTTTTATCGAGCCGTAGCCCCGTAAG
Source organism: Oscillospiraceae bacterium (assembly GCA_024697625.1). Lineage (GTDB taxonomy): Bacteria > Bacillota > Clostridia > Oscillospirales > Oscillospiraceae > Limivicinus. The sequence goes on from JAILFJ010000060.1 coordinate 74,352, forward strand.
CCGATGCCGCGCTTGAGCTCGGTCATGGCGTCGATGTGGTCCATCCAGTACTCGTCCACCACGCGCAGCATGATGACCCGCTCCAGTTCCCGCATCAGCGGAGCCCCGTTCGGTCCCTGTCCGAAGGCTTCCTCTCTGGCAGCATAGCTGTCCTCCGCGAGCTTCTCGAGCTTTTCGGAGATCTCGTCGCTGTCCGCCTTCTTAAAAGAGTCGAGTCGGATCTCTCCGCGGCGCAGGAAGAGCCCTTCGAAGGGCTTCAGCGCCTCGTCCAGCTGCTGCTGGCTCTCTGCATGTCCGCCGCCCAGGCCGTCGCGCACATTGCTGCTGACGAACTCCCGGATCATTCCCCGGATCTGCTCGCTCAGATCCTCGCCGTCCAGGACCTTCCGTCTTTCTCCGTAGATGATGTTGCGCTGCTGGTTCATGACGTCGTCGTATTCCAGCACGTTCTTACGGGTCTGGAAGTTACGGCTCTCAACGGTCTTCTGGGCCTGCTCGATGGCGCCGGACAGCATCTTTGCGTCCAGTGGTGTGTCCTCTTCCATCTTCAGGCTGTCCATCATGCCCATGATCCGTTCCGAACCGAACAGACGCATGACGTCGTCGGTCATGGCGAGGTAGAATCGGCTCTCACCCGGGTCTCCCTGACGGCCGGAACGGCCGCGCAGCTGGTTGTCGATGCGGCGGGATTCATGCCGCTCGGTGCCGAGAATGAACAGACCGCCGACCGCTCTGACCTTCTCCGCTTCGGCCGAGGTGACCTCCCTGTGGGCTGCCATCCGCTCGGCAAACATCCCCCGTGCCTCACGGACCGTCTCATCGTCGGTCTCGGCATAGCCGGTCGCCTCCGCAATGACCGCCTCGTCATAGCCGGCCTTCCGGAGATCCTGGCGGGCCATGAACTCCGCATTGCCGCCCAGCATGATATCCGTGCCGCGCCCTGCCATGTTCGTCGCGATGGTCACCGCCCCGAACTTGCCCGCCTGTGCTACGATCTCAGCTTCCTTTTCATGGTACTTGGCATTCAGAACCGTATGCGGAATCCCGCGTTTTTTCAGAAGTCCGGAGAGATATTCGCTCTTCTCGATTGAGACCGTGCCGACCAGCACCGGCTGGCCCTTCTCGTGGCAGGCCGCGATCTGCTCGATGATCGCCCGGTTCTTCCCGACGTCGCTGCGATACACCACATCCGGCCAGTCCTGGCGGATGACCGGTTTGTTGGTCGGGATCTCAATAATGTCCAGCTTGTAGATCGCCGCAAACTCTTCCGCTTCCGTCACAGCCGTACCGGTCATGCCCGAGAGCTTGTCATAGAGCCGGAAGTAATTCTGGAAGGTGATCGTTGCGAGTGTCTTGTTCTCCTTCTGGACATCGACGTGCTCCTTCGCCTCGATGGCCTGATGAAGGCCCTCGGAATAGCGTCTGCCGAGCATCAGACGGCCGGTAAACTCATCGACGATGATGATCTCTCCGTCCTTCACGATATAGTCGATGTCGCGCTTCATAATTCCGTGAGCCCGGAGCGCCTGGTTGATGTGATGGCTGAGCGTGGCATTCTCCATATCGGCCAGGTTCTCCAGGCCGAAGGCTCGTTCGGCTTTTGCGATGCCGCGGGCGGTGAGGGTCGCAGTCCTCGCCTTTTCATCCACGACGTAGTCCGCATCCAGATCCTCGCTCTCCTCTTCCTTCTCGTCCACCGAGGCGTAGACCACCTTTTTCAGCCGGCTGACAAAGTCATCTGCCTGCCGGTAGAGGTCGGTGCTCTCGTCCCCCTGGCCGGAGATGATCAGAGGGGTGCGCGCCTCATCGATCAGGATCGAGTCGACCTCATCGACAATGGCGAAGGAATGGCCGCGCTGGACCATGTCCTCCTTGTAGAGCGCCATATTGTCACGCAGATAGTCGAAGCCCATCTCGTTGTTTGTGCCGTAGGTGATGTCGCAGTTATAGGCCCTGCGCCGCTCCTCGTTGGTCAGGCCGTGTACGATAAGGCCGACGTCCAGGCCAAGGAAGCGGTGGACCTTTCCCATCCACTCACTGTCACGCCGCGCGAGGTAGTCGTTCACCGTCACGATGTGAACGCCCTCTCCCGCCAGCGCGTTCAGATAAGCCGGCAGCACGGCGACCAGAGTCTTGCCCTCACCGGTCTTCATCTCGGCGATGCGTCCTTGATGCAGCACAATGCCGCCGATAATCTGTACCGGGAAGGGCTTCATCCCCAGCACGCGCCAGGCTGCTTCTCTTGCGGTGGCAAAGGCGTCCGGAAGGATATCGTCCAGGGTCTCTCCCTCAGCAAGCCGCTGTTTCAGTTCTTCGGTCTTTCCGCGAAGCTGCTCGTCCGTCAGCGCGGCGTATTCCTGCTCACGGTCCTCCACCGCCTTTGCGATCGGTTGTATTCTTTTAAGCTCTCTGTCGGAATAGCTCCCGAACAGTTTTGCAAACAGTCCCATATCCGCCTCCAGCAGAATAATTTTCTGTATTAATGCAGTATAACATAAAGTTGTTAAGAAAAAAAGCTTGATTTTTTTCTTGTTCTATTTCCTTTCTTATGATAGAATAATTCTGTTTGATTTCCGAATCGGTGAAACGGGAGGTACAGCATGACAAGGCCCTGTTTCGACAATGCCAAATATGTAAAACTGCAGTCTCAGAATATCCGCGACCGGATCTCTCAATTCGGCGGCAAGCTCTATCTGGAGTTCGGCGGTAAGCTCTTCGACGACTATCACGCCTCACGGGTGCTTCCCGGCTTCGAGCCTGACAGCAAGGTCAAGATGCTTCTGGAGATGAAGGACGACGCTGAGATCGTCATTGTTCTGTCCGCTGACGATATTGAGCGCTCCAAGCGGCGCGGTGACCTCGGCATCACCTATGACGAGGACACGCTCCGGCTGATCGACGCGTTCCGGGGTATCGGCCTCTATATCGGGAGCGTCGTCATCACCCATTATCGCGGTCAGAGCACTGCGGACAAGTTTATCCACCGCCTTGAGGTGCTCGGCGTCCGGGTATTCCGGCATTATATCATACCGGACTATCCGTCCAACATTCCGCTGATCGTCTCCGAAGAGGGTTTTGGCCGGAACGAGTACATTGAAACCAGCCGCAGCCTCGTGGTGGTCACGGCGCCCGGTCCCGGCAGCGGAAAAATGGCCACCTGCCTGAGCCAGCTCTATCATGAGCACCGCCGCGGGATTGTCGCCGGCTATGCGAAGTTTGAGACCTTTCCGATCTGGAACCTTCCGCTGAAGCACCCGGTCAACCTCGCCTATGAAGCGGCCACCGCCGATCTGGACGATGTCAACATGATCGACCCCTTCCACCTGGAGGCTTACGGCGTCACCACCGTCAATTACAACCGGGACGTGGAGATTTTCCCTGTTCTGGAGGCTATTTTCCGCCAGATCTACGGTGAGAGTCCCTACAAGAGTCCCACCGACATGGGGGTCAACATGGTGGGCTTCTGTATCTATGATGATGAAGCCTGCTGTGAAGCCTCCCGGCAGGAGATTATCCGGCGCTGGTATGCCGCCGCATGTCAGGTGCGCCAGGGGCTTTCCGACGGTGCCGATCAGAGGCGGATCGAGCTGATTCTCAATTCCATGGATGCCGGCCCGAAGGACCGGCCGGTCGTCGCTGCCGCTCTGGCCCGGTCCGAAGAGACGGGCAATCCCGCCGTTGCCATCGAGCTTCCGGACGGCACCATCGTCACCGGGAAGACCACCTCTTTGCTCGGTTCCGCCTCTGCCTGTCTGATGAATGCACTGAAGGCGCTGGCCGGGATCGACAAAAAGCTTCTGCTCATCACCCCCAGCATCATCGAGCAGATTCAGCACCTGAAGGTCGAGCATCTCGGCAATCACAATCCGCGCATGCACACGGACGAGCTGCTGATTACTATGGCCATCTGCGCCGTCACAAACCCGATCGCCGGAAGAGCCATCGAGGAGCTCAGCAGTCTGCGAGGCTGCGAGGGGCACTCCACGGTGATTCTGTCGCAGACGGACATTGAGCTCTTCAAGAAGATCGGTGTCAACATGACCTTTGAGCCCAGATATCAGGCAAAGAAACTGTATCATAAATAAGTGAGAGTGTCTTTCATGGAGTCAAAAGAAAAAGAATCTTCCCTCTGGCTGGTCTGCCTGCTGCTGTTTGCGGTGCTGCTGGCCGCCGTACTGTTTCTGATCCCACGCCGGCTTATGCCACATGCGGAGCAGCCGGCCCCCTCTGAGGTCACGGAGCGCCCCGAGTCCGGCGAGGCCGCCGACGCAAGGTCAGCTTCTGCCGGGAACGTGGTTTCCGGCGTGGCCTCTGACGGTGTGGGCTCCTCCGCCCTTCCCTCGTCCGATGGCACTCAGCCCCTCTCCGACGGCTCTGCCGGAACCATCGTCTCACCTGTCATCGGCACGCCTTCCGGGAATACGGTCATGTCAGACGGCATCACCCCCTCTGCCGACAGCTCGGAAGGAAACGCCGCAGTTGTCATCTCCGAAGCGTCGGCTTCGACGCCTGCGCCGACACCGACCCCCGAAGCCATGCATGTCCATCGGTATCGCAACGGTGTCTGCGAAGGCTGCGGCAAAGCCGTCAGCTTCTGCTCCGAGCTTCTCCCCGACGAGCTGTGCAAAGAATCCAAAAAGCCTGGCAAGCTTGTCACCTGGGATTACGTCTGCCCGGCCTATGCAAATCACGGATACGGCGAGTACGAGAAGTCCGCTCTGATTTATCTCCCATATGACTACGATGAGAGCTCTCCGTACAATGTTCTGGTCCTGATTCCGCCCTCCGGCGGTGACGAAAACTCCTGGCTGAAGGAAGAGCATGCCTACGGCAGCGGAACGCTGTCCGGCCGGACCGTTCTCGACAGGATGTTCGAGCTGGGCTGGTGCGAGCCTTGCATCGTTGTCTGCCCCGTTGCCGAAAATGATCACGTCATCGGGCTTACCGCCGGCATCTATCAGATGCGGGATGAGCTCCGCGAGACGATTCTCCCCTATGTTGCCACGCACTACAGCACCTATGCCAAAGACGGTCAGCTGGAGAGCCTCCGCGCCGCCCGTGACCACTTTGCTCTCGGCGGTGCCTCCAACGGCGCGCTCTTCACCTTTGAGGGCGGCATGCGCTATAACTTTGACCTGTTCGGCAGCTATATTGCGCTGTCCGGCGACGGCGAACCCTGGGTCACGGTCTCGATGATTCAGGAGGAGCAGTACGCCTCCCTGCCGGTCAACTGTCTCTTCACCGGAGCCGGGACCTATAATGACTGGGCCCAGTACTACACGAAGGACGGGTACAATTATTTTCTGGAGCACGACGAGCGTTTCCGCGCGGGTGAAAACATCTGGAATGTTGACGTGTCGGGTGAGCACGAATGGAAGGTCTGGCTCACCGGCCTGGCCAACGGCATGCAGGTGGTATTCTGAGCCAAGAAAAACACAGGATCGGGAATCTCCCTTTCCTGTGTTTTTTCATTCGCTTTTATTGGGTACTCCGGCATCCCGGTCTAATCTGAGATTCTTCTCGCCTCGAGGTAGTATCTTTTTTCCGCAGCCTCCCCCATCGAGAAGGTCTTGCGCGGCAGAACCCCGTCCGACAGGATCCCCGGGAAGAGCCCCTCCTTCGGGACGGGCGGCAGAAGAAAGCCCAGGCAGCCTTCCGTCTTCGCCAGTGCACGGAGAGTGTCCCCGCCGTGAATATAGTCCAGCTCGCCTCTGTTTTCGCTGAGCCATCCGTCAAGAAACTCCTGCAGCGCCGCAAGAGGGAGCTTTCCCCCCCGGGCCGGAACCAGGAGCACTCCTTCGCCGTCCGCGCTGATCCAAGGCACCGGCACCCCGTCCGGAACATCCGCCAGTCTCCCGGCATCCGCCAGGAGTTTTTTTACATCACAGTGCTTCACCAGTCGGTGGATCGGTTCGAAATCGCCCTCACCGTCGTGGATGTTGTTCAGCTCCACCAGAGCGTAACGGGATGCCGCAGTATCCTGTGAGCAGGCCTTCGCTGAAGCGAGAGAATGGTTTCCGTCCCCTACTGCATAGGCCATGCGGCAGCCGGGATGCCTTGCTCTCTCGTACGCCTCGTATTCCCCGATCCGCTCTTCCAGGAGGCGCTTCTCCACCCCGTCGACCAGCCAGCCTTCGGCATGTCCTCCGCCCAGCATCAGCTCGACGTCATAGAGCTTTTTCAGCTTTGCTTTTCGCTCTGTCAGCGGCTCGATCACCCTGTATCTGTCGTCATTGCACAGCATCAGGATGTGCGGCAGCTCCAGCGCTGCACCCCGGCGGACCGCCACCCGGGGCGGGATACGCTCGGCCACGGTCTTTTCGGTGGCGCGGACGGAAGCATTTTCCGTCCCGCTGTAGTCGTAGTCCCACAGATCGATTTTTCCCACGATCCCCCGGCGGACCTTGCCGTTCTTCATGCGGCGCTCTGTGTACACGAAACAGTCGCGGTACTCCCGAAAAACAGATTCCCGGAGAGTGCGGAGCATGGCGGCATGGATTTTTTCGATCCGTTCGGCTGTGTCCGGTGCATCCAGCTCAGCCTCCGGAAGGATGAGGTCCAGTGTCGATGGGCTCCCTTCCGTCAGGCGCTGTGCTTCGCGCCAGTACTCCGGCTGGGAGGTATACTGATCGCAGGCGATCACCGCCCAGCGGCTCAGATCCGTCCCCTGCGGGAGCAGAATGTCCGCTGATGTAAAGCAGTTGCTCATTCTCCCATTCCGGAATACTCCGCTCCTCCGTCCCCGGAGGGTGTCACCACCGACACCTCCGGAATCACCTTCTGTTCCACCGCAATGATAAAGCGCCGGTACTCGTCCTGTCCGATGCATGTCTGCAGCGTCACAATCCTGCTGTCGGTCGTAACCTCGACATCATCCATCCAGTAGGTTCCTGCCGAATTGTTGTGCAGCGACCGCAGAAACGCTTCGCGGTCTGCAGGCACGTTGTCGTCATAGACCATCGTCACATACAGATCGCTGTAGATCACGTTGGCGCAGACGGTGTAGTGGTGCTCCTCTGTCGGTGTATAGATGACCAGATCCCGATGGGTCTGCATATAGCTCCTGTCACCGTAATGACGGAGATCGGCAAACATGCTGCCGTCCGCCATATTGTGACCGTAGATCACGGTGTTGAAGGTGTCAAAGTGCTGCCCCTCCAACAGATTCGTATAGACGGAACCGGGGTAACCGTGGTTTCCCTCAATCGTCACATCAAGGTAGTAGTCATCCTGGCTCGGATGCTGAAGAATGGGATACTGGATATTTGTGCCCGGGATGTCCAGCCAGCCGATCACATGAGGATTGATCTTCCACAGACTCTCAAAATCAATGGGAGATACATAAGGGGTCGGGGTCGGTTCCGGCGTTGGTGTCGGAGTTGGCGTCGGTTCCGGGGTCGGAGCCGCCGTCGGGGTCGGGGTTGGTTCCGGAGTCGGGACCGCATGGGGCTGAAGCGCCTGGTGGACCCCAAAGGCCGCTACGCCGAGGACAATCCCCAGCAGCAGGACGCCAAGGATCAGAATAAGGGTACGTCTTCCTGAGTTCAAGCTGAGTATTCTCCCCTGTTTACTTGGTTCCGAAAATCCGGTCGCCGGCATCGCCGAGGCCCGGTACGATGTAACCGTGCTCGTTCAGGTGGTCGTCCAGTGCCGCGACATAGATGTCGACGTCCGGGTGATCCTCCTGCATCTTTTTTACACCCTCGGGCGCGCCGATGATGCTCATCAGCTTGATGTGCCGTACACCGGTCTCCTTCAGAAAGCTGATGGCCGCGGAGGCCGAGCCGCCCGTTGCCAGCATCGGGTCCACAACGATTGCGTCGCGTTCCTTGATGTCGGGAGGCATCTTGAAGTAATACTTGACCGGCTCCAGGGTCTCCGGATCACGGAAAAGCCCGATGTGGCCGACCTTGACGTTTGGCATCATGCTGACCATGCCGTCCACCATGCCGAGGCCTGCCCGCAGGATCGGTACCACAGCCAGTTTCTTGCCAGAGATTCTCTTGCAGATCGCAATATCCACCGGCGTCTCCACCTTCACTTCCTCCAGAGGAAGGTCGCGGGTCGCCTCATAGCACATCAGCATCGCAATCTCGGAAATAATCTCACGGAATTCCTTCACGCTCGTATTCTTGTCCCGAAGAATGGACAGCTTGTGCTGAATCAGAGGATGGTCAAATACACAGACATTGCTCATGATCGCTTCTCCTTTTTTGCCCGCCGCAGCTCAGTCCTGAGCCCGGCAGGATATTTTACTGTAATTGCAGACGGGCCTGACGCTCCCGCTCCGCCTGTGAAAGCCGCAGATACACCGGAAGCAGTTTCTGTGACGGAATCAGAGGCTTTCCCGTGGCCTCCATCGCTACGCCCCAGGCGTTCTGCCAGCGCAGGTTCTCCGGAGCCATGCGGTACGAAAGCCCTGCTTTCCGGAGATACTCTGCGGTGATTTCCGCCCCGTCACCGACGAGGAAAGGGCTCTCTCCCCGCTCGCGCAGCTCGGAGGCCAGTTTTTCCAGCGTGACGGCCCGGTCCGGGCAGATCCGTTCCGGTCTTCCGTCCCGGATCTCAAACAGTGCGTTGTAGACTTCGGACCTTCTCGCATCCATGACCGCACAGACAAGACCCCCGGCCACGATCCCGTTCCAGGCCATCGCTCCCAGTGTGGAGACTCCGACGCAGGGCTTTTCTCCGGCCCAGGCGAGTCCCTTCACGGTGGACACTCCAATGCGGATTCCGGTAAACGATCCGGGTCCCTGCGCAACCGCAAAGCAGTCGATATCGCCGAGCGTGCGTTCCGCGTTCTTCAGCAGATCCTCCGCCATCGGCAGCAGTGTCCGGCTGTGAGTCAGTCCGCTGCACTGCAGCACCTGGCTGACGAGGCTGCCGTCTTCGCAGAGTGCCACAGAGGCCGCCTTCGCCGAAGATTCAAATGCGAGTATCAGCATCGTCCAGTCCCTCCACTGTAATCCGCCTTTCCGTATCCGAGAGCTTGTCAAAACGGATCCGGATCTCACTCCCGTCGAATGCGTCCTCGACATTCTCGCTCCATTCTACAGCCAGAATCGCTTTCCGCTTCAGGTAGTCCTCCCAGCCGATATCAAAGAGCTCGTCCGCACCCGAGAGCCGGTACATGTCAAAGTGGATCAGCTCGCGCTTTCCCAGATACTCGTTTACAATGGTGAAGGTCGGACTGGAAACCGTACAGTCCAGACCGAGTCCCTCCGCCAGTCCGCGCACCAAGGCGGTCTTTCCCGCGCCCAGCTCGCCGTACATGCAGAGCACGGCTGATTCCGGCAGAAGCTCCGCAAGCTGCCTGCCCAGCAGTTCCGTTTCTCCTTCGTTGTGTGTGATCCGTTCAAACATGCTTTGTACACTTTCTGTTTCATCATTTTTTGCAGTGTATCACCTTTCGTCCGGTCTGTCAAATCCGAACGTGCATCAAAAACGCAGAAATACTCTTGCTTTGTGCTTAGAAATCTGTTATAATCGGCAAAACTTGGAGGGTTACCGAAGCGCTCATAACGGGGCGGTCTTGAAAACCGTCGCAGCAAACGGAGCGCCCGATCCCGCGAAGCCGCACGAACGCTGGACTTTTTAAGCCGCGCCGGTCACGGTTTCCCGCCGTATCTAAGAGAAAATCTAAGACAATTTCATATCGTCGTTACCTCCCGCGAGGGAGTTAACATACATGGAGGGTTACCGAAGTGGTCATAACGGGGCGGTCTTGAAAACCGTTAGAGCCGCAAGCTCACAGGGGTTCGAGTCCCTTACCCTCCGCCAATCCGGCTCTGGAGCCTTGGTTCCAGAGCCTTTTTTACGACAAACAACACACATAGATAGAGGTGCAAAAATGGCGATTTTGTATTTCTCAGACGTGCTACGAAAAGTCGGGCTTGACCCCGCAAGAGTAAAATTAATTCGGCATTCACTTAGAGATAAAGGCTTTAAGAAATGCTACGATGAGAATTTGGTATACGAATATACTTGCCATCAAAAGAACAATTTCAGCAAAGGATATGATTATTGGGTAGTATTTGTCAGCGATTCCAGCACGTTTGCAAAGCTGCACTCCATATATCGTGTTTGTGGCTCTGTGCCAGATACGGAAGATAGAATTCCCCAGGGGCTTCCAGCGAGTGAGGCAAAAGGATATTCGGGGCAGAATGCCTTTTATCTTTTGGAAGTGGTTGATTTACTACATGAGTATGAGGGAAAGCTGATTATCGACTGGGGAAATTCAGTCCTCATGTGGCATCAGAAGGGCACAACAGAAAAGCCCATTATCTCCCTGCAGCCGGATGAAAAGAAGGTTTTTTCAGGCTATGAAGACTTGATCCTGACATATGATCAATTGAAAGAAATTGTTGAAAACCCCAGCATTTATGAAGCATGGCACACAGCACTATCCTCTGTTTATGCGATCTATTTAATTGTTGACATGGAAAACGGTAAGCAGTATGTCGGTTCGGCCTATGGAGAAGGCGGCTTGCTTGGGCGCTGGTCCTGCTATGTGAAAACACACCATGGTAACAACAAACTTATGAAAGAAGCGGTTTGTAACTACCCGGATAGGTATCACAACTTTCAGTTTTCAATCCTGCAGATATTGCCTAAAACCTTAACGCCAGAGGAAGTCATAAACACAGAAAGCCGCTATAAAAGGAAACTACTTAGTATCGTTTTTGGAATGAATGACAACTGATTTACGTAAGCAACCGTCACGCGCGCCGCTGTGCAAGGCCAAAAGGCCGGGCGCGGTTCCAGCCGAGAACACAAACTCGACACTGGTATAATTTGCGGCAATACACACAACTCCTGGCAAAGCGAAAAAACAGGCATGCCGTTCGTATTTCTCGGACGGCATGCCTGTTCATTCTTATTACTTTTTCACCTACGGGAGAAAAGCGGTTCTCCAATGGGCTCAAGAGAAGAGCCTATTCTTCCCAAATGTCTTCAGCGATATTTTTGCCTCGTGTAAATGAAGCATGGATCAGTACAGAAGCGTTCTGTTCATCCACCGAGTACAATATGATATCATTTCTGAGGACATATTCCCTGATGCCTTGGCCAGCCCACACCCCAACATCATATGACTGATACTTATATGGTAAGAATGATAAATCCTTTTGGATCTGTGTCCGCAGCCGCGTGTACCACTTGTAAGCAAGATCACTGTCATGGTAAGCTTTTTCTATGTATTCCGCTTTGGATAAGATGTCCTCCTCTGCGGCTTCTGTGTAGACAATTTTATATTGCTTCAACTCATCCACGCACAAATCTCTCCCTCATCTTCGCATCAAGCTGATCCTGAGAGAGCACTCTGCCCGCCGATACATCTGCCATGCTCTTGCGGAGCCTGGCATCAATTTCATCCTGTGTAAGCTCATCCCATGATTTCAGTGAGGGAGTAAAGGGCATACCGCCCTCACGGATGCTCTGCTGCGCGAAGATGCGAACTGCTTCCGCAAAGCTGGTACCGAGGCTCTTATAGAGCGCTTCGACCTCCGCTTTTAAGGCTGAATCCATCCTCACTTGAAGTGTAGATTCCATTGCCATACCATCGCCTCCTTGTAATGCGATTGTACTACAATTTGTCTGTTGAGTCAACAGGCACAATGACAAAGACTTTATCAGTGAATATTCCCCAATCAGCACAATTATATGAATTGGATTGACAACGGCATCGTGTTGATAAGCATCTCCTTTTCCGAACGCCGTAATCATGACAGTCTGAAATTTTGACAGTCAGGGTTTTCAGCTGTATAATACGATTATTACAACTCAAATCGACACAGATCGGATCATTTCATAAAAGGCAGGAATCGACACATGTTTGCAAACTGGAACTTGCTTTTGCAATTGAGCTGCAGAAACCGGTTATAGTGTATCGGTAAAGTGGAGAAAGGAAAATCTATTTTTTGGATTCCTGATTGTATAAATAGGTCTTGCGTGTTATACTTATTTTAGAAATTTATGGACATGGGGTAAGCGTCATGACAGTCTGCTATAACAAGCTGTGGAAGCTGCTTATTGATAAGGGTATGAAGAAAAAGGATTTGCGTCTGGCAACCGGGATGACCACGACTGCACTGGCGAAGCTGGGGAAGAACGAGCATGTCAGCACTGCCCTGCTGGTGAAGATCTGCAAGGTCCTGGACTGCGATCTCTGCGATATTGTGGAACTGGTGCGTGACGAGGAGGGCGGTCATGATTGAATTCACTAAACTGGAGCAATATCGGGAGAATAACCGCATCGAGGCAAAGAAAGCGCTGGGCGGTCTTCCCCACAGTATCTGGGAAACCTATTCCGCTTTTGCCAACACGCTGGGCGGCATTATTCTGCTGGGCGTAGAAGAGTACGCGGACAAGTCGCTGCACACGGTCGACCTGCCCGATCCGGAAAAGCTGGTGAAGGAATTCTGGGATATGATCAATAATCCCAACAAAGCCAGCGTGAATATTCTCTCCAGCAAGGATGTGTCCATCCATGAGGTAAACGGCGATCACATCGTTGTAATCACTGTTCCTCGCGCGGATCGCAGCTATAAGCCTGTGTATGTGGACGGCAACCCTGTATCCGGAACCTATCGCCGCAATGGAGAAGGCGATTACAAATGCACCAGCGAGGAACTGCACGCCATGTACCGTGACGCCTCCGTCAAAACGCAGGACATGCTGGTTCTAAACGAGATGGGAATGGATGTATTCAATTCTGAGAGTCTCCGTGCCTATCGCCAGCGCATGCGTCTTTCCCGTCCCGGACATGTCTGGGACACGCTGGAGGACGAAGACTTCCTTGTGAAGATGGGTGCTGCCGGGATCGGCGAGGACGGGAAGCGGCATCCCACAGCTGCCGGGCTGCTGATGTTCGGTAACGAATATGAGATTGTCCGCGAATACCCGCAGTACTTTCTGGACTATCGGGAAGAATACGATGACACTCATCGCTGGACGGATCGGATCATTTCCTCCTCCGGTGACTGGAGCGGGAACGTGTTCGACTTCTTCTATCGTGTATATAACCGGCTGCAGCTGAACGTCAAAGTGCCCTTTACTATGGACGGGCTGTATCGTGTGGATGACACCCCGGTCCACCAGGCCATCCGTGAAGCGCTGGCCAACTGTCTGGTCAATGCGGACTACTATGGCCGCCAGGGGCTTGTGATCATCAACAAGCGCGAGGCAATCACGATGTCCAACCCCGGCATTTTCCGTATTGAGATAGATGCTGCCAAGAGCGGCGGTGTCTCCGATCCGCGCAACGGGGCCATGCTCAAGATGTTTAACATGATTGATGTGGGCGAGCGCGCCGGCAGCGGTATTCCAAACATCTTCCGTGTCTGGCGTGACCAAGGTTGGGCCGAGCCGACCTTCACGCAGTCCTTTGATCCGGATCGGACGGTTTTATCGCTGCCTTTATCGCCGATGGGCAGCGGAAAATCGGCGATAAAAATCGGCGATAAAAACAAAACGGCGAAAAGGCAGCTTATTATCGAGTATTTAACCGTTCATCCTGACGCCAAATCCGCAGAGATAGCTGAATATATAGATCTAAAGCCATCTCGAGTCAGGGATTATCTTCTTGAACTGATCAAAGAAAATATTGTTATTACCTCCGGCGGAAATAAGAATCGAACTTACCGCCTGAAATCTTGAGCAGTGAATGGCGTCAATACGCACAATAGTGCAGCGGCCATAAACCAGCTTGATAATAGATACTAACTTTTGATTGTACCATTTAATACGGGAATAAGGAGATAAATCATGAGTCTGCCAAAGTATAACGAACTGTATTCACCGTTTCTCGCTGCGATTCAGGATGGAATGCCCCACAATATAAGCAAAGTTAAAGATGCTATTGCAGAGCAATTGCAATTAAGTGATGAAAACCTATCTGAGCAACTCCCAAGTGGCACACAGACTGTTTTTGCAAACCGTGTCGGCTGGGCAAAGACATATTTGAAAAAGGCTGGGCTGATTGAGAGTCCAAAACGTGCATTTGTAAGTATCACTTCTGAAGGTAAAAAACTCCTTGCCAGCGGTGTTGACATTACAGATTCATATTTGATGGAGAAGTATCCTGCTTTTAAGGATTTCAAAAAGGGCCCGTCAGAATTGTCACCTGAAAGTCAGGCAGCAAGTAATCCATTAACAACATCGGAAGAAACCCCGCAAGAGACGTTTGAGCGTGTCTATAAATCAATCAATGATGCCTTGGCAGATGATTTGTTGACAGAAATCATGAATCAGTCTTCTGACTTCTTTGAATCCTTAGTGGTTGATCTCATGCGAGCAATGGGATATGGTGATGGATTCGTGACAAAATCCAGCAACGACGGTGGAATCGACGGGATCATTCATGAGGACAAACTCGGATTTAACTTGATTTATATTCAAGCCAAGCGGTGGAAGCCAGATACAACGATCACCAAGCCCGAAATACAGAAATTTGCCGGTGCTATGATGGGTCCGCCCAAAGTAGAAAAGGGGTTATTCATTACGACCGCAAAGTTTTCACCCGGTGCAAGACAATTTGCGGAGGCACAACATATTATTCTGGTCGATAGTCAGAAACTGACGGAACTGATGATAGAATATGAACTTGGTGTAACAACTCAGAAAACATATAAGATAAAGCGAGTAGATTCGGATTACTTTTCTGACAATGCATGAAAGACAGGTTTTTCTTTTAACTTGACTAAAACCGGAAAAAGCTGTAGGAACGGAGCCGGTAGTTGCGCGAATGAATTGATACAGGTCTTCCGTTTCTTGACAAGCCCCACAAAATCTGATAAGCTACGGACGCCTCGGAGGGCAAATCATTCATGAGAAATGAGAAGCCGGATAAGAGAGCGGGCTGAGACGCCTGCTTGCTTATCCGGCTTTTTTGGAGGAAATTGTGGAACAGGAACAGATCAAGGATTTTACCAGGGGGCCGATTCTGGGGCCGCTGCTGGCGTTCTCGATGCCGATTTTGCTGGCCCTGTTTTTGCAGGCGCTTTACGGCGCGGTGGACCTGCTGGTCGTGGGCAAGTACGCACTGGCGCAGGATGTTTCCGGCGTGGCGGTGGGCTCCCAGATCATGCAGACCGTCACCGGGCTCGTGAGCTCCTTCGCCATGGGCACGACCGTTCTGCTTGGCCAGAAAATCGGTGCGGGCAAGCGGGAAGAGGGTGGCCAGATCATCGGCACCAGCGTGGTGATGTTTTTCCTCGTGGGCGCGGCGCTCACGGCGCTGATCCCGCTGCTGTCCGGCGCGCTTGCGAGTGCCATGAACGCACCGGAGGAGGCCTTTGACGAGACGAAGCGCTATATCGCCATCTGCGGCTTCGGCTCGGTGATGATCGTGGCATACAACGTGCTGGGCAGCATCATGCGGGGCTTAGGCGATTCCCGCACACCGCTGATGACCGTCGCCATTGCCAGCGCCTGCAACATCGCGGGCGACCTTCTGCTGGTGGCCGGACTGCACATGGGCGCAGCCGGAGCGGCTGTCGCTACGGTCGTATCCCAGGCGGTGAGCGTGCTGATCTCTCTGCTGGTGCTCAGCCGCCGGGCGCTTCCGTTTTCGTTTTCAAAGAGGAATATTCACATCGAAAGTCCGATCCTGCGGCGCATTGTCCGCTTCGGCACGCCGATCGCCCTGCAGGACCTGCTGGTGGGGCTGTCGTTTCTGGTGATCCTCGCCATCGTGAACGCCCTGGGGCTCATTGCCTCTGCGGGCGTGGGTGTGGCGGAGAAGGTGTGTGCCTTCATCATGCTGATCCCCCTGGCCTTCATGCAGGCCATGAGCGCCTATGTGGCGCAGAACCACGGTGCGGGAAAGAACGAACGGGCTGAGCGTGGATTGAAAATTGCCATTCTGGTTTCCACGGCCTTCGGCGCGGTGATGTTCTGGGCGGCTTTCTTCCACGGGGATCTGCTGTGCGGCATCTTTGCCAGAGATAAAGATGTGATCGCGGCAGGCTTTGACTATCTGCGGGCCTACGGCATCGACTGCCTGCTGACCTGTTTCCTGTTCTGCTTCATCGGCTTTTTCAACGGTCTCGGCGAGACTGGCTTCGTCATGGTGCTGGGCATCGCGGCGGCCTTTCTGATCCGCATTCCAGTTGCCTGGTGGATGAGCCGGGCAACGGGGCGGCTGTTCTATATTGGGCTCGGTGTCCCCTGTTCGACGCTGGCACAGATCACCGCCTGCTTTGTGTTCTATGCCCATATCCGCAAAAAGGAGGAGCTGATGCGCCATGCGGAAACAATACTTTGAACTGGACGGACGCGCCGTCACACTCTATACGGACGATGCGCCGCAGATCCTGTGCCTCCAGCCGGTGGACGAGCATGACACGGAGCTGCTGGATGCCGAGATCGAAGCCATGCGGGACTGTGCCCTGCCCTTTGCGCTGGCGTCTTTTGAAGTCAAGGACTGGAACCGAGAGCTAAGCCCCTGGGAAGCGCCGCCGGTATTCGGGAAGATTCCCTTCGGCGGGATGGCGGAGGAGACGCTTTCCTTTATCCTTGACAGTCTGCTGCCAGAGCTGCGCAGGCGGCTTGGCGCAGATATGAAGCTCTGCATCGGCGGCTACTCCCTGGCGGGTTTGTTCGCGCTCTGGGCCGCGACCAGGACGGATGCTTTTTCCGGCATTGCGGCAGCCTCACCCTCGGTGTGGTTTCCGGGCTGGATGGACTATGTGAAAGAAAACTCGGTTCAGGCAAAGGCTGTGTACCTGAGTCTCGGCGACAGGGAAGAACGGGCAAAGAATCCCCTCATGGCCACAGTCGGCGACTGCATCCGTAAACAGTATGCGCTCTTGCAGGCCGATCATAGCGTCACGCTGGAATGGAATCCGGGCAACCACTTTCAGGACTCGGAGAAGCGCACCGCGAGGGCCTTCTGCCGGATCGCGGAGCAAGAAAAATGATGGCAGCTCCGGTTGAATCTATCGGCTTCAAAGCCTCGCTCCAATACTTTGGGATCGAGCGGTAAGTATAAGTCTCACGCTCTCATGAGCGTTCGGGCATAACCGCCCGGAAAATCTGTACCGACAGAATGGGCGAAAAACCGAGAAGAATCGAGGTCGATCTAAACACACCGATTTCCCTTTTTAGGTATGTTTGAAATATAGCCGGAGCAAAAAATCATAAAAACATTCCTGAATTCATCGAATTATTTGAAAAATTGGCATAATTCCCCATTGACAATCCTCGTCAACAAAGATAAA
>JAILFJ010000086.1 GCA_024697625.1 Oscillospiraceae bacterium
CTACGGCGCGGAGCTGGTGCTCACCGAGGGCTCCAAGGGCATGAAGGGCGCCATTGCCAAAGCTGACGAGCTGGCGAAAGAGATCCCAAACGCCTTCATCCCCGGGCAGTTTGTAAACCCGGCGAATCCCGCCGTCCACAAAGCCGCGACCGGGCCGGAGATCTGGGCGGACACCGACGGCAAGGTGGATATCTTTATCGCGGGCGTCGGGACCGGCGGCACGATCACCGGCGTGGGCGAATACCTCAAGGAGCAAAATCCCGCCGTGAAGGTCGTGGCGGTAGAGCCCGCAGGTTCGCCGGTCCTCTCCAAGGGGACGGCAGGCGCCCACAAGATCCAGGGCATCGGCGCGGGCTTTGTCCCGGACGTGCTGAACACCGCTGTGTATGATGAGATCATCGCCGTGGAGAATGAGGACGCTTTTGCCGCCGGTAAGCTTGTCGGACGGAAAGAGGGCGTGCTGGTCGGCATCTCCTCTGGCGCCGCAGTCTGGGCCGCGATCCAGCTGGCCAAGCGGCCGGAAAACAAGGGCAAGACGATCGTCGCGCTCCTTCCGGATACCGGTGACCGGTATCTGTCCACACCTCTGTTCGCGGAGTAATGTCAATCTGAGAAATCCTCTGGAAAGCTGTCGATAAAATGTCACAGACCGGAACCCTCATTGCAGTCTGTATCAGCGAGAAAAAAGGACAGCAGAAGCATCCTGTCGATTCCGTACACTTACTGCCGAATCACGGGATTGACGGCGACGCCCATGCCGGGAAATGGTACCGTCAGGTCAGTCTGCTGAGCCAGGCGAGCGTGGACCGCCTGCAGGAGAAGATCAGCACTCTGCTTTTCCCCGGCGCCTTTGCGGAAAACATTCTATGTGACGGTCTGACGCTCTGTGAACTCCCTGTCGGAACCCATCTCCGCATCGGCAGCGCGATCTGCGAGATAACGCAGATTGGCAAGGAATGCCATGCGGACTGCGCGATCCGTCAGCAGGCCGGTGACTGCGTCATGCCGCGCGAGGGGATCTTTGTAAAGGTTCTGGAAGAGGGTTTTGCCAGACCAGGGGATACCATATCGATACTGAATGGAGCAGATGAATGAAGATCACGCTTGCACAGTTGAAGATTGCAAATCGCATGGAGGATAATCTTCAAAAGGCTGTCTCCTGTATTCAGGAGGCAGCCGGGAAGGGCGCGGAGCTGATCTGCTTCCCGGAGGTTCAGTTGACACCCTTCTTTCCGCAGTATGCAGCACAGCCGGTCGGAGAATATCTTCTGTCTATGAAGCATCCCTATATTCAGCAGGTATGCAACGCCTGTCGGGAAAATTCCATTTATGCTGTTCCGAACTTTTATATCGGCGAGTACGGAAATGCATACGACATGAGTCTTCTGATTGACGGTCAGGGTGAAATCATCGGCAAGCAGAAGATGGTACACATCGCCCAGTGCCCGCAATTTTACGAACAGGACTATTATACCCCTTCCGAGGAGGGCTTTCAGGTTTTTCATACGCCAATCGGATGCATCGGGATTGTGGTCTGCTTTGACCGGCACTATCCCGAGAGCATCCGCACCGAGGCTCTGCTCGGAGCAGAACTGATCCTGGTTCCAACCGCCAACACAAAAGATGAGCCGTCTGAGCTGTTCCAGTGGGAAATCAAAATTCAAGCCTTTCAGAACAGCGTCAACGTCGCCATGTGTAACCGGGTCGGACTGGAGGGTGAGATGGATTTCTCCGGCGAATCCCTGGTTTCGGATTTTAACGGAGAAACCATTGCGCTCGCCAACGATCAGGAGCAATTGCTGTATGCGGAGATCGATCTGTCCGCGGCGAGAGAGACAAGAGAGCGAAAGCCCTATATCGCTCTCCGTCGTCCTGAGCTTTATGCTTAAAACTGCAAGCTAACGCTCATGACAAAGTATGATCAGGAGACGCATTTCTTTTCCTGGCATCTATGCAGCGCAATCAGATCTTCACATTATGAGCAACTTCCCGCTTGACAGGGAGTGTCATTTGTGATACAAACATATTAAAATAGTATGTAAATAGTTTATTGGAGGCCCCTTAATGCGTAAGACGAACCGCAACTGCATGATGTGTTGTGACGTGCGCTGTGAGATGCGCATGCGCTTTGTGTTGCCCAATTGAGGCCTTCCGCTGTTCCACAGAGTAACCGGAGAGTCCATCGGGCTCCCCGGTATTTTTATTGTTTGTGAGTGAGGATGATTTCATGAACCTGTGGTTTGAAATCCTGCTTCGGGAAAACTTCCGGAACGGGCGAATGTATACAGACCGATGTTAAAAAGGCATGTCCCTCGCAGCATATCTGCCTGCGAGAGGGAACAGAGCATTTCTCAATTTTATTCACATCAACGGAGGTCTTACTCATGTCTACTATTAATAAAACATTTAATAAAACATTGTCCGTGCTCCTTGCTCTGCTTTTGGTTGCCGTCCTCTTCCCCGTGACTCTGGCCGGGGCGGCGAACGATCCGGTTTACCGGACTCTGGATGAAATTCTGGAGGACGGAACGATCAACATCGGCGTCTTCTCAGATAAAAACCCCTTCGGCTATGTTGACGAAAACGGGGATTATCAGGGATATGATGTATATTTTGCCGAACGCATCGGCCAGGATCTCGGTGTCAAGATCAACTATGTTTCCACTGAGGCGGCAAATCGTGTGGAATATCTGGAGACAGGAAAGGTTGATATCATTCTTGCAAACTTTACCGTGACAGCCGAGCGCGCAAAGAAGGTCGACTTCGCACTGCCTTATATGAATGTGGCCCTCGGCGTTGTGTCTCCTGACAGCAGGGTGATTACAGACCTCGGCGAGCTTGGCGAGAACGACAGGGTCATCGTGATTTCCGGCACTACCGCGGAGACCTATCTGATTGAGAACAACCCGGAAATCACGCTGCAGAAGTTTGATACTTATGCCAATGCCAAAAACGCGCTGGAAAACGGAAGTGCCTCCGCATGGGCGAACGATAACACGGAAGTGATCGCCTATGCTCTGCAGAATGAGGGATACACCGTTGGTATTCCTTCTCTGGGCAGCCAGGACACCATCGCACCCGCCGTCTCCAAGGGCAATAGCACACTGCTGGAATGGTTGAACGCAGAGATCGTTGCGCTGGGCAGCGAGCAGTTTTTCCACGCAGATTATGAGGCGACGCTGGCAGATACCTATGGTCTGGATTATGAAGACAGCCTCGTCGTAGAAGGCGGCGTTGTATCCGCTGCTTCCGACGAAGCAGCGCCGGAGCCCCTGGCGGAAGCGGTCACCCTGAAGGTGGGCGCCAGCTCGACTCCGCACGCGGAGATTCTGGAGCTTGTGAAGGATCAGCTTGCCGAGCTCAACATCACACTGGATATCGTAATTTATGACGATTACATTCTACCGAACACCGCCTTGGAGGACGGAAACCTGGATGCCAACTACTTCCAGCACACCCCGTACCTCAACAGCTTTAATGAGGCCAACGGCACCCATCTTGTCAGCGCCGGCAAGGTTCATTACGAGCCCTTTGGTATCTATGCAAACGGAGTTGACAGCCTTGAGAATGTTCCCGAAGGAGCGACCATTATCATCCCCGGAGATGATTCCAACGGCACCCGCGCGCTGCTGCTTCTGCAGCAGGAGGGCCTGATCGCCCTCCCGGAGGATGCCAGCGTTGAAAACGGCATTACGGTCCTGGATATCGTGGATGACGGGGGCTTTAACATCAGCGCCGTGAACGCCGAGACCATCCCCGCCCAGTTGAAGAACAGCGACGAAGGCACCCTGGGCGTGATCAATTACAATTACGCCCTGGCCGGCGGCTACCACATCTCGGATGCCCTCGCCATCGAGGATGCATCCGGCGATGCAGCTCAGACCTACGGAAACATTGTCGCCGTCAGAGATGGCAATGAAGAGTCTCCTGCCATTCAGGCTCTGGTCTATGTGCTGCAGCATGGTGCGGTTGAGGCTTACAACGCTGAATCCGGTGCGGAGATTGTACCAGTGACATAAGAGCTCAGGATCCTTTTTACAAAGCAAAAAAGGACAGCCGGCGAATTTCAATTGACTCATCTGAAATTCGCCGGCGTTTTACGGCGACATGATGGAGGAATCTCGCTTCGTTGCAGGGAGCTTCGGAGAGAAAGAGAAAACAAGCAAGAGAGAAGGCGTGAAACCTTGGATATACAGGTTCTTCGGAGTTATTTTCCGCTGTTTCAGACGGCGGCAGGTCTGACCGTCCGACTCGGCGCGGAAGGGATCTTCCTTGCCCTGTTGGTCGGTTTGATCTGTGCGGCAGTACGTTACTGGAAAATACCCGTCTTTTGTCAGATCGCATCCTGTTATATTGAAATCAGTCGCAATACGCCGCTTCTGATCCAGCTGTTTTTCATTTATTATGGGCTTCCCAAAGTCGGAATACGGACATCCCCGGAGATCTGTGGGGTTGCTGGGCTGGCCTTTCTTGGCGGAGGCTATATGGCGGAGGCATTTCGCAGCGGCCTTGAGGCGGTGGATTCTGTCCAGAAGGAAAGCGCGTTCAGCCTTGGTCTGAGTAAAAATCAGGCCCTGCTTCATGTCATCCTCCCCCAGGCGGTTTCCGTCAGCATCCCGGCGATCCTGGCAAACGTGATCTTTCTTCTGAAAGAGACCAGTGTCTTCAGCGCCGTAAGCCTGATGGATCTGATGTTTACAGCGAAAGATCTCATCGGTTTGTATTACAGCACCACAGAAAGTCTGTTCCTCCTGGTATTCTTCTATCTGATGATTCTTCTCCCGGTTTCCCTGCTCGGAACCTGGGTAGAAAGGAGGCTTCGCTATGCCGGATTTGGGACTTGAGGTCCTGTGGAAGGGCCGGAATTTCGTCCGTCTTCTGGGTGGCCTCTGGACCGCCTTGCGGATCAGTCTGCTCGCTGTCTCCATCAGTATTCCCCTCGGTATGCTGCTGGGTATGCTCATGACAAGGAATAACCTTGTGCTTGTTGTTCTGACACGTTTTTATCTGGAATTCATCCGTGTCATGCCGCAGATGGTTCTGCTATTCCTGGTTTTCTTTGGAACGACACGCTGGTTCGGGTGGAATCTGGACGGTGAACTGTCATCGGTCATTGTGTTTTCTCTCTGGGGGACAGCTGAGATGGGCGACCTTGTGCGCGGGGCTCTGATCAGCATCCCGGCGCAGCAAACCGAGTCCGCAGCCGCCCTGGGCATGACTCGTCCCCAGATTCTCCGGCACATCGTGCTTCCACAGACGCTGAGGCGGCTGATCCCCCTTTCCATCAACCTGATCACCCGTATGATTAAAACGACCAGCCTTGTCCTGATGATCGGCGTGGTGGAAATGCTGAAAGTGTCCCAGCAGATCATTGAAGCAAACCGCATGTCGAGCCCTAATGCGGCCTTTGGCGTATATCTGACGGTATTCCTTCTTTATTTTCTCGCCTGCTGGCCAATCAGCCTGTTGTCAAAAACGCTGGAAAAGAGGTGGAGTTGACATGGCGGCTGAACTGCTGAAAATAGAACACCTGCAGAAAAGCTACGATAGCCATGTGGTTCTGAAGAATCTGAGTCTTTTCGTAGACGAGGGAGAAGTTCTGGTGGTTGTGGGGCCAAGCGGCTGTGGGAAGAGCACCTTGCTGAGATGTATCAATGCGCTTGAGCCTGTTCAGGGCGGAAGGATTCTGCTCCGGGGACGGGATATCCACGAAAACGAGAAAAATCTGCCGAAGCTCCGGCAGCAGATCGGGATGGTTTTCCAGAGCTACGAGCTGTTTCCGCATAAAAACATCATGGACAACATCATTCTCGCGCCAATCATTGTACAGAAGCGAAAGCGGGAGGAAGCGAGACAGGAGGCAATGGAGCTCCTGGCTCGTGTCGGTCTGGAGAACCGGGCGAATGATTTCCCCCGTCAGCTTTCCGGCGGCCAGAAACAGCGTGTGGCGATTGTGCGCTCTCTGATCATGCATCCGGAATTGCTTCTGTTTGATGAAGTGACCGCCGCACTGGATCCTGAAATGGTGCGGGAGGTTCTGGACGTACTGCTGGATCTGGCCCGGCAGGGCAGAACAATGATCATCGTGACGCATGAAATGCAGTTTGCCCGCGCGGTGGCGGACCGGGTGGTGTTTCTCGATAAGGGAAAGATTGTGGAGGAATCCGCCCCGGAAGCGTTCTTCAGCCGGCCGCAGACAGAACGCGCCCGGAGGTTTTTAGACACATTCAGCTTCGAGACTGTACGAAAATCGGGATAAGCATGGAGCGGAAGCTCTGTTCATCAACGGATTCAGAAAATTCAGATTCTACATCAGTTTTTACCGGGAGACATCATGATTGAACTGAAACATCTCTGTAAAACATATAAAACCGCGACACAGGACATTGTGGCGCTGGATGACATTAACCTTAATATCCGGGACGGTGAGATTTTCGGCATCATCGGGCTCTCAGGCGCGGGCAAAAGCACACTTGTACGATGTATCAACCTGCTGGAAACCCCGACATCCGGCGAGGTGCTGGTCGATGGGGAAAGTCTGACCACGCTGAACCGCCGGTCGCTGCTGAAGCTCCGTCAGAACATCGGCATGATTTTTCAGGGCTTCAACCTGCTGGAGCAGCGCACGGTGTTGAAGAATGTCTGCTTCCCGCTGGAGATAGCGGGTGTTGAACGCCAAGCCGTAAGAAAACGGGCAAGAGCGTTACTCAAGCTTGTCGGGCTCGACGGCCGCGAGGCATCCTATCCATCGCAGCTTTCCGGCGGGCAGAAACAGCGTGTCGCCATTGCAAGAGCGCTTGCGACAAGCCCGAAATACCTTCTCTGCGACGAAGCCACCTCCGCTCTGGATCCCAACACCACCCGCTCGATTCTGGAACTGCTGCGGCAGATCAACAGGGAAATGGGCGTTACGATCGTCATCATCACCCATGAGATGAAGGTCATCGATCAAATCTGCGACCGGGTTGCGGTGATCAATCAGAGCCATATTGCCGAAGAGGGAAAAGTCAGTGAAGTCTTTACCAACCCGCAATCAGAGATTGCCCGCGATCTGATTATCCCGCGTGAGCGCACGGTACTTGAAACCGAAGGCGGCAAACGCCTGCGGCTGAAGTTCAATGGAGAGACGACAATCGGACCACATATTGCGGAAATGATACTAGCCTGTCAGGCGCCGGTCAGCATTCTGATGGCCAACACCAGAGAGTTGGAGGGCGTCATCTATGGTTATACCATCATTGAGCTTCCCACCGACCGGTATCAGGCGGAAAAGATCATCGTCTGGCTCAACTGCAACGGCATTCCGTACGAGGAGGTATAAGACGTGCATTTTTCGGATATCTTCCTGAAGCTCTGGCATGCGGGGCTCATTCAGAAGGGCATCTGGGAGACAGTCTATATGACGGTGCTCTCCACAGTGATTGCCTATTTGTTCGGCCTGCCTCTCGGCGTCATCCTCCATGTGACCGACCGGAACGGACTGCGCCCGCTGCCATGGCTGAACAGGCTGCTGGGTTTTGCAGTGAATTTCTTCCGATCCATTCCTTTTATCGTGTTGATGGTTTCGATGCTGCCCGTGGCAAAATTCATCGTCGGCTCTTCTCTTGGGAATTCCGCGATGATTGTCATGCTGGTCATCGCTGCGGCGCCATACATCGCGAGGATGGTGGAGAGCTCCCTGCAGGAGGTTGATACAGGCGTCATCGAGGCCGCACAGGCCATGGGCTGCAACAATTTTCAGATTGTCTGCAAGGTGCTGCTCGCGGAGGCGAAGCCGTCCTTAATCACCGGCAGTGTGATCGCCATGGTGACCGTTCTCGGTTACTCAGCCATGGCCGCTACCATCGGAGGAACGGGCCTTGGCCAGATTGCCATCGTATACGGACATCAGCGCAGTAAGCCCGACGTCACCTGGGTATGCGTGCTTTTTCTTGTGGTGATCGTACAGATTATTCAGGCGGTGGGAAGCGTGGTTGTTCGCCGGTCCGATAAACGAGTCAGACAATAACAGACAGATTGACCGAGAAAATCATAAGGAGGATCTTCGTCTCGTATCCCGGTCTGCCTGGCAACCTGGGGCATGAGATTGCGAAAAAACAGATGCAGAACAGATATGGCGGTGTCATATCCTTTGGTCTTATACTAATCACTGATTCGTTATTGTACTTTCTCTTCTGCCAGATCCCGCACGGTAAAGCCGCTGAGATATTCGCTGACAACTCTGTCCAGCCCTTTCCAGAGCGGGAGCGTCTTGCAGACCGCCGCACGGGAGCAGGGCGCGCTGCCCTCCTCAAGGCAGGCTACGGGAGCGATCGTACCGTCTGCCGACTGCAGGACATCCAAAACGCTGATCTCTTCAGCCGGTCTGGAAAGCCGATAGCCGCCGCCTTTCCCGCGCACGCCTTCTATGAACTGCCCTTTCACCAGATCCTTTACGATGCTCTCCAAATACTTTTCGGAGATCTCCTGCCGCTCGGCAGCTTCCTTGAGCGTAATGTATCCCTCGTTCTGGTTCTCGGCCAGATCCACAAGAATTCTCAGTGCATAGCGCCCGCGGGTAGAGATCATCATGTGGTTATCCTCCTGTATGGTTCTTAACCTATTATATCTTGGGGTTTGTTTAATTTCAAGGTGGCGGGCGAGGAGAGGGAGGGAAAAGTCTTTACAAGCTCTACAGGCCTTCTTTTCCATGTGCTTTCACGCTGCTTGTCCTTTCTTTGACTGTCCCGGTTGCATGCCGGTTCCACCTGATTTCATAGCTTTTTTATAATGACAGCATTGAAAACCGGGCAATCCTGTGCTATAGTAATCACACCAAGAAGCGTATCACAAACGCACAAAGCATTCCTGTTAATCGTCCAAGCCGCTGTAAACAGCTCCAACAAACCGGACCTGTGATAGCGTCGTTGATAGCTTTTTGATAGCAAAAGTCCGTAGACCCCAGGGGTTGAGGATAATGGGAATCAAACGGAGTCACGTCGAGTCAAATCTCCTAAACAAAAGCAGTTAAAGTCGGGATTTGCTTGGCGAGTGGGAATAAAAAATTTTTGGTTTTCGGTCTCGGAAAGTGCTGGTATTCCTGCATTTTCCGAGATTTCATATTTTTACCGGCTGCATTTTGGCTACATGAAAGCCATTTTTTGGATCATCACGAAACTTTAATGAGTAAAAGAGAATAAGGTATTGAAAGAAGAGCATGACAGTCCTGAAGTTAAGTTGCCCAGACAAAACAGAAAGGACAAGAAGTCATCAGAT
>JAILFJ010000124.1 GCA_024697625.1 Oscillospiraceae bacterium
TGGGATCTCCTGTCCTGACAAAGTTCAGCAGATACTGCATCATCGTCTCAGACAACGCGTCGTCATCTTCACCGTACAGCCACCGGTGACGACCAAGATTGCCGTAGAAGTAAGGCAGCTCTCCCGCGTGGTTGCTCCCTAGCCCCTTGTTGTCCTTGTCGAACCAGTAGGCATAAACCGGGGAACCATTGTCCGTCAGGTACCGGGACCAGCTGAAGTGGCTGTATGTGAACCACGCTGCGGAATAGATCTCGTTACAGGAGCCCTTGGCGTCTCCTCCCCGTTCCACTATGTAGTGATATCTCTTGTCCACAGGCCTGGGCGGATACTGTTTCACTGCTTCCTCGGCATTGTCTCCCAGAACAGGTCTGATGGCACCGACATAGTCTTCCGCGCTCACCTTGTCGAAGAGCATGAACAGATCGGCTTCGTGGGTGTTAAAGCCGTTGAGCAGCGCTTCCTCGTTGTTGTTTCCCTTCTCATATGTGAGATAGGGCTGTTCTGTTATCGCATATCCGTCCACGGTCATGGAGGAATTCGTGTATCTGGTGTTTACCAGCTTCTCTGCGCTCACCTGCCGCAGCTCGGAAACGGAAGAGCAGCCGAACTCCTCCTTTATGCTGTTTCCCATCTTCAGCGCCGCTTCCATCGTCCTGAAGGTGTGGTACGGCCTAATGGCAGTGATGCTGCTGCTTCCTCCTACGGCGCGGCGGAAGAGCCCTTTTGCGAGAGGAGACACGCAGATCGCGTTTACGCTGGATGAACCGGCGGACTCTCCCGCTATGGTGATGTTGTCCGCGTCGCCTCCGAAGGCGGCGATGTTCTCCTTTACCCAGCGGAGAGCCTGTATCTGGTCCAGCAGTCCGTAGTTACCGGTCGTTCCGTTGGAAGACTCAGCCGCGAGCTCATCGCTTGCGTAGTAGCCGAACACGCCGAGGCGGTAGGCGCAGTTGACGACGATGATGCCTCTGGACGCCAGTTCCTCCCCATTGTATTCGCTGTACGAAGTCTGCCCCCCGGTGAGGGATCCCCCGTGGATGAAGAACAGCACGGGAGCGTCCTTTACCTCGCCTGCGGGCTTCCAGATGTTGAGATACAGCGAGTCCTCGCTCATCGGCTCAAGGAAGTTGTCCTTGAGAGATATGCTGAATCTGTGGAATACCGCAATGTCAGTGAGAGAGGCAAAGACCGTATTGGTCCTGGTCTGCATCGACATGGGGGCGAAGGTATCGCAGGCGCGTATGCCGTCCCACTTCTCAGGCTCCTGCGGCTCTTTCCAGCGCAGCTCGCCCACAGGAGGTTTTGCGTACGGTATTCCCGCGTACAGTTCGACCGTTCCCTCCTTGTTGCATACGCCGGTGAGCTGCCCCTGCTTGACCGTGACGGGTTGCGTGACCGCCGGGTTCCTGTAATCGAAAGCCGGTATCGCCCTTACAGGAGGAGAAGACACGTAAGCGCAGGCCGCAAGAATGACCACGAGCAGCACATATGCCGCGGCGCGCAGCAGGAATCTGCTGTCCTCAAGGTTATTCCGGCGCAGGCGGAGATAGACTGCAGCCGCGGCGGCGGACAGCAGCCATCCCGGCAGAGTATTCTTCCCGAGTTCAAGAAGAGCTCCGTCGATGACGAGCGTCAATATGAACAGTATCATCTGGAATGCATTCACTTGTTTCTCCTATCAGTTCGACCGGCCGGGGCAGGGTTAATCATTTGCCCTGGGTCTTGTTCTTGGCTTGTTTCATGGAAAGGGATATGCGTTTTCTGGCCACGTCAACGCTGAGCACCACTGTGTCCACCACGTCTCCCACTTTGACCACATCCGAAGGATGTCTTACTCTTCTGTCGGAAAGCTCGGAGATGTGTACCAGTCCATCCTGGTGGACGGCTATGTCGACGAAGCACCCGAAGTCGGTGACGTTCCTGACGGTGCCCTTTATCACCATTCCGGGCTTCAGGTCCTCTATGCTGAGCACGTCTGTCCTAAGCATGGTGGGAGGCAGCTCGTCCCTGGGGTCCCTACCGGGCTTGGTGAGTTCGTTGACTATGTCTCTGACAGTGGGGAGGCCCACGCCGCATTTGTCGGCGATCTTCTGCTCCCCAACCAGCTTCACTCTGGCTCCCAGATCCTCGGCGCTGCCGCTGGCTACATCTTCAGTATCCAGGCCGCACATCTTAAGGAGCGTCTCGGCTGCTTCATAGCTCTCCGGATGGACGCCGGTGTTGTCCAGTATGTTTTTTCCGTCCGTGACGCGGAGGAAGCCTGCGCACTGCTCGTACGCCTTGGGGCCGATCTTGGGTACCTTGAGCACCTGGGCGCGGGATGTGAACCTGCCGTTCTCCTCCCTGTATGCAACTATATTCTTTGCTGTTGAAGCATTGAGCCCCGCTACACGGGCCAGGAGCGACGGAGAAGCGGTATTGAGGTCTACTCCCACCGCATTGACGCAGTCCTCCACGACACCGCTGAGGGTCTCGTCAAGGCGCGCCTGGGGCATGTCGTGCTGATACTGTCCCACGCCTATGGCC